>JAZGBC010000101.1:0-4882 GCA_036444495.1 Kiloniellales bacterium
TGGTCGAGACCGTGACCGCGCGGCTTTAATACCAAGGAGCGTTGATAATGGCCCATAGAGACGGCTTCCCAAGGTTTTCGGCCAGGAGCGCGTGGTGCGGCGATGTGGGGCATCGGAAGCCATGCGCCCCGTTCCAAAGCTATGGGCCGTCCGAAAGCCTTGGGAAGTCGTCTCTATGAGTCAATATTAAGGACCGTTGGTATTCAATCATTCTGCTACATTTCCGATCCAAGCCGGCCCGCATCGCGGCCGGGTTTCTGCGCCCATGATGCGAGGTGGAAAGAGGACGCCATGCCGAGAATCGATCCCGTGACCGAGGCGCAAGCCGACGATGAGACCAGGGCGCTGCTCCGGCGCCTGCGCGGGCGCTGGGGCAAGCCCTGGAATGTCTCCAGCGGCCTAGCCAACAACGCGGCGGTCCTCGAGGCCTTCATCGCTCTCAATAACTGCCTGGACCGCAGCGGGCTGAGCCCGGAGGACCGGGAGGTCATCTGCATGGAGATGGCTTACAGCAACGGCTGTCATTACTGCGTGCCCGCGCATCGCCTGGCGGCGCGGGAGGCCGGTGTGGATGCCGGGATGATCGAGCGCATCGCGGTGGGGAAAACCTTGGAGGGGGAGTCGCGCCCGGCCGTGATCCAGCGCCTGACCCGGCGCCTGGCGGCCACCAAGGGCAAGCTCGGCGACGAGGAGTTCCAGGCATTTCTCGATGCGGGCGTGTCGACGCGGGAGATGATCGCGGTGATCGCCGAGATCGCCCACTGCACGATCACCAACTATTTCAACCGGCTGGCCGATACGGAGCTGGATCCCTTTCTCGAAGAATACCGGAACCCACCGGCGGCAAGCTGAGTTCGCCTGGCGCGCGGCGGCGGCTTCCGGCCCGTCTCAGGCCTAGCGCGCGATCGGGCGGCCGGTGGCGGGATATTTCGGGTCCGAATAACCGGGTGTCGAGGGGTGACCCGGCGGCACCAGGGCATCGAGAAAATCCTCGTCCTCGGGCGTCAGCTTGTGGGCGAGCGCGCCCAGGTACTCCTCCCACTGGTCCTCCGTGCGCGGGCCCGCGAGCACCGAGGTGACGATGGGATTGGCCAGCACCCAATTGAGCGCGAACTGCCCGGCCGTCATGCCCCGGGTCTCGGCGCGCACCTGGATGGCCTGGGCGTATTCCAGGGATTCCTGACGGAACTCGGTCTCCATGATGCGCTGGTCCTCGCCCCCGGCCCGGGTCCCGGCGGCCGGTTTCTCGCCGGGCTTGTATTTGCCGGTCAGCACGCCGCGCGCCAGCGGGCTGTAAGGCACCACGCCCATGCCGAAGTGCTGGCAGGCGGGCAGCACCTCCACCTCCGGCAGGCGGTTCATGGCGTTGTAATAGGGCTGGGAGACCACGGGCCGGTCCATGCCCAGCTTGTCGCAGAGGCGCGCGATGTCGGCGTGCTGCCAGCCCCGGTGGTTGCTGATGCCGAAGGCGCGCGCCTTGCCCGCTTTGATAATCTCGCCGATCGCGCTCAGGGTTTCCTCCAGCGGCGTTTGCGGGTCCGGCTTGTGCAGGTAATAGACGTCCACGTAATCGGTGCCGAGGCGTTTGAGACTCGCCTCGATGGCGCGCAGGAGCCAGGCGCGGCCAAGCCCGCGCTGGCCCGGGTCTTCGCCCATGGGGTTGCCCACCTTGGTGGCCAGCACCCAGCGCCCCCGGTCCTCGGCAATGAGGCGCCCGGTGATCTCTTCCGAAACGCCCTGGGAATAGACATCGGCCGTGTCGATGAAGTTGACGCCGGCCTTGCGCGCGCGCGCCACGATGCGTCCGGCCACCGCTTCATCGCTGCGCAGGCCGAACATCATGGTGCCCAGACAGATGGGCGAAACCGACATATCGCTCCAGCCGAGCTTGCGCTGGTTCATGTTCTCTCGCTCCGTTCCCGACGATCCCTGTCCCGTAAGTATAACATTCAGGCCGATCGTTCGGTATCGGCGGCGGGTTCGGCGCCGTCACCGGTCAGGAAGGATTCCCGCACCGTCTCGCACTTGTTCCGCAAGTGCCGCTTCAGGATATCCGCCAGACGCGCGCCGTCACGCGCCGAGAGCGCCTCCAGGATCGCCTCGTGCTCCTCGACCGCCTGGGCCCAACGGGCCTTGGACATGTTGGCCACATAGCGCGCGCGCCGGATGCGGCCCGAGAGGCTGCGGTACATGCGGGTCAGCGTGGCGTTGCCGGCGGCTTGCATGATCAGCTCGTGGATGCGCTGGTTGAGGCGGAAGTACTGCGGCAGTTCGCCGCGCGTGTGGTGCAGGACCATCTGATAGTGCAGGGCGCGGATCTCGGCCAGTTGTTCCTCCGTCACCTGCGCGCAGGCCAGCTCCCCGGCCAGGGCCTCGAGCGTGCCCATGACCGGGAACATCTCCTCCAGGTCGTCCCCGGTCAGCCGGGCCACGGCCGCGCCCCGGTTGGGCAGCAGCTCCAGCAGCCCCTCGGACGCCAACACCTTGAGGGCCTCGCGCAGGGGCGTGCGCGAGACGCCGAAGCGCTCGCACAGGCTGCGCTCGGGCACCCGGTCGCCGGGCGCCAGCTCGCCTTCGACGATCATGTCCCTCAGGCGCTCCACCAGCTCGTCGTGCAGCGAGGCGCGCGCGATGGGCTCGCCCCGTGCCACCTCGGTCTCGTTCGATCGCATCTGGGTCCCCTCGGTCATGGGCGATCTCCTTTTCAGGCCGTTAGGCGAGGGCCTCCTGGAGTATGGGGGCGCTAACCGGGTTCCGGCCGGCCAGTCTCGTATCCAGGCTCGTTTCAGGCGGCTGCGCCACGGCGCTTCGTGCCAAGTTGTTGATCTTCCGAGGCGCAACCTAACAGTTTGAATGCAAAAAGCAAGATCATCTGAATCCTGTATTAACATTAGAAAAACAATATAACTAACTGTTTAATATTGATATACACGTATTACGCCCGTTCAAGCTGGCCAGTTGATCGCAGCGAAAATGTATGCATAATGCAAAAGCTTCCAAGACGGCGCGGGGGGTCCGCGGCCGGGCTCGACTCCTGCGCCGCAAAGGGGTCCGATAACGGGACCTACGGCCAGGCAAGGCGCGGGACGACGCGCCATAAGACAGGTCTGGGCAGGCGAGGCATAGATCGAGTTCCATGCAGAGCGGACGCCATTTCCTGCAGATTCCGGGTCCGACCAACGTGCCGGACCGTATCCTACGCGCCATCGAGCGTCCGACCATCGACCACCGGGGCCCGGAATTCGGCGTCCTCGGCCGCGAGGTCCTGAGCGGCCTCAAGGAGATCTTCCGCACCCGGGGCCCGGTCCTGATCTTCCCGGCCTCGGGCACCGGGGCCTGGGAGGCGGCCATGGTCAACAGCCTCTCCCCCGGCGACCGCGTGCTCATGTTCGAGACCGGCCACTTCGCCACCCTCTGGCGGCGCCTGTCCGAGCGCCTGGGCCTGGAAGTGGATTTCGTGCCCGGCGACTGGCGCCGCGGCGTGGACCCGGCGGCGGTCGAGGCCAGGCTGGCCGAGGACAAGGGCCGTGCCATCAAGGCCGTCTGCGTGGTGCATAACGAGACCTCCACAGGGGTCACCTCGCGGCTGGCCGAGGTGCGCGCGGCGATCGACCGGGCCGGCCATCCGGCGCTTCTTTTCGTGGACACCATCTCCTCGCTCGCCTCGATCGACTACCGCCACGAGGAATGGGGCGTGGACGTGACGGTGGCCGGCTCGCAGAAGGGGCTCATGCTGCCCCCGGGCCTGAGCTTCAACGCGGTCAGCGAGAAGGCGCTCAAGGCCTCGGAGACCGCCCGCCTGCCGCGCTCCTACTGGGACTGGGCGGACATGCTCAAGACCAACGAGACGGGCTTTTTCCCCTATACGCCGGCGACCAACCTGTTCTACGGTTTACGCGAGGCGATCGAGATGCTGCGCGAGGAGGGCCTGGAGGCGGTCTTCGCGCGCCACGAGCGCCTGGCCGAGGCGACGCGCCGCGCGGTCGGGGCCTGGGGCCTGGAGATTCTCTGCGTCGATCCGCGTGAGTACAGCGGCTCGCTCACCGCGGTGCTCATGCCGCCGGGCCACGACGCGGACGCCTTCCGCAAGGTGGTGCTGGAGCGCTTCAACATGTCGCTCGGCAACGGCCTGGGCAAGGTGCAGGGCAAGGTGTTCCGCATCGGTCACCTCGGCGACTTCAACGAGCTGATGCTGGCTGGGACCCTGGCCGGCGTGGAGATGGGACTGGAGGCCGCGGGCGTGCCGTTTGATAAAGGCGGTGTGCAGGCGGCTATGGATTACTTGGCCGGGGCTGGGAGTAGGGTCCAAGCCTTGGGCAGTGCGTCCTCGGCCGGCTGAGGCCGGGACGAGGGCCAAGAAGCGCCCGACTCACGATTACGTTGTTGGGAAGCCATGGGGAGGCGCCATGTCGGAAATCATCCTGGTACGGCGCGACGGGGCCATCGCAACCGTCGTCCTCAACCGCCCGGAAAAGCTCAACGCCATCAACAAGCCCATGTGGCAGCGCCTGGGCGAGGTCATGCGCGAGCTCTCGGCCGACGAGGCCTTGCGCTGCGTCGTGCTGCGCGGCGCGGGCGGCAAGGCCTTCGCGCCGGGCGCCGATATCAAGGAATTCGAGACGACCCGCGCGAGCCGCGATCTTGCGCGCGATTACAATGCGCTGGTCGAGCGGACGATCGGCACGATCGCGGCCTGCCGCCACCCGACGATCGCGCTCATCGAGGGTATTTGCGTCGGCGGCGGCCTCGAGATCGCGGCGTTCTGCGACATGCGCATCTGCGGCCAATCGAGCACCTTTGGCGTGCCCATCAAGCGCCTCGGCCTCGTCATGGGTTACGGCGAGCTCAAGGGCTTGCTCGCGCTCGTGGGCCGGGCCGCAAC
>JAZGBC010000102.1:0-24034 GCA_036444495.1 Kiloniellales bacterium
AACGTTCACGGGCTCTACAAGCCGGTGATGTGGCTCTACGACCAGCCGAAGATCTGCAATGCCCAGATCCTGGTCGCCGAGTGGATGAAGAATTCCAACAAGACGGCGACCTGGGTCTACAACACCGGCGCCGAGCACGAGATTCCGGACCTGGTGAAGATCTGGCAGATCGCCGCGGGCGGCGAGGAAGCGCTGCGGCGCAAACCGCACCTGCTGGGCCACGTCGTCGTCAATCCTCCGCGGGTGATCGACGTCAACTACACGAGCTGGCTGATCGGCTTCTGCGATGCCGGCATTCCCTTGTCCATCGAAAGCGCGCTCATGGGCGGCGCCACCGGGCCGGCGACCCTCGCCGGGATGCTCGTGCAGGCGATCGCCGAGACGCTCGCCCTCGTCGTCCAGGCCCAGAGTTACAAACCGGGCCATCCCCTGTCCTTCTGCTCCTTCAACCCGTCGATGGACATGCGCACCGGCCTGTGGTCCTGCGGCAATCCGGAATACGGCATCGTCGGTGCCGGCATCGCGGCCATGGCAAGGCATTACGGCGTTCCTTGCGCCGGGTTCGGCATGAGCGATTCCTGTGAGATGGACCAGCAGACCGCCTACGAGAAGGCCTTGAAGATGTACACCTATGCCCTCAGCGGCATCAGCTACATCTGGGATATCGGCGGCACGGCCGGCTTCAACTTCGTGTCCTGGCCGGAGATGGTGATCGAGAACGAAGTCGCCGGCTTTATCGGCCACTACCTGAAGGGCATCGTCGTGGACGACGCGCGGCTGGCGGTCGACGAAATCATCAAGGTGGGCCCGCTTCCGGGTAGCTACATGACGGAGCGGCATACCCGGAACTGGTACCGCGAGGAGTTCTTCCTTTCCGAATTGAGCAACCGCGATTTCTTCGAGTCCTGGGAACGCGGGCACGTCGAGTTGCAGGAAAAGGCGAAGCTGAAGGTGGCGGAGATACTGGAAACCGCCGAATCGCCGGTCGCGCCCGAGATTCGCACCGAGATCGACGACTATCTCGATTTCGTCGTGCGGCGCGATGTCCACTGAGGGAGCCACGGAAGCGTCCGGGAGGACAGCGACATGAGCATGGCTATCGACGATGCGTACTTCCGCCGGCTTGCCGATACGATCATCGACGGCGATGACGAGGAATGCATTCGCCTGATCAGAGAGGGTCTGAAGAACAATCTCGATCCCTTGGAGGGTGTCGAAAAAGGCCTGGTGCCCGGAATCCGGAAGGTCGGCGACGATTTCGGCAGCGGGGCCATTTTCCTGCCGGAGCTGGCCATGGCGGCGAAGACCATGAAGGCGGGGGTCGCAATTCTCGACGAGGTCATCAAGGCCAACGGCACGACGCGGATATCCTCGGGAAAGATAGTGATCGGCACGGTCAAGGGCGACCTTCACGACATCGGCAAGTCCTTGGTGGGGGCCATGCTTCAGGCGAACGGATACGACGTCATCGACCTGGGCGTCGACGTGGACAACGACAGGTTCATCGAGGCCGTCATTGAATACGGCGCCGACGTCCTGGGCATGTCGTCGCTATTGACCCTGCCGCTTCTGCAAATGGGCGAGGTCATCGAGAAAATGGACCGGGCCGGGATGCGCCCGCGGATCAAGGTCGTCGTCGGCGGCTGCCCGATTACCCAGGGGTTCGCCGACGAAATCGGCGCGGATGCCGTCGGCTTCGACGCGCTTGACGCCGTCTCGAAGGTCGATGGGCTGCTGGGAACCAACAGACCGCCCTTGGGCGGTAACTGACGCCATGACCCCGTCGGACGATCGGGAGAACACGCGGTACTTGCGCAAGGCCTACACCGCCAAGAGCCGCCAGGAGGTCTCCGGGTGCTATGACGCCTGGGCCGGGGACTATGAGACCCACATGAAGAACGTAGGCTATCTTCACCCGGCCATGGTCGCGGCCTTGTTGACGCGCCACGTGACAGCCGGGACCGGACCGATCCTGGATGCCGGCGCCGGTACCGGGATCATGGCCGAGATCCTCATTGCCCTCGGGTACCCCGAGGTGGTTGGTTTCGATGGCTCGAAGCGCATGCTGGACGCCGCAGCCAGCAAGAATGCTTATGTCGAGCTTCGGCACATGTACCTTGGCGATACACTCGATTATCCCGATGATCGCTTCGCCGCCGTGGTCAGCGCCGGTGTGTTCACCCAGGGACACGCGCCGCTGTCCGGCCTCGAGGAACTGGTCCGGGTGACCCGCGCCGGCGGCCACATAATCTTCTCGGTGGGCCCCGCCTACCTCGACGGCCCCTTTCAGAAGAAGCGGGAAGAACTGGAGGGCAAGGGGTTGTGGCGCTTCGTTGACGCCAGCGAGCGCTACAACTCGACGCCTCTGGAGGAACCCCTGCCGGCCCGGGTCTTTGTCTTCACGGTGACCTGACACTGACGGGCGGCAACATGGGCCGTCGGGTCAACCTTCGACCATCTCAGGCAGTCGGTCGGCGGGCGGGGTGTTGCGCGAGCGCTGGCAACGGATCTGTCCGTCGATGATCACCATGCCGATGCCGGGCAGGTCACCCATGCCGATACTCTCCAGAAGGTCCTTGCCCGCCGTGTGCTGGGCCCTGTCCATGATGACGAAATCGGCCGCGCGCCCCACTTCGATGAGGCCGCAGTCCAGGTCTCGCATCCGTGCCGTGTTGCCCGTGGCGAAGCAGATTGCCGTTTCCGGCGGCACCTCGCCCAGGCTGCTCAACATCGAGATCACACGCAGGATTCCCAAGGGCTGCACGCCCGAGCCCGCCGGGGAATCGGTGCCCAGAATGATACGCTCGGGCTGGCCCAACTCCATCGTCGTGCGCATGGCGTGGAGCGCAGCCCGCTCGTTGCCGTTGTGGACGATCTCGACCGCGCGCGTGCACTGCTCGCAGAGACAGCTGATCTGCGCCAGCGGCAGCGCCGTATGGCCGCCGTTTATGTGGCCGATGACATCGGCGTCGGCCTCCAGCACCACGTCGGCATCAATCAGCCCCGAACCGGGAATCGAGGGACCGCCGGTATGGATCGTGCTTTGGATGCCATACTTGCGGGCCCAGGCGACCATCTTTTTGGCCTCCTCGCCCTGCTTGACGCCGCCCAGGCCGACCTCGCCCAGTAGCTTGACTCCGGCATCCGCCAGATCCTTGAAGTCCTCCTCAACCATGCCTTTCTCGAGGATTGGCGCCCCGGCATGCACCTTCACGCCGCCGAAACGCATGTTGGAAAAGGCGCGCTGTGCCGTGATGGCCAAGGCCTTCAGGCCGACGATATCCTTGGGCCGCCCGGGCAGATGGACCTCCCCCGCCGAGATCATGGTCGTGACCCCGCCGTTGAGGAAGGAATCGATCCAATTGAGCTGCGTTTGACGCGGTGTCCAGTCCCCGAAGACGGGATGGACGTGACTGTCGATCAGGCCGGGGGTTAGGGCCATGCCCTTGGCGTCGACGACGACATCGGCCTTTCCGGTGTCGATCTCGGACTCCCGCCCGACCTCCGCGATGCGGCCATCCACCGCGACCACCGTGTCGGCGTCGAGGATAGGCTTCGCCAAGTCGCCCGACAGCATTAGGCCAATGTTGCGGACGACCAATTTCCCGGAGCGGGCCGGTGTTTCGGATGCCTGAGCCATTGTCGCCTCCCTTTCGCTTTTCCCTTGGTGCCCGAGACCCCTATCTAGCGCAGACCGTCCTTGCCCTCGACCTGGTCCGCGGTGAGGCCGCCCACGCGCGGCAGGGGCCGGCCGCTGTCGGTGACGGCCACCGCCACGACGATCTCGCGCGGCCGTGGCGCATCCGGCACCCGGACTTCCATGCCGTCGAAATGACTGCGGACATAGGCCCCATCCTTGTGGCCTAAAGGCACGTCGATGGGCGTTCCGGCCCCGCCCATCTTCTTGGACGAGGGCACCAAAGCGGCGCCCTTCTCCACCGCCTGACGCAGGGGCTTGCCCAGGCGCGGATGGAGAATCGCGGCCGCGTGCTCCAACTCGCCGGCTTCGCCCACGACCGCAGCCTTGCCGTAGCTTTCGATCTCGGCCGGCGCCACGCCCAAGGCCGAAACCGCCTTTTGGCCCAGGATATCGCCCATCTCCGCGCCGATCTCCATCAGGCCTTCGAGGTCCTCCACGTATTCCCCGGCATGGGGGTTCTCGATTACCGCAAGCGCCGCGGCCTTGCGGGTCGGCGGAGCGATCTCGCGACCCATCTCGTGATGGGTCTCCTCGACCACCACCAGGAATTTCCTTACTTTCGCCTTCATCGCAACCCATCCAATCCTTCGATTTCAGATGCCTGCAGACCACCGGCACGGGCGTGGACCCGCGCACCGGTCGTCATGACCAGGATGACGATCAACTCGTTCGCCCAAGGCGCGTCGGCCAGCCCGACCTCCATGGCGTTGAAATGGCCGCGGACGTAGCTGGCAGTCCTGTGCGTAATGGGAATGTCGAGGCGCGCTCCCACGTCCGCCACTTTCTTGCTCGAGGGTACGATCGCCTTGGCCTCGCCCAAGAGCTCGCGCATGGCGTAACCGCCGGGCGCGTGCCACAGGGCGCCGTGCTCCAGCTCCCCGTCAACGCCGACGATCGCGCCCTTGCCATAGCCCTCGATCTCGTCCGCGGCCCCGCCCAGGGCCGAAAGCAGGCGCCCGGCCAATGCGAGACCCAGAGGCTTCAGGTCATCCATGAACGGCAGGATATTGGGCTCGTACCTCCCGGCAAAGGGATTCTCCACGACCGCCGCCGCGTAGCCCATCCGCAAGGGAGTCTGCGCCACGGGGCCGCCCTCGTGAAGGGTTTCCTCGACACCCACCTGGATCTTTCGAACCCGAACGGTCATGGCTCCCTTGTCCCTCCATGCGTTTCCAGCAGAGCCTCGGCGCCGCCGACGACGGCGCAGCGGCTCCGTAAGGTGAGAAAGGCCGCCGCGATCAGACCGGCGCGCCGGATCTTCTCCGCCTGTTGCCGGCCGCGACGCAGCGCTTCCGTGATCTCATCGTCGCTTAGCTCGCCCAGCCCGACCGTCACCAGGCGCTGGCCCAGGTCGCTGTCGGGATCGAGCGCCTCGGCAGGTGCGCGCTCGATGGCCGGATGGCAGGGCAAGTCGACGGCGTTGGCGATCAAGGTAGCCGCCACATCGGCCTGGGCCGAGGTTCCCGCCAAGACGGTGACCGAATCGGCGATCCCGAGTGAGAAACTGCGCCCGCCTTGCCCCTTGCCCGCCCGGCCCGAGCTGGCGATGCCGCGCACCGGCATCTCGTGAGTCAGGCAAACCCGCCCTTCGACGGCGGGGCGCGTCACGTCGGCCACGATTCCGCAGTCCAGGGCCTGCCCGGGCCTCAGATCGAACGCGATGTCGCCGCCGTTGTTGACGTAGGCGCGCGTAAGCCGCCGCCCAGCGCTCAGCGCCGCCAGCACGTGATCCGCCACCGCGCCCGCCACGGCCGCCATGGGTGTCACGAAGGCCGGCAGATACGGCCGGCAGGCCGCCGCCATGCGCCGCGCGACCGGGCCGCGAAGGCGGGGGCCTCTCTTCCGCATCGGCCGGCGCAAAGCCGCGAGCTCACCGACCAGCTCCGGCAGGACCGTCTCGAATGCACGGCCCGCCTGCGCGTAGGCCGCTTCCACTTCGTCCCTCGGACCCCAGGCCGCGACGACCAAGTCGATGGGTCCATGGTTCAAATGGAGGCGCCGGCTGTCCGGCAAACGCCGCGCCGTCATGCCCGGTCCCGTCATCGCCCGCCTCTCCTCATGGGTGAAAGCGGCCAGGGGTTCTCGGGATTCCATTCCGCCACCTTGGGGCGCGGTGTGCCCAAGATCTCTTCCACGGGACGGATATGATCCACATGGCCACCCAACTCGGCGTAGGCATCGGCCCGCATGGTGAACTCGATCGGCCCGACGATGGCCGGGGTGGGCACATGCCCGAAGGAACGATCCGGCATGCGGAGCACGTCCACCATGATGGTGATGCCGCCGCCCGGCCAGACGTAAACCGGCGCGCCACCCGCCGTCACCCGGGTCAGGGCGTTGCGCACCGAACGGGTGAGCCGCACCGGGTCTTGCGTGGCCCCGGCCCTGAGACTCCCCCCGGCCCCGGCCATGAACAGGACGGAAGCAAGCGCCGGCTCGCAGTTGTCGCCTATGCGCTCGACAACCTTCTTGATCGGGGCCGGCATCTCGCCCTGCCGTGGCGCCAGATCCTCGTCCAGTTCGTACCAGGCCGCGTGTTCGCCGGTGGTGCCGACCATCAAGAGGCGCAGCCCCGGCCAGGCCACGTCGGGGTCGATCTTTTCGATGATCTCCAGGGGATCCTTGACGCTGGTCCCGCCCCAGCCGGCCCCCGGCTCGGCCACGTGAAAGTAGCGCCCGGGCGTGGAGCGGCGCCCGCGCACACGGATCCCGGCCGGCTTCATGCCGAGAAAGCGCCCGGCCTGGTGCTCGGTCAGCACGCCCGTAATGTGATCGTCGACGACGATCACCTCGTCCGCATGGCCATGCCACTGTTTGGCAAACATGCCGATGGTCGCGGAGCCGCAGCCGACACGCATGCGCTCTTCCCGGACGCCGTTCACCACCGGTGGGGAGCCGGCCTGGATCACCAGATCGGCTCCGCCCTCGACGGACAACTCGACCTCCCCCTTGTTGCAAAGAGCGAGCATCGTCTGGCAGGTGACATTGCCTTCCTTCTTGCTGCCGCCGGTCAAGTGCCGGACGCCGCCCAGAGCCAGCATTTGCGAGCCGTACTCCGCCGTCGTCACGTGACCCACCTGCTCGCCCCGGCTGCGCACGGCCGCCTGCTCGGGGCCGATATAGCGGTCGGTGTCAATCTTCACCTTGAGGCCGCAGTAGCTGAAGATGCCTTCAGAGACGACGGTGATCATGTCGACCCCCTCGACGTCGCTGGAGACGATGAAGGGAGCGGGCTTGTAATCCGGATAGGTCGTGCCGGCGCCGACGCCGGTCACGAAGACGTCCGATCCCTGGACGATGTCGCCGTTCCATTCACCCCCGGTCAGGAACGGCACCATGTTCTGCTTGCTTTCCAGGGCCCGCGTGGCCAGGACCATGGGGTCCGTGCGGGTCAACACGCCGTCCATGTTGCCGTAGCGGTCGCACGCGCCGGTCTTGCCCGGCCGGATGCGGCAGAGCACCGGACAGGCATCACAGACGATGATGCCGTCATCCCGACCCTTGGCGCGGCTTCCCTTGCGGTTCTGATCGGGTGCCATGACGAATCAAGCCTTTCCTTGCGCGTGGGCCAGGAGCGCCGCGCGGACCCGGCCCGGCGTCGCCGGGGCCTCGAAGAGGCGCACGCCCGTCGCGTGATGGATCCCGCCGAAGATGGCCGGCGCCGTGGCGATCAAGGCGGGCTCGCCGATTCCCTTGGCACCATAGGGCCCCGCGGGTTCCGGGTCCTCGATGATCAAACAGGTGATTTCCGGCATGTCGCCGAAAGTGGGGATGAGATAGTCGTGCAGATTCTCCGTGCGGCCGGGGACATATTCCTCCATCAAGGCCAAGCCCAGGCCCTGTGCGATGCCGCCGTGGATCTGCCCTTCCACCTGGGTCGGGTTAACCGCGCGGCCTACGTCATGGGCCGCAACCATCCGCAGGACCCTGACCAGACCCAACTCCAGGTCCACCTCGACCTCGGCGATCTGGGCCGCGAAGCCGTAGGTCGCATAGGGCTTGCCCTGCCCGTTTTCGTCCAGCTTCGTGGTCGGCGGATCGAAGTGGCCCTGCCCGCGCAAGATATCCCCATTGGCCATTGCGGGCAGTTGGCCGAGATCGACATCGTGGCACGCGGTCCCGTCCCGGACCCGAATCCGGGCACCGTCGACTTCGATCGACGCGTCTTCACTGGCGTTGGTCAGTCGCAGGATCTGCCGCCGGAGGTCCCGCCCGGCCAGTTCCGTCGCCTTGCCGGAAACGAAAGTCTGCCGCGAGGCCGAGGACTTGCCCGCATCGGCCGTCAGCGCCGTGTCGCCCATGACGTAGGAAACCTGTGAGACCGGCACGCCCAGCGCGTCGGCACAGATTTGCACCATGACGGTGTTGGCGCCTTGACCGATGTCCACCGCGCCATTGTAAAGGGTGATCTTGCCGCTGCGGTCGATCCCGACCTCCATGGTGGAGGGATTGGAGATCGAGGTGTTGCCGCAGCCGTACCACATGCAGCCGATCCCGACCCCGCGGCGCAGGACCCCTGCGGTGGCGTTGTGGGCCTGGGCTTGCGCCCGGTAGTTCCGCCAATAGGGATGCACGGCCTCCAGGCAGCGGGGCAGTCCCGCGCTCGCTTCCAAGATCTGGCCCGTGGACGTGACGGAACCCGCCCGCAGAGCGTTCACAGAGCGGAATTCCAAGGGATCCATAGCGATCTTTTCGGCCAGCATGTCCATCAGCCCCTCGTGAGCGAGTGCCGCTTGCGGTACACCGAATCCGCGAAAGGCTCCGGAAGGGGGTGCGTTGGAAAGGACGGCCGCCGAGGTCGCTTTGAGGCGCGGCACGAGATAGGGCCCGCTGCAATGGATGGGCACGCGGTCCGCCACCGTCGGTCCCCAGGATGCGTAGGCCCCAGTGTCGAAATCGCCGTGGAATTCCAGCGCCGTCAGCCGACCGTCCCCGGTGCAGGCGGCGCGGGCCCGGATTCGAGCGGGATGCCGCTTGGTCGAGGCCTGCATGGACTCCGGCCGCGTGTATTCGCAGCGCACCGGGCGCTCCAGCAGCCAAGCCGCCAACGCGATCAACGGTTGGACGGAAAGATCCAGCTTGCCACCGAAACCGCCGCCGCAGGCCGACGGAATGATGCGCACCTTTTCCGGCGGCAGGCCCAGGACCTGCGCGATCTCGTCCCGATCCATGTAAGGACTTTGCGTGCTGGCCCAGACCTCGAGCTCGTCGCCGATGCGCCGCGCATAGCCGGCCTCCGGTTCAATATAGGCGTGCTCGACGAAGGTAGTCCGCCAAGCGCCTTCGGCGACGGCGTCGGCTTTCTCGAACCCCTCTGCGACGTCGTTCTTGCGAACCAATCCTCGAGCCAGGATGTTGTCGGGGTGCTTGGCCTGGATGGCGGGGGCGTCCTCGGCCAAGGCGGCCGCAACGCCGACGAGCGGCTCCTTTGGCGCCCAGGCAATCGGGATCTCCTCGTCCTCTATGCCATAGACCGCGTAGCGTGTGCCCACCAAGGCCAGGACCGCCTCGCCGCGATAGCGGACCTGGCCGTCGGCCAGCACCGGCTGGTCCTTGATGTGCGGATAGATGCCGAAGCCGTTGTTGCCCGGCACATCGGCCGCGGTGAGGACCCGGACCAGCCCCGGATGCCGATCGAACAGCGGCGAAAGCTCGCCCAGGGTAAAGTCCGCCCGGGCAAAGGGCGCGCGAACGGTCCGCAGCCACAAGGCATCCTGCGGAGCCCGGTCGGCTCCGAAGGGCTCGCGTCCCGCGATCTTCTCCTCCCCGTCGACCTTGGGCAGGCGCGCTCCGACAGCTGCCCCGGTCGCCGGCGCCGGCTCGGCGACCGCGTTCCCGCCCAGCGAGAGGACCGCCTCGACGATCTTCTGATAGCCGGTACAGCGGCACAGCACCCCGCCCAAGGCGTCCTTGACGTCCGACTCGCTCGGGTTCGGATTTCGCGACAAAAGGTCACTCGCCGCCATCAGCATGCCCGGCGTGCAGATCCCGCACTGGGCCGCCCCGTGATCCAGGAAGGCCTGCTGCAGACGGTTGAGCGACCCAGCCGGGGCCAGACCTTCGACCGTCGTCACGCTGCGCCCCTCGACCTGCCCCATGGAAAGGAGGCAGGCACAGATCTGGCGCCCATCGAGCAAAACCGTGCAGGCCCCGCAATCCCCTGCGTCACAGCCGATCTTGGTCCCCGTAAGGCCGAGTTCCAAGCGCAGGGCATGCGCCAGACGCGCCAAGGGATCGACGGCAAGACGCCGCGTTTCACCATTGACCGTGAAGGTAATGTGCTCATGCGCGGTCATGCGGCCTCCGCCAGCCGTCCGAGGGCGCGCCGCAACAGACTGGCGGCCGCGTCCCGCCGGTAGACGGCGGTGCCGCGGATATCGTCGATCGGGCTGAGATCGGCAAGATGCCGATCGCTCACGACCTGCACCAGATCCGCCGATAGCGGCCTGCCGGTGAGGTCCTGCTCCAGCTTTCCGAGGCGCGCGGCACGGGCCGAACAAGCGCCGATGGAGAGGCGCGCAAGGGTTATGGTCCCGGCCGAGTCCGTCTCGATCAGGGCCGCGACCATCGCGATGGAGATCACCAGGTATCTGCGTGCTCCCAGTTTCAGGAAGGTGGAACGGGCACGGGTCCCGTGTTCCGGCACGAGGATGGCTGTCACCAGTTCATCCGGCCGGCGGGCCGTCGCACGATTGCCCTGGACAAAATCAGAGACGGGTAGTTGCCGCACGCCCTCGAGCGATCGCAACTCGATCAGGGCATCCAAGGTGAGCAGGTTGGGAACGGCGTCGGCTGCGGGCGAGGCATTGCAGATGTTGCCGCAAATCGTTCCCATGTTCTGAATCTGCACGCCGCCCACCTCTCGGGCGGCGAGCTTGAGGCCGTCGAAAAACGGCGGAAGAGGGGCCGCGAGAAGATCGCTCCAGGTCACCAGCGCACCGATCCTGAAACGGCCGTCCTCTTCGCGAATACCGCGTAGTGTGTCCAGTGCGGTGATGTCGAGGACGTCTTCCTCGATCACCCGGCCGACCCATGCGGGATAGAAATCCGTGCCGCCAGCCAGCACGCTGTAGGGCTTGGCGGTCAGCGCTGCCAGCGCATCACCCAATTCGGTTGGCCGCAAAGTGCTCCCCATCCCAGGCCGTCCCTCTTCTCGACCGGGGCCCGGCCACCCCAAATCTCTCCCCACATCGCATGCTAAGTAAAGCGGACGATACCATGAATGTACTCCATACAAACCCGGATGCACGGGGCCAAGCGGGGCCTGGCCCTTTAGAAACGGGGCCAAGCGGGGCCTGGGCCTTTAGAAACGGCGCCAAGCGGGGCCTGGGCGCGCGAGCGGTTCGAGATTCGTGGCAAACCCGCTTCCGCAACAACGCCCATCAAAAGTTATAACAAATTTTTCTTGACTTATTGGCCCAGACTAAAGGACCATTTTCCCCAATGGGAGAGCGATCACCACGATATCTGGATGTTGCCGTCTCGCTGGAAGACGAGATCAGCACGCTGGCGCCGAACTCGTTGCTGCCGACGGAGCATCAGCTTGCCAAGCGTTTCGGTGTCAGCCGCATAACCGTGCGCGGCGCGCTGGACCTGCTGGAACGCAACGGCAGGGTGACCCGGCTGCGCGGCCGCGGCACGACGGTGAGCCCGGCCAAGATTACGCGGCACTTCTCGCCCCTTCAGAGCTTCGAGCAGGACATGGCGAGCCAGGGCATCGCCTTTTCGACCAATATCCTGTCCTACGATCCCGTGGCACGAATGCCCGATTTCATCTCCCGGCACCTGGAGTTGGCGGATGACGAGACGGCCGGTTGCCTATCGCTGCTGCGGTTGGTCAGCGATCGCGTGGTGAGCCATGAGCGCCGCTATTATCCGCCGGCGATCGCCCGGAAGCTGGTGCCGGAGCAGATTGAAGGGCGGGACGCCTCGGAGGTGCTGGAAGCCCTGGTCGGCCAACGCATCGCCGTGGTGGATTGGGAAAGCGAGATCGTCACCGCGCCGCGCGAGGTCTCCGCGGCCTTGGGGATCGCGCCGCGGATTCTTGTGCTGGCAAACACCTACTGCTGGCATCTGGCGGACGGGACGCCGGGCGAGGCCGGGGTCATTTCCTACCGGATCGATCACTGTAAATTCAGATACCAGGTTTCGTTCGATCATGGGGATGCCGGTTCGCCGGGCGGCACCTAGGGGAGATAAGGGGCGAGCAAGCGATGCCGGAAAACTGGACAGAGCCACCGGGCGAAAAAATCGCGCTGGAAGACCTGGCGGCGCAGGCGCACTGGCAGCGTGAATATCATCGCATCCTGCGCGAGATGCATGACGCCGAGCGCGCCGGTCCGGAAGGCGCCGTGGAGGGCGAAACCGGCACGGTAGGCCTGCGCCTGCCGCGCAACGACGTTCTCTACAAGGTGCGCGGCCGGGCCCGTTACGCGGCCAACATCAAGATGGAGGGGATGTTGCACTGCCGCTTCGTGCGCAGCGAGCATGCCCACGCGCGGATCCTCGCCGTCGACACCAGCAAAGCCGAGACGGCGCCGGGGGTGGTGGCCATCCTCACCGGGGCCGACATCCCGCCGGAGCGGCGCATGACGGGGACGTTGACACAGGACACCCCCGTGCTTGCGGTCGAGAAGGTCCGCTTTGCGGGTGAGCCGATCGTCGCGATCGCCGCCGAGACTCCCGAGGCGGCCGAAGCGGCCTGTTACCTGGTGGATGTGACATATGAGCCGCTGCCCATGATCCTCTCGCCGGAACAGGCGCTAGCGCCCGGTGCCGAGCAGGTCGACGCGGAGGGCAACGTGATCGGCGACCTTTTGCACGAACTAGGCGATGCGCAGGCCGGGCTGGTGGAAGCGGATGTCGTGATCGAGAACGAGTACACCATCGAGTCGATGGATCACTGCTTCCTCGAGCCACCTTCGGGATTGTCCTTCGTCGATCCCGAGGGGGTGCTTACGATCCTGGTTTGCACGCAATATCCGCACTACCACCACAAGCAGGTGGCCCGGGTGACGGGTCTGCCGATGGAGAAAGTCCGGGTGGCGCAGACCGTTGTGGGCGGGGCCTTCGGCGGCAAGATGGACAACTCCGTCGAGTGTGTCATTGCCCTGTTGACGCTCAAAACGGGGCATCCGGTTTCCGCGATCTTCAGCCGCGAGGAGGTCTTCACGGCGACGACCAAGCGCCACGCCATGAAGATTCGCCAAAAGATGGGCGCTACGAGGGACGGGCGGCTGACGGCCCTCGACGTGGATGTGCTCGCCGATGGCGGGGCCTATCGCTCCTACAGCATGATCGTGGGCGGGCGTTGCGTCATCCACAGCGGCATGCCCTATCGCATTCCCAATGTTCGTTCCCACTACCTGGTGACCTTCACCAACTACCCGCCCGCCGGGGCGATGCGCAGCTTCGGCATCGTCAAGATGGCCTTCGCCCTGGAATCCCAAATGAACGAGATGGCGGACCGCCTGGGCATGAGCCCGATCGAATTCCGGCGCATCAATGCCATGGTCGACGACGACCGGACGATCATCGGCCAGAAGCTTTGGGACGTGGGGTTCCTGAAGACTCTGGATGCGATCGAGCCGATCTATCGGGAGCGCAAACGAGAGATCGCGGCCAATCCCACGAGGAACGGCCGCAAGCGCGGCGTGGGCCTCGCCTCCCTCGGTTACGGCATCGGCTACAGCGGAGTGCGCAATCCCTCGACGGCGCGCATGCGCGTCGCGGCGGACGGCTCCGTCGTGGCCTATTGCGGCACGCCGGACATCGGCACGGGATCGGACATGTCGCTCGCCATGATTGCCGCGCAGTCCGCGGGAATCAGCCTGCACCGGGTCCGCGTGATCAGCGGCGATTCCACGAAGACAGACGATTCCGGTCCGACATCGGCCTCCCGCACCACCTATTTCTCCGGCAACGCCGCCTATATCTGCGGTCAGGACTTCAAGCGGCAGATCGAGGCGGCCGTGGCGCGCAAACGCGACGTACCGCCGGAGCGCGTCCAGCTAGCGGACGACCGGGTGATCGTCGGCAACGACGGCTTGAGCTTCGAGCAGGCCTGCGCCCTGATTGCCGACGAGATCGAGGATATCTGCGGCTATGGCAAGTTCGATCCGGATATCGCCATGAACATCCTGACTTTTTCCGGCAATCCTTATGCGACCTACACCTTCGGCACTGACATGGTGGAGGTGGAGGTGGACGAGGAGTTGGGCCGGGTCGAGGTCGTACGCTGCTGGACCGCACATGACGCGGGCACCCTGATCAATCCCACCGGCACCGAGGGCCAAATCGACGGCGGCGTGGTCATGGGAATCGGCCAAGCGCTGTGGGAACGCTGCATGCGCAGGGACGGGATCATCGCCAATCCGCACTACCGCGACTACCTCCTGCCCGGTGTAAAGGATGTTCCGTTCGAGATTCAGAATACCTTTGTCGACAACAAGGATCGTACCGGTCCTTATGGCGCCAAGGGTGTCGCGGAGGTCAGCCTGATTCCGATCCCGGCGGCGATTGGCGCCGCGGTCATGGACGCGGTGGGAGTTCGCCCCGACAGGCTTCCCATGGATGCGGAATACCTTTACCGCCAGATCGCCGCGCGCCAAGACCGGCGCTCCCCCACGACGATGGCAACCGCGGTATAGGAAGGATCATGGCCGAGTGCCGATACACGCGTCCCGAGACCCTTGAAGATGCGGTGGCATCGCTGATCGCGGCTGAAGGGGAGGCGCATGTCATTGCCGGCGGGGTGGCGCTCGGTATCCTCATGAACGAGAAACTGGTGGAGCCGACCTGGTTGATAGATATTTCACGTTTAGAGGCGTTGCGGGGTATCGAGGCGACCGATGACGGCGGCCTTAGGATCGGCGCGATGACCTTGCATCGCGAAATCGAGCGGTCGCCGCCGGTTGCCGAACGCTGCCCCATGCTTTCCGAGATGGCGTCCGAGATCGCCTGTTCGCGGATCAAGAACCGGGGCACGATCGGCGGTAACATCTGCCTCGCGGATCCGCAGGGAGATCCTCCGGCCGCCGTGATCGCGCTTCGTGCGACCTTGCGCGTGAGCGGACCCAGGGGTCCCCGCGATGTTCCGGCTACCGAGTTCTTCACCGACCTCTACACGACGGCCGTGGGCGACGATGAACTGCTGCAGGAAATCCGCATCCCGCCGCCTGCACTCAATAGCGGCGCGGCTTTCGGCAAGTTCTCGGCGCGCAACGCGATGGATTACGGCTCGACGGTCAGCGTGGCGGTGCGTTTGTCGCGCGATCCCTCGACCGGGCTGATCGAGGATATCGGCCTGGGCCTTGGCGGCGTGGGGGAGACCCCCGTCTGGCCCGAACGGACCGAGGCGGCGTTGCGCGAGCGCCTGCCCGACGAGGAGACTTTCGCCCACATGCGCAAGGTCTTGTTTGCGGAAATCGACCCGCTCGGTGATGACCTCTATTCGGCCGACTACAAGCGCCACGTCGCCTCCGTCATCATGAAGCGCACGGTCCTCGAAGCCTACGGGCGGGCGGGAGCCAAGAGCCCATGACGATCCCAGTCACCCTTCACGTGAATGGCGAGACCCATGAATTCTCGGTCGGACCAACCGAAATGCTGATAGACGTCCTGCGCCGACGCCTCGATCTGACGGGGACCAACCGGGACTGCGGCATGGGGATCTGTGGCGTCTGCACCGTGCTCCTCGATGGCCGCCCGGTCAGCTCCTGCATCCTGCTGGCGGCTCAGGCCGACGGGGCCGAGATCACCACGGTGGAGGCGCTGGAACGCGATGGGCGCCTCAGCCCGCTGCAAGATGCTTTTCTGCGCCATGGTGCCGTGCAGTGCGGCTATTGTACGCCGGGCTTCATCATCACGGCCACGGCCTTGCTCGCGGAGAGCCCCCGCCCGACACGCGCGGAAATCATCGAGGCCCTGAAAGGGAATCTGTGCCGCTGCACGGGCTACAAGAAGATCGTGGAGGCAATTGAATCGGTGGCGCAAGCCCCCTAAGGATTAGGCGAAGCGAAAGCCACAGGCGGCGCCCAGCGCCCCCTGTAAAGGTGAAACGAGAAGCGTGCGCGTTCGTGCTTTCGCAAATTAGAGATCGCCGGTTGGACGCACGCTGATACAGGGAGAGAAAAACCATGACACGAACGACATTAGCTAGGACCAAGACTTGGCTCGGCATTGCCGCGATGGCCGCGACGATGGTGGGCTTCGGGACCGTCGGCCAAGCCGCCGAACCGATCAAAATTGGCGAGATCAACAGCTACACCGCGCTCGCCGATTTCACCCAGCCCTACAAGAAGGGTTGGCAGATGGCCGTGGAGGAGATTAATGCGGCCGGCGGCGTGATCGGGCGTCCGCTCGAGGTTATTGCCCGCGATGACGGCGGCAAGCCCGGCAACGCGGTCAAGATCGCCGAGGAGCTGACCACCAAGGAGAATGTGGATCTTCTCGCCGGCACTTTCTTCTCGCACATCGGTGTTGCGGTCACGAACTATTCGAAGCAGCGCAAGAAGCTCTTCATCGCGACCGAGCCCATGAGCGATGACATCACCTGGAAGCAGGGCCATCGCTATACATTCCGCCTGCGGCCTTCGACCTACCTGCAGTCGGCGATGCTGGCCGAAGAGGCGGCCAAGCTCCCAGCCAAGCGCTGGGCCATCGTCGCGCCCAATTATAAGTTCGGGCAGGATGCGGTCGCCGCCTTCAAGAAAGTGATGAAGGCCAAGCGTCCGGACGTCGAGTTCGTCGAGGAGCAGTGGCCGGCGCTCTTTAAGATCGATCCGGGAGCGACCGTGCAGGCCTTGTTGCGGGCCAAGCCGGATGGAATTTACAGCGCGCTCTTCAGCCGCGACCTCACGGCTTTCGTGCGTGAGGCCGAGCTGCGCGGGCTGCTGAAGCCGGACCTGACGGTTGTCGGCCTGCTTACGGGTGAACCGGAATATTTGGATCCGATGGGCGAGGAGGCCCCGAAGAACTGGATCGTGACCGGCTATCCCTGGTATGCGATCGAAGACCCAAAGCACAAAAAGTTCATCGAGGACTACCAGGCCAAGTACAACGAGACCCCGCGCATGGGTAGCCTGGTCGGCTATGTCTTCATCCAAGCCATCGCGGCCATGATCGAGAAGGCGGGATCGACAGACCAGGACGCCATGATCTCGGCCATGGAGGGCCTGACCTTCGATTCGGTGGTCGGACCCATAACTTTCCGGGGACTCGACCATCAATCCACCATGGGGACTTGGGTGGGCCGCACCGCCGTCAAGGACGGCAAGCCCATAATGGTCGATTGGCACTATGCCAAGGGCGAGGATTACTTCCCCACGGATGAGGAAATCAAGGCACTCAGAGGGTCGAACTAGCCCTAGCCATCTAGGCGGCGCGCGTCCCTTATGGGGCCGCGCCACCGATGGTTTTCGGTCATCGTCATACGACCATGAGCTTTTACTTCGCCCAGTTCCTGACGGGTCTGGCCAGCGCTTCGTCGCTGTTTCTCGTAGCCTCCGGCATGTCGATCATTTTCGGCGTGACGCGGATCGTGAACTTCGCGCACGGCTCCTTCTACATGCTGGGCGCCTTTATCGCCTACAGCTTCGTGACCGAGTTTCCACAGGGGCCGATGGGCTTCTGGGGCGGCATTCTGCTGACGGCGTTCGTGGTCGGCCTCATCGGCGTGGTCATGGAGATTCTCGTGCTGCGCCGGATCTACCAATCGCCCGAGCTCTTTCAACTCGTGGCGACCTTTGGCGTGGTTTTGCTCATCAAGGACGTAGCGCTCTGGGTTTGGGGACCCGAGGACAGGCTGGGACCGCGCGCGCCGGGGTTCGATGGCGCCATAGATATCTTCGGCTCCCTGGTGCCGGAATACGATCTCGTCATGATCGTCCTTGGATTCGTCGTCCTGGGGGGGCTCTGGCTGCTGTTCAACCGCACCCGTTGGGGCGCTTTGGTTCGCGCCGCCACCGAGGACCGCGAGATGCTGGGGGCGCTCGGCGTCAACCAAGCCCTGCTCTTTACCTCGGTGGTCTTTCTCGGCTCGGTCCTGGCGGGTCTTGGCGGCGCGCTGCAGATTCCGCGTGCCTCCGTCAGCCATAATATGGATATGGCCATCATCGCCACGGTCTTCGTGGTGGTTGTGGTCGGCGGCATGGGCAGCATCGTCGGCGCCTTCCTCGCCTCGGTCATCATCAGCGAACTGAGCGCCTTCGGCATTCTCATCTTTCCGCGGATCACGCTGGTGCTCATGTTCCTGGTGATGGTGATCGTGCTCGTCCTCCGGCCATGGGGAATTCTCGGGAAACCCGAAAACCAGACTGTGGGCGAAACCGTCGAGGATGAAACCTTATCCATCATTCCCGGCGCAAGGATGCGCCTTGCCATGCTCGGGGTGTTTCTGCTGTTGCTCGTTACGCCTTATCTGGTGCAAGAGTTTTATCTCGTCCTCCTCACCGAGGTCTTCGTTTTCGCGCTCTTCGCCACCAGCCTACATTTCATCATGGGCAATGGCGGCATGGTCTCCTTCGGGCACGCGGCGTATTTCGGTCTCGGGGCCTATGGCGGTGCCGTCCTGCTGCTCTATGGCGGGACCGGGATGGGGCTGGCTTTGCTGCTCGCCCCCCTCCTCGCCTGCGCGGGCGCGGCGCTCTTCGGATGGTTCTGCGTGCGACTTTCCGGCGTCTACATGGCCATGCTCAGCCTCGCCTTCGCGCAGATCGTCTGGTCCGTCGTGTTCCAGATGACGGAGCTGACAGGCGGCGAGAATGGCCTGGTTGGCATCTGGCCGTCGGAGTGGGCGAGCGATCGTTCGGCATTCTACTATCTGACGCTGGTCATCTGCACCGCTGGAGTCGTGACGCTGTGGCGCATGCTGTACTCACCCTTCGGCTATACGCTGCGCGCCGGACGCGACTCGCCGTTGCGGATCGAGTCGATCGGCATCGACTACCGCGCCCACAAGTGGCTGGCCTTTATCATCTCCGGTGCCTTCGCCGGTGTCGCCGGCGCCATTTACGGCTTCTCCAAGGGCATCGTGACGCCGACCACCGTTGACATCCCGCGCTCGATCGATGTCCTCATGATGGTGCTCATAGGTGGCGTTCAGACGTTGGTGGGACCGCTGGCCGGCGCTTTCGCCTTCGTCGTGCTGGAGGACCGCCTACTCGCCCTCGAATTCTGGCGGGCCATCTTCGGCCTCATCATCATCGGCATTTGCCTTGGCATGCCGAAAGGGATCGTCGGCTCGCTCCGTGTGCTGTTCCAGCGCGGCCGAGCGGCGGGCACACCGCCATGACGGTCTTCACCGCCTCGGGCCTCAGCAAGGCCTTCGGGGGCGTCGCGGCCCTGACCGACGTCAGCTTCGAGCTTGCGGCCGGTGAGCTGCTCGCCATGATCGGCCCCAACGGGGCCGGCAAATCGACCTGTTTCAACTGCATCAACGGGCAGCTTCGCCCGGACAAGGGCTCCATCGAGTTCGACGGGCACGAACTGGTCGGTTTGCAGCCCCGCGAGATCTGGCGCCTGGGGGTCGGCCGTACCTTCCAGATTACGGCCACCTTCGGTTCCATGACCGTGGTCGAGAATGTCCAGATGGTGCTGATTTCGTACAACCGGCGGTGCCGGTCCCTTTGGCCCCTGGCCAAGACCCTCTACCGCGAGCGGGCAATGGAGCTGCTCGAGGCGGTCGGCATGCAGGATCAGGCCGAGCGCCGTTGCAATGTCCTGGCGTACGGCGATCTCAAGCGGGTCGAGCTGGCTGTTGCGCTGGCCCATGATCCACACCTGCTGCTCATGGACGAGCCCACGGCCGGCATGGCGCCGAGCGAGCGCATCGAGCTTATGGAGCTGACCGCCCATATCGTCAGCGAGCGCGGGATCAGCGTGCTCTTTACCGAGCACGACATGGATGTGGTTTTCGCCAATGCAAGCCGGATTATCGTGTTGAACCGGGGCCGGGTGATCGCAGAGGGAACGCCGTCTGCGGTGCGCGCCGATGCTCTGGTACAGGAGATTTACCTGGGGGCGGGAAGCACTTTTAAGGCGCCCGCGAGGCTTGCCGATGCTTGAGGTCCGCGATCTGCATACCCACTATGGGCGCGCCGAAATCTTGGCCGATGTCTCCTTCGAGATTCACGCTGGGCAGGTCGCCGCGCTCTTGGGCCGGAACGGCGCCGGCAAATCGACGACACTCAAGAGCATCATGCGAATCGTGCGTCCGACCCGGGGAGAGGTCTTCTTTGCCGGCCAATCAATCAGCCGGATGCAATCCTTCGAGATTTGCCGGATGGGACTCGGTTACGTGCCGGAAGAGCGGCGCATCTTTACCAGCCTCACCGTTGCCGAGAACCTGGATGTTGCGCGCCAGCCCGCGCGCGAGGGGGCGCCCGCCTGGACCCTCGACCGGCTTTTCGCGCTGTTCCCCAACCTTGCCGAGTTGCGCGCCAAGTCGGCGAACGCGATCTCGGGCGGCGAACAGCAGATGCTGACCGTGGCGCGTACCTTGATGGGCAATCCCCGCGCCATTCTGCTCGACGAGCCGTCGGAAGGCTTGGCGCCGGTGATCGTCGAGCAGATGGTCGAGACCCTCAAGGAGTTGAAGGCCGAAGGCGTCACCATCCTGCTGTCCGAGCAGAACCTGAATTTCGCCGGCCTTGTCGCGGACCGCGCGATCATCATCGAAAAGGGCCGCATCCGATATACCGGCACCATGCAGGAAGCGCTGAGCGATGAGTCGATCCGCGCGGCCTATCTCTCGGTATAGGCGGGCCAGGAGCTCGTCCCCACCAGAAATTAGATCCTGACGTAGGATGAGTCCTTGGCAGTGACTGGATTCCTGTGGATTCGATAGCTTTTCGAGGCACCAAAGTCGGTGATATCCATAAGAAAATTAGGTATAATATAAGAGATTAAAGCCGGGCGCCTCGGGCGGGCTGTTCGGAAGGATTTCGCACTGACGCAGAAACCAGCCGGCGGACGGGCGTTGCCGGTTCAATCCCTACGGAGGTGGCTAATCCCATGCGCACCTTTGCCGAAGCCCTCGACCAGCGGGTGCTCCTGAGCGACGGTTCGGCCGTTCGGCTGCTCCGCGCTCATAAACTCGATCTCCAGCGCGACTTCTACGGCGCCGAGGACTGCTTTGATGTCTTGTGCCTGACCCGTACCCGCCTCGTGCGCCGGGCACACATCGCTTACCTGGAGGCCGGCGCGGACGTAATCCGCACCAACACGCTGGAAGCCTCGCCGCTATCACTGCGGCCCCATGGGCTAGGCGAGGAGGCCTTCTACATCAACTATTCGGCAGCACAGATCGCCAGCGAGGCGGTGGATAGCGTCCCCGGACGCGGGCGGCGGCGCTTCGTGCTGGGAGTGGTGCGCGATCAGGGCTGGAACGAGGCCCCCAAGGCCCTCGAAGGGGCCGTCGCCACGCAGGTCGAGGGTTTGCTCGCCGGCGGGGTCGATGGGATCGCCCTGGATTTGACGCCCGGCACCGGCCGAACGCCGGTCTTCCTGCGCGGGGCGCAGGAGGCCAAGAAGCGCCTCGGCGCTCGCGCGCCGATCTTCCTGGAACGCACACCGGGGGGGCCCGAGTTCTCCGAACATATGCGGGCGCTGGCCGACGGCGTCATCTGCTTCCGTCAGGGCCAGACCGGGCGTTTCGACTGGCTGAAGAACGCGATCCGCGCGGAGCAGATCAACCTGGTGGGCGGTGGAGCCACGCCGGAAGATACCGCCCGGCTCGACCGCTTCCTGCGCGCGCTGGCCGATGACGGCCTGCGTCCCCTGACCCAATGGCACCAGAAGCGCTTCGGCGAGGAGTCGGCGCCGGCGTCGAGCACGCTCTATGCCGAGTTGGAGCCGGCGATCGCCGGCGGCGCGGAGTGCCGGCCGGAGAAGGTCTCGGGCTAATACCAACGGCGCGGCTGGTCACTCGGCGGCTCGGGCATCGCCAGCGTTTCCGTTGAGCACGCCGCATTTGCGCATCAGACGTTCGAGTTCGGCCTTGTCCGCGAGACCGAGTTCCCGCAGCGGACGGCGTGGTGGTCCCACGGGAATCCCGAGAATCGGAAGCGCCGCATGGGCAACGCGCACGTGGCTCTTCGCGCACATGAACTCGCAGAGCGGAAATAGCCGGTCGAACAGTTCCCGGGCCCCGGCGGGATCTTTCTTCTCGACCGCGAGATCGAAGAGCTGCACGGATTCGCGTGGACAGAGGTTCGTCATGCCTGAGAACCAACCCTCCGCCCCGCTCAAAAGGGACTGCAGGGTCAGGGACTCCCAACCGGAAAATACCGTCATCGTATCGTTGGTCAGGCGCCTGATCGCGGTGATCCGCGTCAGATCCGACGAGCTCTCCTTGATGTAGCGGATGTTGTCGATTTCGGCGAGACGCGCCACCAGCGGCGGCTTGATGTCGACGCCCGTGGTCCCCGGGTTGTTGTAGAGGACGAGCGGAATCTTGACCGCGCCGGCGACCCGCTCGTAGTGCTCGTAAACCTCGTCGTCGGTCAACGGCCAGTAGGTGATCGGTACGACCAGGACGCCGTCCACCCCCGCGTCCTCGACCGCCTTGGCGAGAGTCATGGTCTCGACCGTGGTCATCGAGCCCACTCCGCAAAGGACCGGAACCCGGCCGTCGACGTGCTTTACCGCCGCCTTGGCGGCGCTCAGCCGCTCCGCCGAGGTGAACGATCCGTTGGCGCCGGTACTGCCGAACATGACCATGCCGTGGACGCCCCGTTCGATCTGATAGTCCGCCAACTGCCGCAGCCTATCCTCGTCGATCTTCTCGCCATCGTCCGTTGTCGGCGTGGCATTGAAGGCGAAAACACCCCTGAACTTCCTGTTAGTCATTTCGAACCTCCAGCGATTTGGCGCCTCCTCCGCAAGGAGGCGGACGCTGCAACAAGTGCGCGTTTCTACCTGATTCGAGACCTCACAATCGTCGCTTCAAAATGAGCCTCTCGGGCAAGAACACGACATCAAACGTCATCCCGAGCAGGCTAATCCGTCCGGGAATTCCCGAGCAGGCCCTTCGATTCCAGGAAAGGCCGCGGGTCGACCACGTTCTTTTCCAGATAAGCCGCCTTGGCGCCCTGCCCGAAGGCGAGCGTCATGAGCTGCGAGCCGTGGAAAACCGGGAGCCCGCCATCAAGATCCATCTCCGGCTGACGGGCGTCCACGTTCATATGGCACATGGGACACATGGTCACGATGGCCTCGGCGCCGCAGTCCAGGGCATTCTTTACGATCTTGCGCGACATCCTGGCCGAAATTCGGGGCTGGGTGACGCCCAGCGCGCCGCCGCAGCACTCGGTCTTGTACGACCAATCCACGGTCTCGGCTCCGAGCGCCCGAACCAGGTAATCCATCTTCATGGGATATTCCGGGTTCTCGGCCCCTGTGACCTTGCTCGGCCGGGTGATCAGGCAGCCGTAGTAACAAGCGACCCTGAGATTTTCGAGCGGCCGTTCGACCTTGCGCCGGATGTCCGCCACGCTGGCCCGTTCCATCAAGGTGTCGAGAATGTGTTGGACCTTGACCTTGCCGTGGTACGGCTGGGCGTTGTGCGCCTCGGCCTTGCGCAGCGCGTCCGGGTCGTGCAGGGCGGTGTATTCGGCCGCCTTGAGGCGCGCAAAACAGTTACTGCAGGGCGAGGTCACGGTGTCCAAGCCCATCTGTTCGATGGTCGACATGGTGCGCAGGGGAAGCGCAGTGGCGAGCGTCGAATCCGTAGCGTGCGCCGGGGTCGCGCCGCAGCAGACCCAGCCGGGGGGCTCGACCAGCTCGATGCCGAGCGTCTCCGCCGTCCTGCGTATGGTGCGGTCGTAGTCCGCGGCGCTGGAGAGAGCGGCGCAGCCGGGGAAGTAGGCGACCTTGTCCTTCGGATCGTCGAGCGGCGTCACCTTCCTCGGCGGCCGGGCGAAATGGGGGAAAAGTTTTAGCTTGCCGCGCTTGAGCATGCGCAGGCCCATGCCCAGGTCGCGCAGCGGCTGGCGCAGCGCAAGGTTGTAGACGAACATCAGGCCCAGTTCCGGAATCCGGCCCAGCAGCTTGACGAAGAACATGAACAGGGCGTTGAACCGCGCGATTTCGGGTATGGCCGGCCGGATATTCCGCCGTCTCGCTTCGATGCGCAGGGCATCCATCACCCCCGTGACGTCGATCCCCTGCGGGCAGCGGGTCGCGCAGGTCTGGCAACTCGCGCAAAGCCAGATGGCCTTGCTGTCCAGAACCATCGGATCGCCCAACTGCAGGCCCCGCATGACCTGGTTCGGCATCAGGTCGAACTCATCGGCGACCGGGCAGCCGCTGGTGCATTTGACGCACTGATAACAG
>JAZGBC010000103.1:0-4952 GCA_036444495.1 Kiloniellales bacterium
CGCCGCGCGTGATGAACCTGCGCGAGGTCCTGCAGGCCTTCCTCGATCATCGCCACGATGTTCTCACCCGGCGCACGCGGCACCGGATCGCGCGGATCGACCGCCGGCTCGAGGTGCTCGAAGGCTATCTCACGGTCTACGGCAACCTCGACGAGGTGATCCGCATCATCCGCACCCACGACGATCCGAAGCGCGCGCTGATGAAGCGCTGGAAGCTCTCTGCGGCGCAGGCCGACGCGATCCTGGACATGCGCCTGCGAAGCTTACGCAGGCTCGAGGAGGCCTCGATCCGCGAGGAGCTCGACGCCCTCAAGGCGGAGCGAAAGGGGCTCTCCGCGCTGCTCAAGGACAAGAAGCGGCGCTGGAAGGCGGTGGCGCACGAGATCGCGGACATCGCGCAACGCTTCGGCCCGGAGACCGAGCTCGGCAGACGCAGGACCCGGATCGGCGAGCCGCCGCAAAAGGTGGTGGTGCCGATCGAGGCCGTGATCACGCGCGAGCCGGTGACCGTCATCTGCTCGGCCAAGGGCTGGGTCCGGGTGGTCAAGGGGCACATCGCCGACGAGGCCGAGGTCACCTACAAGGAAGGCGACCGCGCGCGCTTCGTGCTTCCGGCCCAATCCACCGACAAGCTGGTGGTGTTCGCCACCAACGGGCGCTTCTACACGCTGGGGATCGACAGGCTACCCATGGGGCGGGGCCACGGGGAACCGCTCAGGCTCATGATCGAGCTCGGCAACGACCAGGACATCGTCTCGCTCTTCGTTCACGAACCGGGACACAAATTGCTGGTGGCGGCCAGCGACGGCCGCGGCTTCCTCGTTGACGGGGACGGCGTCATCGCCCACACCCGCGCCGGCAAGCAGGTACTCAACGTGAGCGGCGAGGTCGAGGCCCGGGCCTGTGTAGCGGCAGAGGGGGACCACGTCGCCGCGCTGGGCGAGAATCGCAAGCTGCTCGTCTTCCCCCTCGACGAATTGGCGACCATGAGCCGCGGCCGCGGGGTCCTGCTGCAGCGGTACCGCCGGGGCGGGCTTGCCGACGTCACCGTGTTCACGCTGGCGCACGGGCTCACGTGGACGGCGGGCACGCGGAGGCGGACCCAGCACGAGCTCGAGCCGTGGCTGGGCAAGCGGGCCGCCGCCGGCCGCCTGCCGCCGGCCGGGTTCTCGCGCGCCAACCGCTTCGCCTGAGCGGCCGGCGGTCGAGCGGCCCGCGCACCTGGGGGGAGGCCGCGTGTCCTTGCTTGCAACCTTCGTCCGCCTCGTCGACGGCATCAACGAACGGATCGGCCGCGCCACCGCATGGCTGACGCTGGCCATGGTGCTGGTCTGCTTCGTGGTGGTGCTGCTGCGCTATCTGTTCGGCGTGGGCTGGGTGTGGATGCAGGAGTCCTACGTCTGGCTCCACGGGATCGTCTTCATGGCCGCCGCGGGCTACACGCTGCTCCACGACGGCCACGTGCGGGTGGACATCTTCTACCGCGACGCGAGCCGCCGCTACCGCGCGCTGGTCGATCTCCTGGGCGGGCTCCTGCTGCTCCTGCCTTTCGTCGTCGTGGTGACGGCCGTCGCCGCCCCCTATGTCGCCGAGTCCTGGGCCAGGCTCGAGACCTCGCGCGAGGCAGGCGGCCTGCCGGGGCTGTTCCTGCTCAAGACGGTGCTGCTCGTCTTCTGCGCGCTGGTCGGGCTCCAGGGGTTGTCGCTCGCGGCCCGGTCCCTGCTCGTGCTCAAGGGCCGCGAGGAGTTCGTCGCGGCCGAGGAGAAACGGCGCGAGGGCCCCTGAGCGATGGTCGGCGACGTTCTCAACCTGCTGATGTTCGCGACCGTGTGCGGGGTGCTGCTGGCCGGATTCCCGGTCGCCTTCTCGCTCGCGGGCACCGCGCTCGCCTTTGCGCTCGCAGGCGCGGCGCTCGGAGTCTTCGACCTTTCCTTCCTCGGCGGGATTCCCTCGCGCTACTTCGGAATCATGGTGAACGAGCTGCTGGTCGCGGTGCCGCTGTTCGTGTTCATGGGCGTGGTGCTGGAGCGCTCGAAGATCGCGGAGCAGCTTCTGCACACCATGGGGTTGCTGTTCGGGCGGATGCGCGGGGGGCTGGGCCTTTCCGTGATCTTCGTCGGCATGTTTCTCGCCGCCGCCACCGGGATCGTGGGGGCGACGGTGGTGACCATGGGGCTTTTGAGCCTGCCGGTGATGCTGAAGGCGGGCTACGACCCCAAGCTCGCCTGCGGCACCATCTGCGCCTCGGGCACGCTCGGGCAGATCATTCCGCCTTCGATCGTGCTCATCCTCTTGGGCGACGTCCTCCAGGGGGCCAACACCCAGGCCCAGCTGGCGCTGGGCAACTTCGCGCCCGAGCCGGTCTCTATCGTCGATCTCTTCGCCGGCGCCTTCCTGCCCGGACTGATGCTGGTGGCGCTCTACATGGTTTGGCAGGTCATCATGGCTGCCGTGCGGCCTGACTCCTCTCCGGCCCTCGTTGGCGCGGGGGAGGAACGGGTTCCGGACCTCGGCAAGCGGGTGGTGCGCGTGCTGCTGCCGCCCGCCGCCCTGATCGTTGCCGTGCTGGGATCGATCGTGGCCGGCATCGCCACGCCAACCGAGTCCGCGGCGGTGGGGGCCGTGGGCGCGATGGCGCTCGCCGCGGCGAACGGGCGGCTGACGCTGGACGTTCTGCGCAACGTCATGCGCACCACCATGCGGATCAGCTCGATGGTGTTCGTCATCCTGCTCGGCGCCTCGGTCTTCTCCCTCGTCTTCCGGGGCTTGGGGGGCGACGAGCTGGTCGCCGGGTTCCTGCGGGAGCTTCCCGGCGGCCCCTTCGCCGCCATGGTGGTCGTCATGGCCGTCATGTTCCTGCTCGGCTTCTTCCTCGACTTCATCCAGATCATCTTCGTGGTGGTGCCGGTGGTGGGGCCGGCGCTCATCATGATGGGGCTGGACCCGGTCTGGCTCGGCGTGATGATCGGCATCAACCTGCAGACGAGCTTCCTGACGCCGCCTTTCGGCTTCGCGCTCTTTTATCTCCGCAGCGTCGCCCCCGCCTCGATCGCGACCGCGGACATCTACCGGGGCGTCGTCCCCTTCGTCGTCATCCAGATCCTCGCGCTCGCGGTGCTGGCGGCCTTCCCGGCGCTCGCCACCTGGTTGCCCGATCGGCTGTTCTGAAGGCTGGCCAGAGAACCGGCCGGGTGGCCGGCTGGTTTGCGTGAGTTGTTGCGGGGAATGGACGGAACTTTAGAATTAGATTGATTCAGATCATTGTCGATAAGGACGATCTCGACTAAACGGACCTTATGTATAGCGAACCGAATCCGTGAGCGGCTTGGAGGGTGCCATGAGCAAGTCATCACCGAATTTCTCCCTCGAGATCGGTGGCGTCACCGGGGTGTGCCCCGCGGGTGAGCGTCACGCCGACCAGAGCTTGGCCGAGGGAAGAATCCCTGTCTTTTCTTGCGAGGGGCCTTGCATCCGGGGAGAGATTGCCCGGCTTGCGGCCAACCTGGTGGCGAGGGAACAACCTTATGCCCGGTGCTGCCATGCCGAAGCCTTGTTCGTACCGCACTCGGCCATGACGCGTTGGGCGAAGGAAGCCGACAAGGCCGTCGTCATCGACGGTTGTTTCCTGCGGTGCCACGCCAGGATCCTGAAGAATCTGATCGACGAAGAAAGACTGATCCAGATCGATACGCTTCCTTTGCACAAGAAATATAGTGACGTTTTCCTGATGGACGACGTTCCGGAAGAGGAACGGAAAGAGGTGGCGCGGCAGGTCGCCGATGAGATTCTGGCCATCCTGAGCGAAGAACAGCAGCCGCGAGTAAGGGCAAGCTAGCAGGCCCGGCCCTTGGCAGGGCGGCCGGAAAAGAAGTGACATGACTTCCTGCCGATGCCGTTTCCCCTAAACGAACGGCTCCAAAGCCACCCAAAGTTGCCGGGCAAAGGGCGCCGCTGCAAACGGCGCCAAAATGGACATGGGACGCTCGTCGTATTGCCTTTCGAGGAGGCGGACGAGCAGGACAACTCGATGCGTGGGAGCAGCCGAGATGACCGGTGACACCGCCTCAAAGACGCTTGACATCGATTTTCTCTATCTCGACCTGAGCATCTGCAGTCGTTGCCGCGACACGGATGCCATTCTCGACGAGGCCGTTTCGGAGGTCGCGCCGGTCCTGGAATCCAAGGGCGTCGGGGTGTGTGTCAAGAAGACGCAGGTGCAGTCAGAAGAACAAGCCCGCGAATTAGGGTTCGTCAGCTCCCCAACGATCCGCATCGCCGGGCGGGACATTCAGCCCGACGTGAAGGAAAGCCGTTGCGAGGCCTGTAGCGGGCTGTGCGACGAATGTATCAACTGTCGCGAATGGACCTATCACGGCAAGGTGTACACCATTCCACCCAAGGCAATGGTCGTCGAGGCCATCATCCGGGAAGTTTACGGAGGCCCAACGGAGGGGGCACAAAGGCGGCCCGAGGCCGAAGAGGTGCCGGACAATCTCAAGAGGTTCTTCGCGTCCACGCGTAGGAAAAGTGCTTAGGCCATCTCGGATTACTTATGTCAGACTGAGACATCCCGCCGTGATGACGAGCGAAGGGTTCTGCCGAAACCCCGGGCCGATGAAAGGGGCGCCTTGGACAAGGTCGGCGAGACCGGCGGCAACACGAATTCTCGATCAGTCCGTTAAGTGTGGGAGGCGATACCCATGTGCTTTGTGGTCAGCCTGATACCGGCCACCGTCCTCGCCGTCATAGGATATTTCGTCCTTTTTTCGTCGAGCAAGGCCGAGGGGGGTATTCGGACGTTCGGCCGGGTCTTGGCGATCTGGATCTTTGCCATTGCCCTGCTTCTTCCCATTGCCGGCGCCTTCGCGACGATTTCCGGCCAGTGTCCGATAGGACAAATGATGCAAGGCATGCATCAACAAACTGAACCGCGTTGACCGAAGGCGAAGGTG
>JAZGBC010000104.1:0-2009 GCA_036444495.1 Kiloniellales bacterium
GCGAAGGCGGCAAGGTCAAGACCCGGACCATCGCCAACATCACCCGCCTCGACCGCGAGAAGATCGCCCTGGTGCGCAAGGTTCTCGCCGGCGAGGACCTGGTGGCCGTCGATCAGGCGTTCCAGGTTCGCCGCTCCTTGCCGCACGGCCACGTCGCCGCCGTCCTTTGCACCCTGAAGCGGATCGGCCTCCCCGGGATCCTGGATCCGCGGCCGTCGCCGCAACGCGGGCTGGCGGTGGCCTTGGTCGTCGCCCGCGTCCTCGATCCCGCCTCCAAGCTGGCCACCGCCCGTGGGCTGGCCCCGGAGACCGCCGCGTCCAGCCTCGGCCAGGTGCTGGAGCTTGGGGCGGTGGACGAGGACGACCTCTACCAGGCTCTCGATTGGCTGGTCGAGCGCCAGGACCGCATCGAGCGCCGGCTGGCCCGGCGGACGCTCGAGAACGGGACCCTGGTGCTCTACGACGTGAGTTCCACCTGGGTCGAGGGCCGGCACTGCGATCTCGCCGCCTTCGGCAAGAGCCGGGACGACAAGAAGGGCAAGATGCAGATCATCTTCGGCCTGATGTGCGCGCCCGACGGGTGCCCGGTGGCGGTCGAGGTGTTCGAAGGCAACACCGGCGATCCCAAGACCCTGGCCCGTCAGATCGATAAGCTGAAGCGACGCTTCGGGCTTGCCCGGGTGGTCCTGGTGGGGGATCGGGGGATGATCACCCAGGCCCGCCTGGACGGCGACGTGAAGCCGGCGGGGTTGGACTGGATCACCGCCTTGCGGGCGCCTGCGATCCAGGCCTTGGCGGCCGAGGGCGGGCCGTTGCAGCTGTCGCTCTTCGACCACCAAGACATGGCCGAGATCACCGCGCCGGCATTTCCCGGCGAGCGCTTGATCGTCTGCCGCAACCCGCTGTTGGCCGACGAGCGACAACGCAAGCGCAAGGACCTGCTGGCGGTCACCGAAACCAACCTGGAGAAGATCGCCGCCGCCTGCCGGCGCCGCCGCCGGCCCCTGCGCGGTGCCGGCGAGATCGGCAAGAGGGTCGGCGTGGTCCTGGCCAAGCACAAGATGGGCAAGCACTTCCGCACCGTCATCGCCGAGGACGGCCTGAGTTTCGAGCGCGATGAAGCCAGCATCACCCGCGAGGCCGCCCTGGACGGCTTCTACGTGCTGCGCACATCGGTGCCGGCGGAGACCCTGGACGGCGCCCGGGTGGTCTTGGCCTACAAGAGCCTGGCGCAGGTGGAGCGCGCGTTCCGCTCCATGAAGACCGTGGACCTGCATGTGCGGCCGATCTTCCACCGGCGCGAACGGCGGGTGCGCGGGCATCTTCTGTTGTGCATGCTGGCTTACCTGGTGGTCTGGCACATGCGCGCCCGCCTGGCGCCGATGCTGTTCGACGACGACGATCCCAAGGCGGCGGCCGCGGCCCGGGCATCCCCGGTGGCGCCGGCGGTTCGCTCTCCCGCCGCCCTCGACAAAGCGGCCCGCCGGCGCACCGCCGACGGGCTTCCCGTGCATGGCTTTCGCTCCCTGCTGAGCGACCTCGCCACCCTGAGCCGCAACACCGTCGCCACCCACGGCGACGCAGCCGGCGAGGGCGCCTGCATCTTCACCACTTACACGCTGCCGACGCCGGTGCAAAAACGCGCCTTCGAACTTCTGGGGGTGAAGCACATCCTCTAGCCCCGTAGGCAGAAAACCGTCCCTTCCTCAGCTATGATCTCTGGAAAAACAACAGGTTGCGCGCTAAGCTCCCAGGAACTTCGGTCTAGCTACGGGGGTCATGTGCAGAAGTTCGGGTGGGCGTAATCAGGGCGTGTAGTTCATGAGGGCTTGGCTGGGTTTCGACCAACCCCACCCGTGTCGGCTCGTAGCCGAGGCTGTTGAAAAACTATTTAGGGGCTTGAAATCGTGATTTTTCGCAAACTAACGAATATTCGACTCCAATGAAATCAATAGCTTAGGGATTCGCCAAATTGGCAACGCTTACTGATTTCGGTTGAAAGCGCTTTT
>JAZGBC010000105.1:0-5130 GCA_036444495.1 Kiloniellales bacterium
AGCCTCAACAACCTGGCGGGGCTGTACCACGCCCAGGGCAGGTACACCGAGGCCGAGCCGCTGTATAAGCGGGCGCTGGCGATCCGATACGTGGCCCAAAGCCTTGAGAACTACGCCGCCTTGCTACGTAAGAGCACCCGCGACCGCGTCCACGCCGCCATGCTTCTGCAGGCCTCGGGGCGCAGCCAGGCACTGCGCAACCTGCTGAAGGCCGAGCAGGAGCGCGGGCCAGACTTCCTGCGTCTCGCCAACGTCATGTCCGCCGTCTACCCGCGCGGCAGCGAGGAAAAGCGGCTCCTGGACGCCATGCTCTTGGCGGTGCCGCTGGGGCCGGAGCACCCCCGCCTCGCCACGCGCCTCAACAACCTGGCGCAGCTCTACCACCAGCAGGGCAGGTACGCGGAGGCCGAGCCGCTCTACCAGCGCTCTCTGGCGATCTTGGAAAAGGCCCTCGGGCCCGAGCATCCGGATGTGGCCAAGAGCTTGGAAAACTATGCTGCACTACTCCGACAGACCGCGCGCGCCGATGAGGCAGCGAGGATGGAGGCGCGCGCCAAAGTAATCCGCGCGAAGCACGCCAAATAGAACGCAACATCCTAGTGATCTTAGTAATTTGATTCTGATCTTCGGGCGACGCCTGCCCCGCAATCCCCCCGAACTCCCTTCGCCTTTTTCCTTGACGCGGCGAATCGGCCTGTGATTCCTTGTCAGGCATGGCGCTCGTCAGGGAAATCCGCAGCCGTGCCCGCCAGGTTATCCCGCCCGTCCTGGCGGCGAGCCTGCTGGCCTACTTCACCTTCCACGCGGTGCAGGGCGAGCGCGGACTGCTCGCCTGGCAGCGCCTCAAGCTCGATCTGGCCGAGGCCAAGGTGAGCGAGGCGCTCCTCGCCGGCCAGCGCGAAGGCCTGGCGCGGCGCGTGCGCCTGCTGCATCCCGAGAGCCTCGACCCCGATTTGCTGGAAGAGCAGGCCCACTCGCTGCTCGGCTACGGACGCGAGGACGAACTGATCATCCTGCTACCCAAGGAGTCGCGGAAATAGGCTCCTTTTTAAGAGTCCTTCCTGTAACCCGGGATGGAGTCCGCGCTCCTCATCCTTCGACAGGCTCAGGATGAGGAAAGTGGCCGGGCCGAAGCCCTCACCTTGAGCTTGTCGAAGGGCGAGGGCGTCTTTGTGCAAGTCTCATCAAGGCGATCGGCACGCCGCGTGCGATGCGGCGGGGCGAGCTTTGTGCATTGCCTCACTTGTCCTGGCGCGCACCCGTTAATCTAAATCGAGTTAATCCGAAAAAAATCACTCTGTTACAGTGATTTACATCCCATTGCCATTTATCTTGATTGCTCCTATTCTCCGCGCCCATCGAAACGCGTTTTAAGCGTGGGGCCCGCCCTTTTGCGGACCCGGGGGAACTCGACATGGCCGCTAAATCCAGGGCCACGCCGTCCACGAAAAAGGCGGCGAAAAAGCCGGGCGCCAGGCGCGGCCGGGGCGCTCCCGGACCCGGCAGCGAAGAACTTCTCGGACACTACCGTGCCATGCTCCTGATCCGCCGCTTCGAGGAGAAGGCGGGCCAGATGTACGGCATGGGCCTGGTCGGCGGCTTCTGCCACCTCTATGTCGGGCAGGAGGCGGTGGTCGTGGGCATGCAGGCCGCCATCACCGAGGGTGACACGCTGCTCACCTCCTACCGCGACCACGGCCACATGCTGGCCTGCGGCATGCAGGCCAAGGGCGTCATGGCCGAGCTCACGGGGCGCGCGGGGGGCTATTCCAAGGGCAAGGGCGGCTCCATGCACATGTTCAGCCGCGAGAAGAATTTCTACGGCGGCCACGGCATCGTCGGCGCCCAGGTGCCCATCGGCACCGGGATCGCCTTCGCGCTCAAGTACCGCGACACGCAGGCGGTCAGCCTCACCTACCTGGGCGACGGTGCGGTCAACCAGGGCCAGGTCTACGAGGCCTTCAACATGGCCGCGCTCTGGCAACTGCCGGTCATCTACGTGATCGAGAACAACAAGTACGCCATGGGCACCAGCATCGAGCGTGCCTCGGCGCGCACCGACCTCTATCACCGTGGCCAGGCCTACGGCATCCCGGGCATGCAGGTGGACGGCATGGATGTGGTCGCGGTCAAGGAGGCGGGTGAGAAGGCGGTGGACCACGCGCGCGCCGGCAAGGGGCCGTACATTCTGGAAATGCTCACCTACCGCTACCGTGGCCACTCCATGTCGGATCCGGCCAAGTACCGCACCAAGGAAGAGGTGCAGAAGGTGCGCCAGGAGCGCGACCCCATCGAGCGCCTGCGCGGCGAGCTGCTGGCGCGCGACGGCGTGGACGAGGCGGCCCTGAAGGAGATCGACCGGGAGATCAAGGCGCTGGTCTCGGACGCCGCCGATTTCGCGCAAGCCAGTCCCGAGCCCGATCCCGCCGAGCTCTATACGGACGTCTACGGTTAGAGGGAACATGCCGATCCAGATCCTCATGCCGGCGCTTTCGCCCACCATGACCGAGGGCACGCTGGTCAAGTGGCTCAAGCAGCCGGGCGAAAGCGTGGCCGCGGGTGATCCGATCGCCGAGATCGAGACCGACAAGGCCACCATGGAAGTGGAGGCGGTGGACGAGGGCGTCATGGGCAGGCACCTGGTCGCCGAGGGCAGCGAGGGCGTCCCCGTCAACACGCCGATCGCGCTTTTGCTCGAGGACGGCGAGGACGAAAGCGCGCTCGAGGGTGCAACGGCCGCGCCGGCGTCCGCTCCCCCGGCGCTCACCGAAACCGCGCCCGCGCCGGAAACTGCCCCGGCACCTGCAACCGAGGCGCCACCTCAGGTGCCGGCCCCGGCGGAGGCGGAGTGGGACGGGCCCACGGTCTCGCTCACCGTGCGCGAGGCGTTGCGCGACGCCATGGCCGAGGAAATGCGCCGCGACCCGGACGTCTTCCTCATGGGCGAGGAGGTCGCCGAGTACCAGGGCGCCTACAAGGTGAGCCAGGGCCTGCTGGACGAGTTCGGACCCAGGCGCGTGATCGACACGCCCATCACCGAGCACGGCTTCACCGGCGTCGGCGTCGGCGCGGCCTTCTACGGCCTGAAGCCCATCGTGGAGTTCATGACCTTCAACTTCGCCATGCAGGCCATGGATCAGATCGTCAACTCGGCGGCCAAGTCGCGTTACATGTCGGGCGGCCAGATCGAGGCTTCCATCGTCTTCCGCGGCCCGAACGGCGCGGCGTCCCGCGTCGCCGCCCAGCACTCCCAGTGCTACGCCAGCTGGTACGCCCACATTCCGGGCCTCAAGGTCGTCTCGCCCTGGTCGGCGGCGGACGCCAAGGGGTTGCTCAAGGCCGCGATCCGCGATCCCAATCCAGTTGTCTTCCTGGAGAACGAGATCCTCTACGGCCAGAGCTTCGAGGTACCCGAGAGCGACGACTGGCTCGTGCCCATCGGCAAGGCGAGGGTCGTGCGGCCCGGACACGACGTCACCATTGCGGCCTTTTCCATCATGGTGGGCAAGGCGCTGGAGGCCGCCGAAGCGCTCGCCGCCGAGGGCATCGAGGCCGAGGTGATCGACCTGCGGACTTTACGCCCGCTGGATGTGGAGACCGTCACCGCCTCGGTGCGCAAGACCAACCGCCTGGTCAGCGCCGAGGAAGGCTGGCCGCTCGCCGGCATGGGATCGGAGCTGGCCGCGCTCATGATGGAGCAGGCCTTCGACTGGTTGGACGCGCCGGTCAAACGGGTCTGCGGCGTCGATGTGCCGCTGCCCTACGCCGCCAACCTGGAACGGCTCGCCCTGCCGCAGGCCGCCGACATCGCCGCGGCGGCGAAAGCCGTCTGTTACGCCGACTGACGCGCCTAAGGAAAGACACGCCATGCCCATCGACATCCTCATGCCGGCGCTCTCGCCCACCATGACCGAGGGCACGCTGCTCAAGTGGCACGTCAAGGAGGGCGACGCCGTCGCCTCCGGCGACGTGATCGCCGAGATCGAGACCGACAAGGCGACCATGGAGGTGGAGGCGGTGGACGAAGGCACGGTGGGCAAGCTGGCCGTCGCCGAGGGCGCCGAAGGCGTCCCGGTCAACGCAGTTATCGCGGTCCTGCTCGAAGAGGGCGAGGACGCTTCGGCGATCGCAGCCGCCCCGGCCGCCCCTACGCCGCCGCCGGCAGCTGCCGAGAAAGCCCAGCCGGCCCCGGCCGCCGCTCCCGCGCCCAGCCCCGCACCAGTTCCGCCCGCCCAGAAGACGAACGGCCGGCTGCTCGCCAGCCCGCTGGCCAAGCGCATGGCCAAGCAGGCCGGGCTCGATCTCGGCGCGCTCAAGGGCAGCGGCCCCCACGGCCGCATCGTCAAGCGGGATATCGAGGCGTCGCTCGGCGGCGCGGCCCCTGTGGTCCCAACTGCGGCGGCGCCTGCGGGATTCCCGGCGCCCGTATCCGCCGGGCCCTCGGCCAAGGCGCTGGCCGACATGCTGGGCATGGCCTACGAGCTGCAGCCGCTCTCCAACACGCGCAAGATCATCGCGCGCCGCCTGACCGAGTCCAAGCAGACGGTGCCGCACTTTTATCTCACCGTGGACTGCGAGATCGACGAGTTGCTCAAGGTGCGCAAGGAGTTGAACGCGCGCAACGAGGGCATCAAGATCTCGGTCAACGACTTCGTCATCCGCGCCGTGGCCTTGGCGCTCAAGGAGGTGCCCGGGGCGAACGCCTCCTGGGACGAGGCGGGGCTCCTGCTCTACGCGCACGCGGATGTCTCGGTCGCGGTGGCGACTCCCGCCGGCCTCATTACGCCCATCATCAAGGCGGCCGAGGACAAGGGCCTGGGCGCCATCTCGGCGGAGATGAAGGACCTGGCGGGCCGTGCGCGCGAGGGCAAGCTCAAGCCCGAGGAATACCAGGGCGGCAGCTTCACGGTCTCCAACCTGGGCATGTACGGGGTCAAGGACTTCGGCGCCATCATCAACCCGCCCCAAGGCTGCATCCTGGCCGTCGGCGCCGGCCAGCAGCGCCCGGTCGTGCGCCACGGCGCGCTGGCGGTCGCGACCGTGATGAGCTGCACGCTGTCGGTCGATCACCGGGTGGTGGACGGCGCGCTCGGCGCGGAGTTCCTCGCCGCCTTCAAGCACTACATCGAA
>JAZGBC010000106.1:0-4366 GCA_036444495.1 Kiloniellales bacterium
AGCATCCCGAGGCGCACCTCGAGATGGGGGAAGCCCGGGTCCCACATGAGCGAGCCGTAGCCGAAGACCCAGAAGTCCTCGCCCAGGGGCAGTTCGAGCTGGGCCTTGTCGTGTGGGCCTGGGCTCACAGCGCGGGTCCCGGCCAAGCGATGGTGTTGTGGATGATACGGTGGATCACAATTCCCGGCCCTCATGCTTCGTCCTTCGACAAGCTCAGGATGAGGAAGCGAACCATGAGGGCCTCACCCTGAGCCTGTCGAAGGGCGAGGCCCATGACCAATCCTATCGGTATGGCGCGGAGGGGCAAAGGCGAGGGACAGACGCAAGAGACCCGTCTATGATCGCGCCAGCGATTCGGATCGTATCCCGCTTTTCATAAAGCCCTTTCATTCGCCCCATGCGCCGCCGCTCCCTCATCCGAGCCGTCATTGCGATCCTTCTGATCGCGGGCGCCGCGCTCTCGGCCTATTGGTACTGGGCCGCGGATCAGGTCCGCCTGGCGATCGCCGAGTGGAGCGAGGAGCAGCGCGCCCGCGGCTACGACATCTCCTATCGAGGGCCCGAAATCGGTGGATTCCCGGCCAGGCTCACGGTCGGCTTCACCGAACCCAGGGTCGCCGCACCCCAGGGCTGGCGCTGGTCGGGCGGGGCGATCGCCGGCGAGGCGGCCTTTTGGCGGCCCGAGGTCCTGACGCTCGCCCTGCCCCGGCGGCAAAGGCTGATCGCGCCTTGGGGCGGGCGGCAGCGCGAACTCACCCTGGAAGCGGCGGACGCCCGTGGATTCATTCATCTGGGCCGCGGCGGCTGGATGAAGTCCGCGACCCTGGAGCTGGACAGCCCGGTCCTGCGGGAGGTGGAGGGGCGAACGGTCAGCGCAGGCTTCTTCCGTTCCGACATGACGCGGCGCCCGCCCACCCTGGAGGGGACCGACGACTGGACGCTCATCATGCACGGGGAGGCGGCGGACGTGCGCCTGCCCGAGGACGCGGCAGGCCCGCTCGGCCGGACGCTCGAGCGCCTCTCCTACAACGCCACCCTGCGCGGCCTTATCCCGCGCGGCGACCCCAAGGCGGCGCTGGCGCAGTGGCGCGATTCGGGTGGATTGCTGGAACTCCAGAAGATTCGGCTCGTCTGGGGACCACTGGACTTGAGCGCCGACGGCGCCGCAACGCTCGACCGGCAGTTTCGCCCACAAGGCGCCTTTACCGCGCGGATCGCCGGTCTGCCCGAGGCGCTGGACGCCTTCGCCCGGCACGGCCTGATCGAACCGGCCGCCGCCATCGCCTTCAAGCTGGGCACGCTCGCGCTCGCGCGTCAGCGGGACGAGACGGGCAGAGAAACGGTCGAGGTGCCCATCACCCTTCAGGACGGCCTGTTTTATCTGGGTCCGGTGGCGATATTTTCGCTTGCTCCGGTTCTCTAGGATCGAAGGTCCCGGCCTGATGCGCATCGATGACGCTTTGCCGCATCTCGCGCGTGCGGCGGAACAGGTTCTCCAGCGTCTCGCCTTCGCCCCAGCGGATGGCGCGCTGCAGGGCGGTCAAGTCCTCGGTGAAGCGCTGCAGCATCTCGAGCACCGCCTCCTTGTTGTTCAGGAAAACGTCGCGCCACATGATCGGGTCGGAGCCGGCGATCCGGGTGAAGTCGCGAAAGCCGCCGGCCGAGTACTTGGCCACCTCGGCGCGCGTACTCTCCTCCACGCCGCCGGCGGTACTCACGATGGTGTAGGCGATGAGATGGGGCAGGTGCGATGTGATGGCCAGCACCTCGTCGTGGTGGCGCGCGTCCATGATATCCACCATGGAGCCGCAACGGCGCCATAGCTCGGTCAGTTTTTCCACAGCCTCGCTATCGGTGCCGGGCGGCGGGGTCAGGACGCACCAGCGCCCCTCGAACAGCTCGGCGAAGCCGGCTTCGGGCCCTGATTGTTCCGTGCCGGCGATCGGATGGCCGGGCACGAAATGCACGCCTTCGGGCACATGGGGGCCGATATCGCGGATTACGGATTGCTTGACCGAACCCACGTCGGTGACGATGGCCCCTGGCTTGAGACGCGGCGCCATGGCCTCGGCCAGATCGGCGTAGGTCCCAAGCGGCGTGCAGAGCACCACCAGGTCCGCCCCAGCCACCGCGGCGCCGGGGTCTTGGTGCATGGCATCGGCCAGTCCCAACTCCAGGCACTTGGCGCGGGTTGCCTCCGACCTCGCGCAACCCGCGATCTGGCCGGCCAGCTTCTCCCGGCGCATGACACGCGCCAGCGAGGAGCCGATCAGCCCCATGCCGATGAGCGCGACCCGCTCGAAAAGGGGCTCGCCCTTGACCGCGTTCATGCCTCGGCCCCGGTCGCGGCACGCGCGGCGAAGTCCTCGAGTGCGTCGGCGGCGGCACGGGTCTCCTCCTCGCTGCCGATGGTGATGCGTAAGGAGTCGGGCAGGCCATAGGCCGCCATCCGGCGCACCAGGATGCCGTGGTCCTTGAGGTGTTCCAGCGCCGCGTCCGCGCCGCGCCCCGGCGCTTCGGCGAAGCGGACGAGTACGAAGTTCGCGGCGCTGGGAACGGGTTCGAGCCCGCAGGCCGCGACCCGCTCGATGAACCAGGCGCGCCAGCGCGCGTTGTGCTCGCGGCTGCGCGCCACGTGATCCTGGTCGCCGAGCGCCGCGACACCGGCGGCTTGCGCCGCCTGGCTGACATTGAAGGGCCCGCGCAGGCGGTTGAGCACACCGGCCACGGCGGCCGGACAATAGGCCCAGCCCAGGCGCAGCGACGCCAGGCCGTAGATCTTCGAAAACGTCCGGGTCATGACCAGGTTGTCGTAGTCCTCGACCAGGCGCGCGCCGGCCTCGTAGTCCGCCTCGGTCACGTACTCGGCGTAGGCGGCATCGATGACCAGCAGCACGTTCCCGGGCAGGCCGTCGCGCAGGCGGCGCAGCTCGGCCTCGGGCAGGTAGCTCCCCGTCGGGTTGTTCGGATTGGCCAGGAAGAGGATGCGCGTCTTGCCGGTGACGCGGGCGAGCAGGGCGTCCACGTCCGCGGTCAGGTTCTTCTCGGGCGCGGCGATGGGGCGCGCGTAGACGCTTTTCGCGGCGAGCGGGTACATGAGAAAACCGTGGGCGCTGTGCAGTACCTCGTCGCCCGGCCCCGCGTAGCCGCGCACCAGCAGGATGATGAGTTCATCCGAGCCCGCCCCGCAGACGATACGCCCCGCGTCCAGCCCTTCGGTCCGGGCGATGGCCTCGCGCAGCTCCCGCGCCCCGCCGTCGGGATAGCGTTGCAAGTCACCGGCCAGCGCTTCGTAGGCGGCCACGGCCCTGGGGCTGGGGCCCAGGGGATTCTCGTTCGAGGCCAGGCGGATCACCCGGTTGCATCCGGGGATCGTGGCCTCGCCGCCCACGTAGGGCTCGATCCCCAGGATTCCGGGACGCGGAGTCAGGGTCATGGCCCGTCCCCTGCCCCATTCCGCGAGGTCATCTCCTCGTAGGACAGGGGCTCGGCGAAGCCGCCGATGGCCCAGACGGCCTTGATGGTATCCCCGGCACCTTCCCGCAAGCGGGCAAGCCGCTCATCGTCGGCCTCCACGAAACCCTCTACCTCCAGAAGGTGCAGCGAGGCTCCGCCCTCGTCCTCCAGAACCTGCATCTCCTGCGCCTCCAGCCCGGCCCCCGCCAGGACCTCCTTCAGGTGCCCGCGTGACATGGGCTCGCCGGTTTCGACCACCAGGAGGGCGAGGTCCCGCTCCGTGGGTTCGGCCACCGCCAGACTGATGGCGAGCGCCTCGGGGCTGTCGCTCCCGGGTGGCTCGACCGCGGCGAAGGGCAGGCGCGCGACGATGCGCGGTATCGAGGGGCCGTCCTGGGCCAGGTTGCGCCACCAGGGATCCACGCTCTCCCCGTACGGGATCGGCAGGACGCCCACCGTGACCTTGCCTTCCATGACGGCCTCGAGCACCTGGGCAGCGGAGCGGAAGGCGGTAATCGGCGTGCGCCAGCCGTAGTGGTCGCGCGCCAGGTTGCGGTAGCCGAAGGTGCCCTCCGGGGCGTAGACGGCAACCGCCAGATCGCCCTGCAGCGCCGTCACCGCGGCGAAGATCTCGCGCCAGATGCGCACGATCAGCGCCTTGGGCAGATCCCCTTCGTGGCGCTCGATCAGGCGGCGCAGGACCACGGCCTCGCGTCCCGGGCGCATGTAGACCGAATCCTCGCTCTTGACCGCCCCGATGCGCTGGGCGACTTCGGTGCGCTTCATCAAGAGATCGTGGATCGCGCCGTCGATCTCGTCGATGTGCCGGCGCAGCCGCGCCAGGGATTTCTCGTCGCCGGGCATGAGCGGGTCAGGGTCCTTAAAAAAACGCGACTAGAGATAGTCCGGG
>JAZGBC010000107.1:0-2281 GCA_036444495.1 Kiloniellales bacterium
TATATGATCGAGGGTGGAAGTTCGCGTGATTTTGCAAATGCCAAGGCCTGGGCGCGGGAAGATGCGGCGGGTTTCACCGAGCTGATCGATCTGCTGGTAGAGGCAACCGCCGAATATCTCATCGCGCAGGCGGAGGCGGGTGCGGAGGTACTACAGATCTTCGACTCCTGGGCCTCGGTCTGGGAGGGACCAGAGCTGCGCCACTGGTGTCTAAAGCCGGCTGTCGAGATCATACGCCGCGTCAAGATGGCTCATCCCAAGGTGCCCGTGATCCTGTTTCCCCGTGCGGTGGGCAAAGCCTATGGCGAATTTGCGCGCGAAGCCGGGGCCGATGGGCTGTCGCTCGATCCCTCCGTATCGCTTGCCTGGGCGCGCGAGACCCTGCAGCCGGACGTGGCCCTTCAGGGCAACCTTAATCCTCAGGTCCTGGTGCGCGGCGGGGCCGAGCTGCGCGACGCAGTGGACGAGATTCTGCGAGAACTTGCGGGCGGCCCCTTCATTTTCAACCTGGGCCATGGGATCGTGCCGGAAACCCCGCCCGAGCACGTCGCCGCGCTGGTCGAGCAAGTGCGCGCCTGGAGGCCATGAGCAAGACCGCTGTCGTCCTGTTCAACCTGGGAGGCCCGGATCGTCTGGAGGCGGTACGGCCCTTTCTGTTCAACCTGTTCAACGACCCGGCGATCATCGATGCACCGGGACCCCTCCGTTGGCTCCTGGCCCGCCTGATCTCGGCCCGGCGGACGCCGGTGGCGCGCAGAATTTACCAGGAACTGGGTGGCGGCTCGCCGCTGCTGCCCAACACCGAGGCGCAAGCAGCCGCGCTCGAGGCCGTGCTCAACGATGGGGATGCGGGCGAGGCGAGGGTCTTCATCGCCATGCGCTATTGGCACCCCATGAGCGAGGAAACAGCGCGCGCGGTCAAGGTCTACGGGCCCGATCGGATCGTGCTCCTGCCGCTCTATCCGCAGTTCTCAACGACCACGACGGGAAGCTCCGTGATCGCCTGGCGGACAGCGGCCGCCAAAGCCGGGCTCGACGCGCCGACCCGGACGCTCTGCTGTTATCCCACCGAACCCGGCTTCGTAGCGGCGGCCGTGGGCCTCCTGCGCGAGGGGCTCGCGAAAGCCAGGGCCGCTGGCCACGATGTGCCGCGAGTGCTCTTTTCCGCGCACGGCCTGCCCAAGAAGATCGTCGAGCGCGGCGATCCCTACCCGTGGCAGGTAGAACAAAGCGTGGCGGCTATCACGGCGCAATTGGATGAACCGGGACTCGATTGCCGGGTCTGCTATCAGAGCCGGGTGGGCCCGCTGGAGTGGATCGGACCCTCGACCGATGAGGAGATCATGCGGGCCGGGCGGGACGGGGTGGCCGTGGTGCTCCTGCCCATCGCCTTCGTCTCCGAGCATTCCGAGACCCTGGTGGAGCTGGACATCGAATACGGGTGGCTGGCGCGCGAGAACGGCGTTCCCGTTTATATCCGGGTGCCGACGGTGGCCACCGCAACCGCGTTCATCGATGGCCTGGCCCATATGGTGCGTGCGCTACTCGCCGATCGGCGGCCGGTCTGTTCCCAAAGCGGCAACCGGATCTGCCCCGCCGAGCGGGGCCGGTGCCTTCAGGCCGAGCGCTAACCTCAAAGAAGGAGAGAGCCGATGGCCGGATTCCTCGCCGAGGCATATCCCCTGGTCAGGGCGCTGCACATCATCGCGGTCATCGCCTGGATGGCGGGCATGCTCTATCTGCCGCGGCTTTACGTCTACCACGCGGACACAGAACCGGGCTCTCAGCAGTCCGAGACCTTCAAGGTGATGGAGCGTCGCCTGCTGCGCGCCATCATCAATCCGGCGATGATTACGGCCTGGGCGCTCGGCCTGGCGCTGGTGGCGCATCTGGATGCCTGGGGCGCGCCTTGGATGCACGCCAAATTTGCCTTTGTGATCGCGCTTTCAACGCTGCACGGGGCCCTTGCCCGCTGGCGGGGCCATTTCGCGGCCGATGCCAACCGTCACGGCGCGCGCTTCTACCGGATCATGAACGAAGTTCCTACCGTGCTCATGGTCGGGATCGTGCTGCTCGTGGTGCTCAAGCCGTTCTAGGGCGGGCCGTGCCGTCCCGCTTGACAGGCTCACGGCCTTGGGCTATCGACAGCCTTGTATTCCGGCCTTGCCGATTGGCCTGGGGCACCCCAGGTAATGAAGCGGTAACCAAGTCCCGCTAAGTTTTCACCCCTTCACCTGATCTCGGTGCGGCCGGCCTCTTCGGCGCCCCTTGCCGCATTTCC
>JAZGBC010000108.1:0-6273 GCA_036444495.1 Kiloniellales bacterium
CAGGCTCTCGGCGATGGAGCAATTGATGTTCTTCCGGCTGAAGGTCTCCGAGGCCGCGCCGAACACCGCGAGCTCCTCCGCGCCCGCGGCAAGGGCGGCCTCCAGGCCCTTCATGTTGGGCACCAGCACCGGATAGCCGACACCCGGCTTGCGCGTAATGCCGGCCATGACCTGGTCCGTGCCCGCCATCTGGGGCACCCACTTGGGCGAGACGAAGGCGCCCGCCTCCACGACCCGAAGGCCCGTTTCCGACAAGGCATCGATGAGCGCCACCTTGGCCGCCGTGGGCACCACTTCGGCCTCGTTCTGCAGGCCGTCGCGCGGGCCCACTTCGACCAGCTTGACGTGTTTCGGCAGGCTCATGCGTTAACGTCCTCGGCCTCGAAGGCGATCAACTCCGCCCCCTCCTCCACCAGATCCCCGGCTGCGTAGTGAACCCGGGCGATCTTACCATCGGCGGGCGCGGAGATGCTGTGCTCCATTTTCATGGCTTCCAGCACGATGAGCGGCGCCCCGCGCAGAACGTTTTGTCCGGGGCTGACGTGCACCTTGATGATCTTGCCCGGCATGGGCGCGGTCATGCGCCCCACGCCCGCCTCCTCCGACTGCGCCTCTTCCAGGGGATCGACCCGGCGCAGGTCGTAGCGGGCGCCATGGAGCAGCACCGTGAGCGCCGTGCCACGGCGCAGCACCGCGCCGCTCACGTGCCGGCCGTCCAGCTCCGCGTGCAGCTCGGCGCCCGGCCCCAGTTTCCCGCGCGCGGTCATGGAGCCGCCCGGCAGGTCCAGCACATAACCGTCGGGCTTGTAGTGCACCGTGAGCGGAATCTCTCGCTCGCCCTCGCGCAACGAGGCCCGGCTCTGGGTCTCCATGTTGAGGCGCCAGCCGCTCGTGTCGTGCCAGGGCGAGAAGGGATCGGCCGAGCGGCGCGCGTGCTCCTCGGCCGCGCGCTTGCGGTGCAGCAGCTCGCAAAGGCAGGCGAAGGCGACCGCCTCGTCCCCCGCCGGCTCGCTTTGCGGGACCAAAGTTTCCCGGTGGCGCGCGATGAAGCCGGTGTCTACCTCTCCAGCCGCATAAGCCGGGTGCGATACCACGGCGGCAAGGAAGGCGACGTTGTTGGCCGGGCCGATGATCTCGGTTTCGCTAAGCGCCGCGGCCAGGCGCGCGCGGGCCGCCGGCCGGTCGCGGCCCCAGGCGATCACCTTGGCGATCATGGGGTCGTAATGAACCGTAACCTCGTCGCCCTCGCGCACGCCGCTCTCCACGCGCAGGTCCGCGCCCTCCCTGGGCAGCCGCAGGTGTTCGAGAATTCCCGTCGAGGGCAGGAAGTCCCGGGCCGGGTCCTCGGCATAGAGGCGCACCTCGATGGCGTGCCCCTCGAGCGCCAGATCATCCTGCGCCAGGGGCAAGGGCTCGCCCGCGGCCACTCGGAGCTGCCACTCCACCAGGTCCTGGCCCGCGATCATCTCGGTTACCGGGTGCTCCACCTGGAGGCGCGTATTGACCTCCATGAAAAAGAAGTCTTCCCCTTGGGCGATGAACTCGACCGTGCCGGCGCCGACGTAGCCGCTGGCCCGCGCCGCGGCGATCGCGGCCGCCCCCATCTCGGCGCGGCGTTCGGCGCTCATGCCCGGGGCGGGAGCCTCCTCGACGACCTTCTGATGTCTGCGCTGAATCGAGCAGTCGCGCTCGAAGAGATGCACCGCGTTGCCCTGGGCGTCGGCGAAGATCTGAATCTCGATATGGCGCGGCTCGGCGAGATAGGATTCGATCAGAACCCGCTCGTCGCCGAAGGAGGCGGCGGCCTCGCGCTTGGCGCCCTCCAGGGCCTCCTGAAAATCCTCCGCGCGTTCGACGACGCGCATGCCCTTGCCGCCGCCGCCGCTTGACGCCTTGATCAGGACCGGATAGCCGATCTTTTCCGCCTCGCGCGCCAGCTTCTTGGGGCCCTGCTCGCGTCCGTGGTAGCCGGGCACCAGGGGCACGCCGGCGCGCGCCATGATCTCCTTGGCGGCGCTCTTCGACCCGAGCGTCCGGATCGTCTCGGCGGGCGGGCCGATGAAGACCAGCCCGGCCGCCGCGCAGGCCTCGGCGAAATCGGCGTTCTCCGACAGGAAGCCGTAGCCGGGGTGGACCGCCTCGGCGCCCGCGCGCCGGGCCGCTTCCACGATCGCCTCGATATCGAGATAGCTTTCGGCCGCCGGGGCGGGGCCGATGGGAAGGGCCTCGTCGGCTTGCTCCACGTGCAGGGCCGAGGCGTCGGCCTCGGAATAGACCGCTACCGTGCGGACCCCGAGGCGCCGGGCCGTGCGCATGATGCGGCAGGCGATCTCACCCCGATTGGCGATCAGAATCTTGCGAAACAAGGGTTCCTCATGTGCCGCTTTCCGCGCCACCATAACAGAGCACCAGATCGCGCAGGGTGACAATGCCCACGGGCTCGCGGCCGGCGTCGACGACCACGGCGCGCGACAGATCGAAGCGGACCAGCATGCGCACCGCGTATTTGACTTTCATCTCAGCCGGCAGGGTAAGCACCGGCTTGGACATGATCTCATAGACGTCGACCCGCTCGGCGGCGCGGTTCTGGGCAATCACCTCGCGGGCGATGTCGGTGATGACGAGCAGGCCGAATTCATCGTGCTCGTCGCGCCGCGCCACCACTAGGGAGCTGACCCCGGCGTCGCGCATCGCGCGAATCGCCTCATCGACCGTTGTCATGGCATCGATCGTGCGTACCGACTCGGTCATGGCGTCGCGCACCGTTTTGGGGCTGCCCTTGGTCATAGCTCTTCCTCGATTTCATGCTGGATCGTGGGTATCTGCGTCTTCAGGCCCACCGCGTCCTCGATCTCCACCTGAAAGGCGATGCCCGAACCCGGTTCTTCGTCGAAGCATCCGGCCTTTGCGATCGCCTCGAGGATCTCCCGGGCGCGCGGCGCGGCCACCAGGAAGAGGAGCAGGTCCCGCGCGCCGGTCAGCTCGAGGCCCAGGAAAGTCTTCTCGGGCTTCAGGCCCTCGCCCCGGACGCTGGTGATGACGGTCGCCCCCGTCGCGCCTCCGGCGCGGGCGGCCTCCATGACCGCGTCGGTCCTGCCGACCTCGACCATGGCCATAATCAGTTTCAGCTTCATTCTGGCTTCTCCTGGCTAGCGGCGCCTTTGCGGCCTCGCAACCAGTCCATCAGGGTGGCGTACCCCAGGACCGACATTATAGGAAAGAGGCTGGCGAAGGCGATCAAACCGAATCCGTCGATGAGCGGGCTGCGCCCGGGTACCGCCGAGGCCAGTCCCAGGCCGAGGGCGGCGACCACAGGCACGGTGACCGTGGAGGTGGTGACACCGCCCGAATCGTAGGCCAGCGGCACGATCGTGCGGCTGGCGCGCAGGGTCTGGAGCACGACGATCAGGTATCCTGCCATGATGTAGTAGGGCAGCGGCGTGCCGGTGACGATGCGGAAAGCACCAAGTGCGACGCCCACCGCCACACCCACTGCTACCGCGATGCGCAGGCCCCAGGCGCTGATCGCCCCGCCCGAGATATCCTGCGCCTTTAGTGAAACGGCGATGAGCGCCGGCTCCGCGACCGTGGCGGCAAAGCCGATCGCCGCCGCGAAGACATAGACCCAGGCGTAATCCCACCAGCGGGGCAAACCGCCGCCCGGCTCGGCACCGGACATGGCCAGCGCGGTGAGCTGCCCGGCCATGGTTTCACCCAGGGGAAACAGGGCCTGCTCCAGCCCGACGATGAAGAGCGTGAGCCCCATCAGCACGTAAGCGAATCCACCCAGCATGCGCCGCAGGTGGGGCAGCGGCCGGCGCAGCACCAGGACCTGGAAGCCCACCAGCACGACCAGGATCGGCGCCACATCGCGCAGGGTGAGGAAGACGGGGTGGAAGATGTCGCTGACGTACCCCATACCGCCCGTCACCCCAGCATGCCGAAAATGAGAACGAAGATGATGGGCATCAGGCTGGCGAAGGCGATCAGCCCGAAGCCGTCGAGCAGCGGGTTGCGGCCCCGGATGACCGAGGCCAGGCCGACGCCCAAGGCGGCCACCAGGGGCACCGTCATGGTCGAGGTGGTCACGCCGCCGGAGTCATAGGCGATGCCCACGATCTCGGGCGGCGCGAAGCCGGTCAGGACCAACACGGTCAGGTAGCCGGCGATGATCAGGTAGTGGATCGGCCAGCCCATGAGGATGCGAAACACGCCGAGCACCAGGCTGGCGCCGACCGAGAGCGCCACCGTCAGGCGGAGTTCCAGGGCATAGGTAGCGCGCGCCTCGGCCGTGTCGGTGATAAAGCCGGCGCCGCCCGCCACCTCGGCCGCCTTGCCCGCCACGGCGATGAGCGCGGGTTCGGCCACCGTGGTGCCGAAGCCCAGACAGAACGCGAAAGCCAGCAGCGCCACAAGGCTGCCCTTGCGTGCGAAAGCCTGGGCCATGGACTCGCCCAGGGGAAACAACCCGATCTCCAGGCCCTGAACGAAAAGGCTCAGGCCCACGACCACGAAGACCAGGCCGACCAGCGCCCGCTCCAGGTTGGGAAAGGGCTGCTGCAGAACGACGATCTGAAAAAAAGCGATGACCAGGATGATCGGCACCAGGTCGCGGGACGAGCCGAAGAGGACGCGGACAAGGCCGCGCAACGTCGGCCGCCCAAAGGCGGGGACCCGCTCGCCGCTTCCCTGGGCGGCCATGAGTCGATTAATCCTTCAGCCAGCTCGGCTTGGTCTTCTCCAGGAAGGCGGCGATGCCCTCCTGGCCCTCGTCCGAGGTGCGCACCCTGGCGATGCGCCGCACCGTATCCTCGACCAGATCGTCGTCGATGTAACGGTGAGTCAGCGCCAGGACCAGGTCCTTGGCCTCGACCTGTGCGGCCGGGCCGCCTTTGCGCAACGCCTTGAGGATGCGCCGCCCGGCGTCCGTCAAGGCCTCGTCGGGCACCACCTCGTGCACCAGCCCCAGCCGCAGCGCGTCGCGCGCGCTGAAGGTCTCCGCGCTCAGGAACAGGCGCCGCGCCGCCCGCGCGCCGATGGCCGCCACCACGTAGGGCCCGATGACCGCCGGGATGAGCCCCAGCTTGACCTCGGAGAAGCTGAAATTGGCCGTCTCGGCGGCCAGCGCGATGTCGCAGCAGGCGACGAGCCCGACCCCGCCGCCGAAGGTCGGCCCCTGGACCAGCGCCATGGTGGGCTTGGGCAACTCGTTCAAGGTGCGCATGAGTTCGGCCAGCTTCCGGGCGTCCGCCAGGTTCTGCTCCTCCGAATACTCCGCGGTGCGCTGCATCCATTTGAGGTCCGCGCCGGCGGAGAAGCTGCGCCCTCGCGCGGTCAGCACTACCGCGCGCACCCGCTCGTCGGTGCCGAGCCCGTTCAGCGCCGTGGTCAATTCGACAATCAAGGCGTCGTTGAAGGCATTGTGGACCTCGGGCCGGGTCAGCGTGATCCAGGCCGTGCCGTCGTCGTCGATCTCTTCCAGAAAAAGGGGTTCCAACATGGCGGTTACATCCTGAAAACGCCGAAGCTCGTGGTTTCCGCGGGCGCGTTGAGCGCGGCCGATATGCCCAGGCCCAGCGCCATGCGGGTGTCCAGCGGATCGATAATGCCATCATCCCACAGACGCGCCGAGGCGTAATAGGGGTGACCCTGGCGCTCGTACTGTTCGAGGATCGGGGCCTTGAAGGACTCCTCCTCCTCTTCCGGCCAGGTCCCGCCGCGCGCCTCGATGGAATCGCGCCGGATGGTGGCCAGCACGCCGGCGGCCTGCTCGCCGCCCATGACCGAGATGCGCGCGCTCGGCCACATCCAGAGCAGCCGCGGCCGGTAGGCCCGCCCGCACATGCCGTAGTTCCCGGCCCCGAAGCTGCCGCCCAGGATCACCGTGAACTTGGGCACTTTGGCGCAGGCCACCGCGGTCACCATCTTGGCGCCGTCCTTGGCGATGCCGCCCGCCTCGTACTTCCTGCCCACCATGAAGCCGGTGACGTTCTGCAGGAAGATGAGCGGGATACCCCGCTGATCGCAGAGTTCTATGAAGTGGGTGCCTTTCAGGGCCGATTCCGAGAACAAAATGCCGTTGTTGGCGACGATACCGACGGGATAGCCGAAAAGCCGCGCGAAGCCGGTCACCAGGGTGGCGCCATAGAGCTCCTTGAATTCGTCGAAGCGGCTGCCGTCAACGATTCGAGCGATGACCTCGCGCACCTCGAAGGGCTTGCGCAACTCGTCCGGCACCAGGCCGGCGATCTCCGCGGGCGGATACAACGGGTC
>JAZGBC010000109.1:0-13560 GCA_036444495.1 Kiloniellales bacterium
TGAAGGGTGCCGTGACCGCACCGGAACCGATGCCCTCCATCAGCGCCGCGACCGAGGAGGCGTGGCACAGGCGCGTGCAGTGGTCCACGTTGTTGGTGCCGAAGCCGGTGCGCACCAGCTTCTGGAATAGATAGGCCTCCTCGTTGCTGCCCTTGGCCGAGCCGAAGCCGGCCAGGGCCGGGGGGCCATCGCGGTCCAGCACCTTCTTCAGGCCGCCGGCGGCCAGATCCAGGGCCTCGTCCCAACTCGTCTCGCGGAAGTGGCTCCAGGGGTTGGCGGGGTCGATCTGGATGTCGGCGGATTTGGGCGCGTCGTCGCGCCGGATCAGGGGCTTGGTCAGGCGGTGCGGATGGTTCACATAGTCGTAGCCGAAGCGGCCCTTGACGCAGAGCCGGTTCTCGTTCGCCGGCCCGTTGCGCCCATTCACATAGAGCACCTTGTCGTCCTTGACGTGCAGCGTGATCTGACAGCCCACGCCGCAATAGGGACAGACCGTGTCCACGGAGCGGTCGGCATAGCCGGTGCGGATGCCCTGCTCGTCCAGCAGGCTCGCCTCCATCAGCGCGCCGGTCGGGCAGACCTGCACACATTCGCCGCAGGCGACGCAGGTACTTGTCCCCATGGGATCGTCGAAGTCGAAGATCACTCGCGAGCCGTGGCCGCGGTAGGCCATGCCGATCACGTCGTTGACCTGCACCTCGCGGCAGGCGCGCACACAGAGCGTGCAGTTGATGCAGGCGTCCAGGTTTACCCGCATGGCCGTGTGGCTCGGATCCGGCGCGGGCATCTCGCGCGCCGGGAAGCGGCTCGACGTCACATCCAGTTTCGCGGCCCAGTTCCAGAACTTGGAGTCGGGGTCGTGGGCGCGCTCCGGCGGCGGCTGGTCGGCGACCAGCAGCTCGAAGACCATCTCGCGCGCGCGTCTGGCGCGGCCGGAGGCGGTCGACACCTTCATGCCCTCGGCCGGCGTGCGGATGCAGGAGGCGGCGAGCACCCGTTCGCCCTCGATCTCCACCATGCAGGCGCGGCAGTTGCCGTCGGCCCGGTAGCCCGGCTCGGGCGCATAGCAGAGGTGCGGGATCTCGATGCCCAGGCGGTCCGCCACCTGCCAGATGGTCTCGCCCGTCGCGGCCTCGGCCTGCTCGCCGTTGAGCGTGAACCTGATCGCGCTGTTCACTTGAGGTCCTCCGGAAAAAACTTGAGCACGCTGGAGAGAGGATTTGGCGCGGCTTGGCCCAGGCCGCAGATCGAGGCGTCGCGCATGGTGGTGGCCAACTCGTCCAGAAGGCCCTTGTCCCAGGTTCCGGCGCACATGAGCTTGACCGCCTTCTCCGTGCCGTTGCGGCAGGGCGTGCACTGGCCGCAGCTTTCGTCCTCGAAGAAGCGCATGAGGTTGAGCGCCGCCGTCTTCATGTCGTCCTGGTCCGACAGGATCACCACGGCGTGGGAGCCGACGAAGCAGCCGTGCTCCTCGAGGGTGCCGAAATCCAGCGGGATGTCGGCCAGGCTTGCCGGCAGGATACCGCCCGAGGCGCCACCCGGCAGGTAGGCTTTGAACGAGTGGCCCTCGGCCATGCCGCCGCAGTAGTCCTCGATCAACTCGCGGGCGGTGACGCCGGCCGGCGTGAGCTTGACGCCCGGCTCCTTGACCCGGCCCGAGACGGAATAGCTGCGCAGGCCCTTGCTGTCACCCTTGCCCTGGCTGGCGAACCAGTCCGCGCCCTTGGTCAGGATCTCGGGTACCCAGTAGAGTGTCTCCACGTTGTTGACCAGCGTGGGCCGGCCGAAGATGCCCACCTGGGCCACGTAGGGCGGGCGGTGGCGGGGCAGGCCGCGCTTGCCCTCGATCGACTCGATCATGGCCGACTCCTCGCCGCAGATGTAGGCCCCGGCGCCGCGGCGCAGGTGCAGCTTGGTGTGGCCGGCAAGTCCCGCCGCCTCGGCCACGGCGATTTCCTCGAGCAGGATCTCGCGCACCGCCGGGTACTCGTCGCGCAGGTAGATGTAGGCCGCCTCCGCCTCCACGGCCCAGGCGGCAATCAGCACGCCTTCGAGGAACTGCTGCGGCCGGCGCTCCAGGTAGTAGCGGTCCTTGAAGGTGCCGGGCTCGCCCTCGTCGGCGTTCACCGCCAGATAGCGGGGTTTCGCTTCGGCGCGCACGAAGCTCCACTTGCGGCCCGTGGGAAAGCCGGCGCCGCCCAGGCCGCGCAACCCGGACTCGCCCAGGGTCTCGATCACCTGCTCGGCATCGAGCTTGCCGTCGAGGCAGTCCTTCAGCCGCGCGTAGCCGCCTTCATCTTGGTAGGCCGTAAGGTCCTGATAGGCGGGAACGTCGGGATGAAGGCCGCCGCCCTTGGCCGCCTCGACCAGATTCTCCACCGTGGCCTGCTCCACATGGCCGTGACCCACCTCGGCAACGGGCGCGCGGTCGCAGCGGCCCATGCAGGGCGCGCGCAGCACGCGCAACTCGGCGCCGGCCTTTTTCGACAGTGCGTCGAACAGGGCCCGCGCGCCCATCATCTCGCAGGTCAGGCTGTCGCAGACGCGGATGGTCACGGGCGCCGGCCTGGCCTCGCCGTCGAGCACGATGTCGAAGTGGGCGTAGAAGGAAGCCACCTCGTAGATCTCGGCCATGGGCAGCTTCATCTCCTCCGCGAGCGCTTGCAGGTGGGCGGCGGAGAGGCAGCCGTGGGCGTCCTGGATCAGGTGCAGGTATTCGATCAGGAGATCGCGCTCGCGCGGCCGCTCGCCCAAGAGCGCCCGAACCTCGTCCTGAGCCGCCGGCTGGACCTGTCGCCCCTTGGGAAAAGAGGGCGCCTTGCGCCGGCCCGAGCCCGGATGGATCATCCGTTCCAGCGGCCGTTCGTCGGACAGCTTCACCTCATCCATGATCGCCGGTTTTCCAGTCCTTCAAGGTGCGCGCGGAGGCCGGCGCCGCGGCCCCGTCATAGCCTCATTCGACGCCTTCGTCGATGACTTCCAGCTTCACAATTTCGCTATTAATCAACAATTTGCCGGCGTGCTCGAAGTTCACCGTCACGCGCGCTCCGATGACCGATTGAACCTGGCCGAGGCCCCAGTCCGGCTCGCCCGGGTGGCGCACCCGCATGCCCGGTATTAACTCTTCCGACATGGGCCGGCCTCAAGTCCGCGCGCGTCCCCGGCGCCCGCAGGGACTCCTAGAAATATCGTATGCCACGCCCCGTCGAGCGACAAGTTGCCCGGCCTGCGGACAGGCGGCGCTCAACTCAGGCCGCCATGCGTGCCGTGCAATGGTTGGGGCGGCTCTTTTCCTGTACGGCACATAGTGTATAAGGGGCAGCCGGTGGCCGGGCCGCCTGGGATCGACGTTCGGCTGACCGGAGGAGACGCACCGCTGCCTTTCGACGCGATGGGCTGGGGCAGCTTGGCCAGGAGGGGGGCGGAATCCAATGGAGATTCAGATCGATTTGCGGGTGGCCGAGCTCTTGGCCTCGCGCCTGTGCCACGACCTCGTCGGTCCAATCGGGGCGGTCAACAACGGCATCGAGCTGATGGAGGACACGGACTTCGGGCCCTCCGGCGACGCCCTCAAGCTCGCCGGCCGGAGCGCCCAGCAGGCGGCCAGCAACCTGCAGTTCTACCGCCTGTCCTACGGCATGGCGGGCGCGGACTTCGCCGGCGATTACGCCGAGCTGCGCGATCTGGCGGTCGGCTACCTCGCCCCGGGCAAGGTGAACCTGGAATGGACCGTGCGCGGCCAGCCCGACGGCGCACCCGACGGCCTGGCAAAGCTGCTGCTCAATCTGGTGGCCTTGGCCGCCGAGATGCTGCCGCGGGGAGGTAAGGTCACGGTAGCGTCGCTCAATGGCCCGGTCGGGCTCGAGACCTCCGTGATCGCCGAGGGCGAGGGCGCCAAGCTGCGCGAGGAGACGGAGCCGGCGCTCGCCGATGGGGTCAGGGTCGAGGAGCTTACCCCCCGCAACGTGCAGGGTTATTTCACCCGCCTCGTCGCCCAGCGGCTCGGCTCCGATCTCATGGTCGATACCCCGGCCGAGAACAGCCTGCGCTTCTCCGTTACCCTGCGCGGCTGACGCCGTTCGCCGAGCTAGGCCCGTGGACATTTGACATTCCTTACCTGTCATTCCGGAACCCGGTTTGCCCCAAATCTTTGATTTGGGCGGCAAAGCGAGGTATCCGGAATCCATGGCCGAGACGGTTTCACGCCGCCCACTGTGGTTCCCGGATCGCTGACTTTTCTCACCAAATCGAAGATTTGGAGAAAAGTCGCGTCCGGGATGACGCGTAATTGTCCACGGGGCTCTAATCCTTCATTGGCCCGAGCCCCCCGGCTTGACGGGGGAATACCCATAGTTTAGTACAGCGAATGATAATCATTCGCAAACTATTCTGTGTCAGATTTAAGGGCCAAATTTCGGGCTGTAAGGCCTTCGAGTTGGGATGTTGGGCCTGCTTGGCATGCCGGTGCCGGCAGATTGCGATGCGCCCTTGACCCGGGCTGCGAGAAGGCGGAAAACCCTTCGCCGGCTGTGGATTAATCGTTGGCCGTGTGGTCGCCGGCCCCTTGGCGGAAGGATGACATGAGATATCTTCGGCGCTGTTTTTGGGTCCTGTTCTTGGTGCTTCTGGCGCAGTCGCTTTTCCAGGAAGCCGGGGCCGGGGAGCAGGTGCTCAACCTCTACACCTCGCGCCACTATCAGACCGACGAGGCGCTTTATGTGGGCTTCACCGAGGCGACCGGAATCCGCATCAACCGCATCGAGGGCAAGGGGGATGCGCTGATCGAGCGCATCAGGAGCGAAGGCGCCAACAGTCCGGCCGATATCCTGATCACCGTGGACGCCGGGCGGCTTTGGCGCGCCGAGCAGGCGGGGCTGTTTCAGCCGGTGGCCTCGAAGGTTCTGGAGAGCCGGATACCGGCCCAACTGCGGCACCCCGAGGGGCGCTGGTTCGGCTTCTCCCGGCGCGCGCGCCTCATCTTCACCAACAAGGAGCTGGTTCCCGAGGGGTCGATCCGCTCGTATCAGGACCTGGCCGATCCCAAGTGGCGCGGGCTGGTCTGCATCCGCTCGAGCAGTAACATCTACAACCTCTCGCTGCTCGGCGCCATGATCGCCGCCCGGGGGGAGGAGGCCGCCGAGTCCTGGGCGCGCGGCGTGGTCGCGAACTTCGCCCGGCCGCCTCGGGGCGGAGACACAGATCAGATTCGCGCCGTGGCCGCGGGCGAATGCGGCATCGCGGTCGCCAACTCCTATTACTACGCCCGGCTGCTCACCAGCGCGAAGTCGCGGGACCGGCAGGCCGCCCAGACTGTGGGCGTGGTCTTTCCCGATCAGGAGGGCCGCGGCACACACATCAATATCTCGGGTGCCGGGGTGCTCAAGCACGCCCCTCACCTGAAGGCCGCGATCCGCTTTCTCGAATATCTGGCCAGCGAACCCGCCCAACGTCTCTTCGCCGACGGCAACAACGAGTACCCGGCGGTCGAGGGGCTCGCCCCGAATCGGGCGCTGGCGTCCCTGGGAGACTTCGAGGCGGATCGGATTAACGTTGCCGAACTGGGCCGCAACCAGCCCTTGGCACAGAGGATCTTCGACCGGGCCGGCTGGCGCTAGAGCGGCGTCCGGGGCCCTCCGGGCCGGGAGCGCGCGATGGCCCGGCTGAGCAGGATGAGCGGCAGAACCCCAACCGCGACAATGGTGAGCGAGGCGGTCGAGGCCTCGGTCAGGCGCTCGTCGGAAGCCAGGTTGTAGGCCTGTACCGCCAGGGTATCGAAGTTGAAGGGCCGCATGATGAGCGTCGCGGGCAGCTCCTTCATGACATCGACGAAGACCAGAAGCCCGGCGCTGAGCAGGCTGCCCCACATGAGCGGGGCATGGACCCGGGCCAGCGTGCCGCCCGGCCCGTGGCCCAGGCTGCGCGCCGCATCGTCCATCGAGGGCTTGACCTTGCCCAGGCTGGCCTCCACGGCGTTGAGCGAGACCGCCAGGAAGCGCACCAGATAGGCGAAGACCAGGGCCGCAATGCTGCCGGTCAGCAGGAGCCCGGTGGAGACGCCGAAGCGCGCCCGCAGCCAGGCGTCGAGCGCGTTGTCGAAGAGCGCAAAGGGGATCAGCACGCCGACCGCGATCACAGTGCCGGGCACGGCGTAACCCATGGCGGCCAGGCGGTTGGCGAAAAAGGTGACGCCGCTGGGCCTGAGGCGTAACCCATAGGCCATGACCACGGCGAGCAGCACGGCCAGGATCGCCGTCACCGTGGCCAAGGTGAAGCTATTGAAGGCCAGGCGGGCGAAGCGCACGCCGAACTGGGCATCGCCCGCCTCCATCGACATGGCCAGCAACACCCCAGCCGGCAGCAGGAAGCCGAGCACGACGGGCAAGGCGCAGAACAGGGTGGCGAGCGTCGCGCGCCAGCCCTTGAGCTCATGGCTGGGCAGGTGCTGGTAGCGGCCCGAGGTGTGGTAGTAGCGCGCCGTGCCGCGGCTCCAGCGTTCCAGCAACAGCACCAGCAGGACAAATCCAAGAAGCGCCGCCGATAGCTGGGCGGCAGCCACCCGGTCGCCCATGGAGAACCAGGCGCGCACGATGCCCGTCGTGAAGGTCTGCACGCCGAAGAACGACACGGTACCGAAGTCGGCGATCGTTTCCATGAGGGCGAGTGCCATGCCGCCGGCCACCGCCGGCCGCGCCAAGGGCAGGGCGACGCGGAAGAAGCTGCCCCAGGGGTTGCAGCCCAGGGTCCGGCTGACCTCGAGCGCACAGACCGACTGCTCCATGAAGGCCGCGCGGGTCAGCAGGTAGACGTAGGGGTAGAGCACCAGGATCAGCATCACGATAGCCCCGCCGAGCGAGCGAATCTCGGGAAACCAGTAGTCGCGTGCACCCCAGCCGGTGGCCTCGCGCAGAAGGCTCTGCACCGGCCCGGCGAACTGCAGAAAGTCCGTGTAGGCGTAGGCCATGACATAGGCCGGCACGGCCAGCGGCAGGATGAGGGCCCATTCGAAGATGGGGCGCCCCGGAAAGCGGCACATGGTGACCAGCCAGGCGGTGCATACGCCGCCGATGGAAACCCCCACACCCACGCCCACGACCAGCCAGAGCGTATTGGCGACGTAGTCGGGCAGGACGGTGTCGGCCAGGTGCTGCCAGGTCCCCTGGCTAGGTACGAAGACGTTGATCAGCACGCTGAACACGGGGACGGTGAACAGGGCAGCGATCAGGAGCGCCGCCCAGGCCAGCGGGCCGCGCCGCCGGGTCGGCCGCAAAAGCCTGCGCCCGGGCCGGATCGGCAGGGGGCCTTTGGGTGGGCTCTGTTGGGCGGCCTCGGCCATTTCTGCTGCTCGCGGATTGCCGCAATTGGGGGACTCGGCGCGAAGGGTTAACAGGCGGAGGCGGCGCGGGCAATGCCCCGAACCCTTTCCCTGGACGGCATGGGAGCCCGGCCAAGCGCAAAGATTTTGGAGAATTATGGCCGCCCGAAGGGCTCGGCCCAGCCCGTGTTCCGGGCCGCGATTCCTCTCGGGCAGAAGCGCACGTGACGGATGAAGGCGGGGTCCGAACTTCCCGTTCCAGCGCCTGAATCCCGCCTGATTCCGGGGGCCTGACGAGGCAGAGTAAGGGAGTTTTAATCTCTTTTTGTCACTCTGTTGCCGACCTGTAGGGGCTTGGTTAACGCCTGTCGGAAACGTTCTCCACCCGCGGAAGACGGGCTGTCGGGGTGTCTCATGGATGATTTACTGAGTGAATTTCTGACCGAAACCAACGAAGGCTTGGCGGTTCTTGACGTTGAGTTGGTCAAACTCGAACAGAATCCCAACGACGAGGAACTCCTCAGCAACATCTTCCGCTACATGCACACGATCAAGGGAACCTGCGGTTTCCTCGGTCTGCCGCGCCTGGAGTCGGTCGCCCACGCCGGTGAGAACATCCTGTGCAAGATTCGCGAAGGCGGCCTGGTCGTCACGCCCGAAGCCGTGTCCCTGATCCTGGAGTGCCTCGATCAGATCCGGGTCATTCTCGGGGTGCTCGAAGAGACCGAAGCCGAGCCAGAAGGTGAAGATACCGACCTGATCAAACGCTTGAACGTAATGGCCGACGGCGGTGCGGAGGCCCCGGCGACCACGGCCGAAGCCGCGCCCGAAGAACCGGCGGCTGAGACAGTTCCATCGGAGGAAGTCGAGATGGATGAACTTTCCGACCAAGCGGTCGAAGAGACTGCTGAGACCCAGGCCGCCGAGGAGGCCGCCGAGGAGAAGCCTGCCGAAGCCGCGCCACCGCCCGCCCAGGCCAATGCCGGCGGCGGCGAGGCGCCCGCCAAGGAGTCGGCGATCGCAAATCAATCGATCCGGGTCCATGTCGACCTCTTGGAGAACCTGATGACCATGGTCTCCGAGTTGGTGCTGACCCGGAATCAGCTCTTGCAGATCCTGCGCAGCCAGAAGGACAGCGAATTCGCGGCACCGCTGCAGCGTCTCAATCAGCACGTCTCCGAGCTCCAGGAAGGCGTGATGAAGACGCGCATGCAGCCCATCGGCAACGCCTGGGCCAAGCTGCCGCGCATCATTCGCGATCTGTCGCACGAGCTGGACAAGAAGATGGACCTGGTGATGAAGGGCGCGGAAACCGAGCTCGACCGCCAGGTGCTCGATCTCATCAAGGATCCCCTGACCCACATGGTGCGCAACTCCGCCGATCACGGCCTGGAGCCCAACGCGGACCGCGTCAAGCTGGGCAAGCCCGAGGTCGGTAAGGTTACCCTCAACGCCTATCACGAGGGCGGCCATATCATCATCGAGATCGCCGACGACGGGCGCGGCCTGCCGGTCGAGAAGATCAAGAAAAAGGTGATCGAGAACGGCTTGGCCACCGAGGCCGAGCTCGAATCCATGGGCGAGCAGCAGATCCAGCGCTTCATTTTCAAGCCCGGCTTCTCGACGGCCACGGCGGTCACCTCGGTTTCCGGCCGCGGCGTCGGCATGGACGTGGCGCGCACCAATATCGAAATGATCGGCGGCACGATCGATCTCAACTCGGTCGAAGGGCGGGGCACGACCTTTATCATCAAGATTCCGCTGACCCTGGCGATCGTCTCGGCGTTGATCGTCGAGTGCGCCGGTGACCGCTTCGCCATCCCGCAGATCAGCGTGCTCGAGCTGGTCCGCGCCTCATCCAACTCCGAGCACACCATCGAGCGCATCAACGACACCCCGGTGCTGCGTCTGCGCAACCGGTTGCTTCCGCTGGTCAGCTTGCGCGAGCTCATGAAGCTCGATGATGTGGCGCATGAACCTCTGCCCGAAGGCGAAGGGCCGAGCGCCGAGGCCCCGGAGGGGACGGCGGCTGAATCGATGGACGAGTCTGCCGATACAGATAAATCGCTCCGCGATGACCTCTTCATCGTGGTGACCCAGGTCGGCAGCTACACCTTCGGGATCATCGTTGACCGCGTGTTCGACACCGAGGAGATCGTGGTCAAGCCGGTCGCCAAGATCCTGCGAGACATTCAGCTGTTCTCCGGCAATACGATCCTGGGCGACGGCAGCGTCGTGATGATCCTGGATCCAAACGGGATCGCCGCGGCCACCGGTGAAGTCGAGCTGGCCGAGGAGAATGCCGAGGCCGCAGCCGAAAGGCAGGCCGGGCGAGGCGATGAGGCCGTGGCCATGCTTGTCTTCAGGGCAGTGTCCGAGGCCCCCAAGGCGGTACCCTTGGCGCTTGTCGCGCGGCTCGAAGAGATCCAGCTCGCCGAGATCGAGCGCTCGAACGACCAATCGGTCGTGCAGTACCGCGGACAGCTCATGCCGCTTATCCAGATGGAGGGCGCCGAGGAACTGGGCTCGGAAGGGCGCCAGCCGGTCATTGTGTTCTCTGACCGCGACCGCTCCATGGGCCTGGTGGTCGACGAGATCGTCGATATCGTCGAGGACAGCCTCAACGTCGAGCTGACCGCCAGCCGGCAGGGTTATGTCGGCAGCGCCGTCATCGCCGAGAAGGCCACCGATGTGGTCGACGTGACCTATTATCTGACCCAGGCCTTCCAGGATTGGTTCGGCAGCGAGGCGGCCGAATCCTTTGGCGAAAACGAACACAGCCGGATCCTGCTGGTCGACGACTCGCCCTTCTTCCGCAATCTCCTCTCCCCGCTGCTCTCGGTAGCCGGTTACGAGGTGATCTGCGTGGAGAGCGCCAAGGCCGCGCTCGAGCTTTGCGAGGAAGGCGAGAAATTCGATCTGATCGTCTCGGACATCGAGATGCCGGAAATGAACGGTTTCGACTTCGCGCAAGAGGTCAAGAACAATACGCCCTGGGCCAGCGTCCCGATGGTGGCACTATCCGCTTTCGCTACGCCCAAGGATTTGGCCCGCGGCCGTGAGGTCGGCTTCAAGGACTATGTAGCGAAGAACGACCGGGATGCCTTGCTCCGGGCGTTACAGGAAACCCTGGCCGAGTTGAGAGGTGCGGCATGAGCGACCAAGCCGAATTGATTAAATCGAGGAGCGCTGGCGCCGTCTCGAATGAGGCGGTTGAGTTCGTGACTTTTGTCATCGCAGGTCAGCTCTTCGGAATTCCAGTCCTCCAAGTGCAGGACGTGTTGAGCACCTACAAGATTACCCGCATTCCCTTGGCTCCGCCCGAGATCGTGGGCTCGCTCAACCTGCGCGGCCGAGTGGTCACGGCGATCGATGTGCGCCTGCGCCTAGGATTGCCGCCACGGGAAGAGGGTGAGAACCACATGAGCATCGTTGCCGAGTGCGAGGGCGAGCTCTACAGCCTGATGGTGGATTCCGTCGGCGAGGTTTTAGCCCTGTCGCAGGAGGGCTACGAGCGTAACCCACCGACCCTCGATCCCAAGTTCCGGACCTATTCCGATGGTATTTACCGCTTGGACGGGCAGCTTCTCGTGGTCCTCGACGTTATTCGCCTCCTCGACTACGAGCGCTCGGACGCAGCTTAGGACGAGAACTGGACAGTGCCGCGCACGGCGCGGCCAGGATTGGGAAATCCCGCCGGTAATCGAAGTTTAAGGATGTAGGAATCGTTTCGGAGTATTCCATGAAGACCTGTCTGATAGTCGACGACTCAAAAGTTGTCCGCATGGTGGCCAAGAAGATTCTTGAAGGTCTGAACTTCGAGACCTTCGAGGCCGAGGACGGGCAGCAAGCGCTCGACGCCTGTATGCAGCAGATGCCGAACGTCGTTCTTCTCGACTGGAACATGCCGGTCAAGAGCGGCATCGAATTCCTGCGTGAGTTACGGGAGATGGAGGGGGTGGAGCAGCCGGTGGTCGTTTTTTGCACTACCGAAAACGACATGGATCACATTCAGGAAGCGATTACCGCTGGTGCAAACGAATACATTATGAAGCCGTTCGACAGCGAAATCATTGAGTCCAAGTTCATCCAGGTCGGGCTCCTTTGAGCGCTTACGTCAGAATAGCGGCAAACGACAACAGGTCAGGCATGACAGCAACGAGTCCCTATCGCGTGATGTTGGTTGACGATTCCGCCGTGATCCGCGGCCTTTTCTCGCGGTTCCTGGAGGAGGATCCCGAGATCGAGGTAGTGACGACGGCTTCGAACGGGCAGATTGCAATCAATTCCCTGGTCAAGCACGACATCGAGATCGTCGTGCTGGACATCGAGATGCCCGTCATGGACGGCTTGACGGCCTTACCTCTTCTGCTCAAGGCCAGGCCCGGCGTGCAGGTCCTCATAGCCTCGACGCTGACACGCAAGAACGCGGAAGTCAGCCTGCGGGCCATGGCCGAGGGTGCGGCCGACTACGTCACCAAGCCGAGCTCGACCAGCGAGATCCACTCCGCGGAGGCCTTCAAGCGGGAGTTGACGCAAAAGATCAAGGCCCTGGCCGAAGCGGGGCGTGGCGGCCAGGTATCTCGGGCACCTCAGGCGGCAGGCCCGGCACCGGCGGCGTCAAGCAAGCCTCAGGAGTTCAAGCTGCGCAGAGCGCCCATGCAGGAGCCGAAAATCATTGCCATCGGAAGCTCCACGGGTGGCCCCCCGGCGCTGCTCAACCTCCTGCGGAACCTGGGCACCGAGGTAGATCAGCCCATCGTGATCACGCAGCACATGCCGCCGACATTCACCTCGCTTCTGGCCGAGCATATCACCAAGGCATCCGGCAAGACCTGCAACGAGGGCAAGGACGGCGAGGCACTCCTTCCGGGGCGGATCTACATCGCGCCCGGCGACTATCACATGCTCGTCGAGCGCGACGAGAACGGTGTGGTCATCCGTCTGAACCAACAGCCGCCGGAGAATTACTGCCGCCCGGCCGTCGACCCCATGCTGCACAGCCTGGCCGAGGTTTACGGTTCGCGCGTGATGGTGGTCATACTCACCGGTATGGGCAACGACGGGCAAAAGGGTTCCGAGACTATCGTCGGCGCCGGAGGCACGGTCATCGCCCAGGACGAGGCGAGCAGCGTCGTCTGGGGCATGCCTGGCGCCGTGGCGACGGCCGGTCTCTGCTCGGCTGTCTTGCCTCTGTCCGATATCGCACCCTACGTCCGTAAGCTCGTGGTGAGGTCTGCGGCATGAACGTCAACGACTTCGAACTGATCGCCAAGATCCTGATGGAGCGCTCCGGCTTAGCGCTCAACAAGGACAAGGCCTACTTGTTGGAGAGCCGGCTCAATCCGGTCGCCCGCAAGTGGAGCTTCGCGGGCTTTGACGAGCTGGCCCAGGCGATCCGCAGCAACATGGACGAAGCGCTTCTGGTCGATGTGACCGAGGCGATGACGACCAACGAGTCATTCTTCTTCCGTGATCAAAAGCCGTTCGAGCAATTCAGCGAGATGGTGCTGCCCTACTTGCTTGAAAATCGGGCCAGCAAGAAATCGTTCCGTATCTGGAGCGCGGCCTGTTCCTCGGGGCAGGAGCCCTATACCCTGGCCATGCTGCTCAAGGAGCAGGAGCAAAAGTTCGTCGGCTGGAATATCGAGATCCTGGCGACCGACCTGTCGAACGAAATCCTGGATAAGGCCAAGGAAGGGCTCTACTCCCAGTTCGAGGTGCAGCGCGGCCTGCCCATCCAGCTCCTGGTCAAGCATTTCAAGCAGATAGGCGACCGCTGGCAGATCGACGAGAGCATCCGCAAGATGGTCCGGTACAAGCCCTTCAATCTACTGGACAGTCTGCAGCCGCTCGGCGCTTTCGACGTGATCTTCTGCCGCAACGTGCTGATCTATTTCGACATCCCGACCAAGACCCGTATCCTGGACAGCATGGCCGATCTCATGCCGGAAGACGGTTTCCTTTATCTGGGCGGGGCGGAGACGGTGCTGGGCACCACCAAGCGGTTCCAGATCGTCACCGGCCAGCGGGGCATCTACAGCCTGACACCCGAGGCCGAGGCGACCGCCAAGGCAAGCTAGATCGGCTCTAGCCTTCACCGGCTTTGGTGACGCTTTGACGGGGCTGCGGCGAATTCGCCCGATGGCCCCGAATTTCTTCGGCCCCCCAATCGCTTATCCCCCAGTCGGTTATCATTGCCCAGAAACGGCCAGCGCGCCCCTCTCGGGACGCGCTGGTGGCTTTTT
>JAZGBC010000110.1:0-27562 GCA_036444495.1 Kiloniellales bacterium
TGCCGCCCGTCGTGCACGTGGACAGCGACGCGCCGCTGCATTCGGACGTGGACGGCTCGCTCATCACCGACGAGATGTGGGGCATCTACTACAAGCCGGACTTCAACTTCGGCGGCATCCAGGGCGGCGCCATGCCGGTCAACGTGGAGACGCCCGCCGACCAGGTGGCGATCGACCCCTACGGGCCCGAATCACCCGAGTTCGTGGTGGACGACAACTTCGCCCACATGTGGTGCTCGGCGCTGGCCTTCTGCCAGAAGCGCTTCGAAGGCCAGATCGAGCACTACAAGAACCACGAGCCCTCGGGGGGCCTGGGCTGCTTCACGCCCGACTCCTTCCCCGTCTTCGACCGCTTCCGCGAGAACGTCTTCGTCATCGCCGATTCGAACCACGGCTACAAGATGATCGGCGTCGGCAAGCTGGTCGCCGAGGAATTGCTGGGCGGCACAAGCGCGCTGCTCGAACCCTTCCGCTTCTCGCGCTACGCGGAAGGCAAGCTGCACCCCACGAGCCACAGCCCATTCCCGTGGAGCTAGAGGGGGGGGCTAACCCCCGCGGCCTTACTCGCCAGCGACTGCCAAACTCGCCGCCTCTTTCCGCCCCGGAAGCAGCAGGCTCGCGGCCGCCACGACGGCGGCGGCCAGCGCCAGGGCCGTATAGAGCCACACGAAGCCGTTGCCGCCTGCCGCGCCCGGTGAATACAGCCAAGCCACGAGCGGCACCGCGGCGGCGCTGATGCCCAGCGAAAGCACGTATTTCACGGCGTAGATGCGCCCGCGCCACTCGGCCGCGCCGTACTGCGCCACCATGGTGTCGTGCACCGGGATCTCGCCGAAGACCAGCGGCATGACCAGGAAGCCGAGCAGCAGCAGCGGCCAACCCGCAAACTGCGCGAGCAGTATGAAAAGCAGCAACTGACCGCCGGCCAGGGCCAGCATCAAGGCGCGCGGCGCCACGCGGTCCACGGCGCGCCCCGTGACGATCTGGGCAAAGGCGGCGATGGCGAAGATGCCGGCGGCCAGCGTGCCCGCGGAGAGAGCGCCGCCGCCCCCATCACCCAGCCCCTCCGCCAGCATCTTTGGCAGGGCCACGGTCATGACGCTGAAGACCAGGCCGCCGAAGAGCGAGGCCAGCCCCACGAAGACAAAGACCCGCCGGACCAGCGCCGGGCTGGCCGGACGCGCCGCCCGGAGCGCGGGCCGCCCGCCGGCCGCGACCTTATTGCGGATCAGCAACAGGAACGCCAGTCCGGTCACTATCGCCAGCACACCCGGCAGGGCGAAGGCGGCGCGCCAACTCCACCAGGTGCCGAGCGCGCCGGCGATGAGCGGCGCCGCCGCCACGCCCATGTTGCCCCAGACGCCGTTGACGCCCAGCGCCCGGCCGACCGCGCCCGCCTCCTCCGCCACCATGGCGATGCCGACGGGATGGTAGATCGAGGCGAAGAGGCCGATCACCATGAGCCCGCCGGCCAGCTCCCAGGGTGTGGAGGCTAAGCTGGTGAGCAGCGCCCCGGCGCCCAGCCCCAGGAACATGAGCGCCAGCAGCCCCGGTTTGCTCCAGCGGTCGCCCAGCCAGCCGGCGGGCAGCGTGCCGGCCGCGAAGGCCACGAAGCCGGCGGTCGACGGCAGCAGCAGCTCGCCGTAATCGCGCTGCAGCTCCACCTCCAACACCAGCACCACGGTGGGGTAGAGCAGCAGGAAGAGATGGGTGTAGGCGTGGCCCAGGTTGAGGAACAGAAAGCGCAGGCGTGCGTGCGGCATGCGCGATCCTATCAGGACCCGCGCCCCGCTTCATCCGCCTTGAGCTCGGCGAGCAGGAAATCGCGGAAGGCCTGGACGTTGGGTTTCTCGAAATTGCGCGGCGGCGCGACCAGGTAGTAGGCGTTGTCGGCGTCGAGGTCGATGTCGAAGGGCTGGACCAGGAGCCCGGCCTCCAGGTCTTTGCGGATCAGGCTTGCCAATCCAAGCGCCACCCCCTGGCCGTCGATTGCCGCCTGATGCACGACGCTGGGATCGTCGATCATGGGACCGCGCCGCGCATCGACCTCCTGGGCGCCGGCCAGCGCCAGCCACTGCGCCCATTCGATGTAGTCGCGTGCGTGCAGCAGGCTGTGGTGGCGCAGGTCCGCCGGTTCCTTCAAGGGGTGCGGCTCCGCCAGCAGCGCCGGGCTGCACACCGGGACCAGACCGGCGCGCATCAGATAGACCGCCTCCACGCCGGGCCAGACACCGCCGCCCCAGCGCACCGCGGCGTCCACCTCGTCGCGCGCGAAATCCACGAGCTGGATCGAATGGTGCAGGCGTAGCTCGATCTCCGGATGCAGGGCCCAGAAACGCCCGAGGCGCTGGGCCAGCCACTTGACGCCGAAGGTAGGGGCCAGGCTGAGGGTCAGGCCCCGGCCGCCCCCTTGGCCGCGCAGCGCCTCGGCCGCCTCGGCGATGGCATCCAGGGCCTCGCCCGCCACGGGCAAGAGCGCCCGCCCTTCCTCCGTGAGCGCCAGCTTGCGCGTCATGCGCCGGAACAGGCTCACCCCCAGGTCCTCCTCGAGCGCCTTGACCTGATGGCTCACGGCGGCCTGGGTGACGAAGAGCTCCTCGGCGGCCTTGGTGAAGGAAAGATGCCGGGCGCCGGCCTCGAAGGCGCGCAGGGCATTGAGCGGGGGCAGGCGGCGGGCCATGGCGTCTATGGATAAATTTAACTAATCCATCGGATGAGAAACGATCGTTTGTCGCCCGCGAAATATCGGCCTATTTCCTTAGTCAGTCAAATAATTCTCATGGGCGTCCTGCTGGCGCCCCGCGAAAGAAAGGATTAGGTGGATTATGGTCGGATTGCTCATCTCCTCCATCGCCCGGGCCGGTGGAATCGAGGTCTCGCCGAACGCCCGATTGGGCCCCGCGCCCTCGGCAACCCCCTCGCAGCCCCGCCGGCCGGGCCTCATCCGGCGCATTTCCCGCTCCCTGACCCAGGCGGCCTGGCGGCTCCTCTGCCGGATCCAGACCCGGCGCCGGGCCCGGACGGCGATCCGCGAGCTTCGGGCGTTGCCCGACCGCACCCTCCGGGACATCGGCCTGCCGCGCAGCGAAATCCGCGCGGCCGTAGCGGCCCTGCTTTCCGGAGACAAGGCATCAGCGGCGGGTCCTGCCTCAACCGCCAAGCAGAAGCCGGGCGCGGAACTGCTGCCCTTCGCGCCACGCCGCCGGCCGGCCAAGATCGGGCCTTGCGAGCGCGCCGCCTGAAGCCGGCAGAGCCAACAGCGGGCCTCGCCCTTCGTCCCTCGGCAAGCTCGGGATGAGGAGGCTCAGGGTGAGGCCCTTTGGTATGACACCCAGCCCCTCATCCTGAGCCTGTCGAAGGATGGGGGCGAGATGACGTTCACATGTACTCGGAGCAGCCTACTCCAGCCAGTGGTCGAGGAAGTCCTCGAGCCAGGCCTCCAGCGGCGCATCGAAGCGCGCCGCATCGGCCAACTGGCGCTCGGGCGGATGGGCGCCCGGGTTCTCCAGCATGTGCGCCGCACTGTCCATCCAGCGCGTCATGACGGGCACCGAGACCTCGGGGTGGAACTGCAGGGCGTAGACCTTGTCGCCGTAGCGGAAGGCCTGGTTCGGAAAGACCGGCCCGCACGCCAGGAGTTCGGCGCCCGCGGGCAGGTCGAAGCCTTCCTTGTGCCAGTGGTAGACGTGGCTCAGGCCGTCGACGAAACCCTCGGCCCCGCCGCTCGGCGTAATCGGCGTATAGCCGATCTCGTACAGGCCCTCGCCATGGAAGCGGACCTCCGCGCCCAGCACGCGCGCCAGGAGCTGCCCGCCCAGGCAGATTCCGAGAAAGGGCTGGCCGGTCTTCAGCCAGCGGCCGATCCAGTCCAGCTCCGCCTTGATATGGGGCAGGGTTCCGTCGTCGTTGGCGCTTTCCGCCCCACCATAGACCACCACCGCGTCGAATCCCTCGGGCTCGGGCAGGGTCTCGCCCTTGCCCGGGCCGCACCAGTCGATGCGGCAGCCCATCCCGCTAAGCCGCGCCGAGGCGCGGTCGTCGCGGTGGCCGACCGGGTGATCGATCAGGAGCATCCGTTTGCTCATGGCGCCGCCCCCGCCAAACGGGCTTCGAGGAAATGCGCCATGTGGAAGCGCGCCTGCGCCGGCTCATAGAGATAGTCCCGGCCAACGGGACAGGCCCGCCGCGCCAAGCAGGAACGCTCCATGCAGTCCGCGCCCGCGGCGGAGCCGATATGGGCGACACAGGCCGGCACGTCGTAGCCCCCGGCCGTGAAGGCCCCCACCGGACAGGCAGACAGGCAGGGCTTGTCGGGGCAGGTGTCGCAAGGGCGCGGGCGGGCGTCGCGCGGCGGCAGCTCGATCTCCTCGGCGAAGGCGAGCGCGCCGCGATAGGCGTGCCACAGGCCATAATCGGGATGGATCAGCATGCCGAGCGGCGACTCGGCCAGTCCCTCGGCCCGCTTGGCCCAGGAGATGAAGGGCAGGTAGGGCGGCCCGCCGAAGGGAAAGAGCGCGCCCGCCCCCCACTGGTCCGCCAGATCGCCGAGCACCCGCGCGCTCCAGCGGTTCAAGGGATCGGGCTTGCCGTCGAACTCGGGCGCCTGCGCGAAAACATCCCACATGCCCGGCCCCGCGTTGCCGGCCAGCACGAGGCTGCGCGCTTCCCTCCCGCCGGCAAGCGGCGGCACGCCGTCGCTCGCGCCCGGATGGAAACCGCCGCGGGCGATCAAGCCCTGCGCGCCAAGGCCCGCCTTTATGGTCGCGTAGTCCATGGGCTCACGCCTTGCTCATGCCTGCTCCGGCCGGCCGCTCGCCAGGTCGTAGTCGCGGAACACCTCGGCGACCCGGATGCGGTAATCCTTGAAGATGCCACGGCGGCCCTCGTCCTGCGCGCCCTTGTGGTCGGGGCGCCGGTACCAGGCCTCGACCGCCTCCCGGTCGCGCCAGAACGACAGCGACACGAACTTGTTTTCCGTGGTCAGACTCTGGAAACGCTCGATCGAGAGGAAGCCCTCTGCCTCATCCAGCTCGGCGCGCAACTCCGCCGCCAGCTCGAAGTAGCGTTCGCCCCGTTCCGGATCGATTTCGACCTCGAAAATCACCGCGATCATGGTTTCGCCTTTCCCGCCCCTACGCCGGCGACCTTCGAATAAACACTGTTTGTCACCCTCGGGCTTGACCCGAGGGTCCAGTAAACCGGTAGAGCCAGACAATAGGGGTTCTGGAATTGACAGGTAACCGAGGTTGGCCTGGATGCCCGGGTCAAGCCCGGGCATGACAAGGGAGTAAAGAGCGGCATTAAGCGAAAGCCTCCGACAAACCGCCCCCATCATGCCATTCCGGCCGGCGCCGCCCAAGGCCGGACAGGGATCAATCCTTGATTTGGGTAGGGTTCAAGCCGCCCGGCGGGCGATCTCTTCCTTGCGCTTGGCGACGAAGGCCTCGAGCGCCTCGGCCACGCCCGGGTCGAGCGGGGGCTGCTCGTAGGATTCGAGCAGGGACTTCCAGATCGCGGTGGCGCGCTGGGTCGCGGTCCGGGCGCCGGCCTCCTCCCAGGTCTCGAAGTTGCGCCAGTCCGCCAGCATGGGCTGATAGAAGGCCGTCTCGTAACGCTCCAGGGTATGGGCGGCGCCGAAGAAATGCCCGCCGGGACCCACTTCGCGGATGGCCTCCAGGCCCAGGGTGTCGTCGTTCACCTCGATGGGCGAAAGCACTTCGCTCATCATCTGGAGCATTTCCGCATCCAGGATGATCTTCTCGTAGGAAGCCGTCAGGCCCCCCTCCATCCAGCCGGCCGCGTGATAGACCATGTTGGCGTGGCCCATCACGGCGGCCCAGATGGACATCTGGGATTCGTAGGCGGCCTGGGCGTCCACCAGGTTGCTGGCGCTGGCGTTGCTCGAACGGTAGGGCAGACCGTAGCGGCGCGCGAACTGCCCGCCGGCCAAGGTCGCCTTGGTGTTCTCCGGCGTGCCGAAAGCCGGCGCGCCGGATTTCATGTCCACGTTGGAGGTGAAGGCTCCGTAGACGACCGGCGCACCAGGGCGCACGATCTGCGTGAGCGCGATGCCCGCCAGCGCCTCGGCGTTCTGCTGGGCCAGCGCCGCCGGCAAGGTCACCGGGGTCATGGCGCCCATCAGCGTAAAGGGCGTTACCACCACCACCTGGCCACAGCGCGCCATTGCCATGAGGCCATCGGCCATGGGGCCGTCCAGGCGGCGCGGAGAATTGATGTTGATGTTGGTGATGACGGCCGGCGAGTCGATGAGATCCTCGCGGGTCAAGCCGCGGGAAATCGCCGCGATGTCGATACCGTCGAGCGCGCGTTCGGCGCCGATCGACGTGCAACCGAAGACGCGGTCGGTGTAGGTGACATTGGCCAGATAGCAATCGAGATGCCGCGTCTCGGCTGGCAGTTCGACCGGCGCGACGGGCTGGTTGCCGATGGTGTGAATGATGTTGAGGCTCTGGGCCAAACGCAGCAGATCACAGTAATCCGAATAGTTGCCCACACGGCGGCCGCGCTCGGCGTCGTGTACGTTGGGCGGCCCGCTGACCAGGGCGAAGTTGACATTGTTGCCGCCCAGCGTGACGCGGCGTTCCGGGTTCCGCGGCGTCAGCGTCACCTCCGAGGGCGCCTTCCCGATCAGTTCCGCGATCAGGGCCCGGTCGAAGCGCACCATATTGTCCGCGCGCTCGACCTCGGCCCCCGCCGCGGCCAAGAGATCGAGCGCCTCATCGCTCATGACCTCGATGCCGAGATCTTCCAGGATGTGCATCGAGGCGTCGTGGATCGCCTCGACTTGGTCCTCGCCGAGGACCTCGAGCGGCTTGTAGGGATTGGTGATGGAACGCCAGGGCAATTGCCCGATGGCCGTGGCCTCGCGGCGCCGGGTACTGCGTTTTCGCTTGCCGCGGGCCATGGACGTCCTACTCCGTGCGCCGTTGCGAGACGGGTGGGAGAAGCCGCGCGGACAAAGCCCAAAAGCCCGTCACAGGCACCGCAATAAAACTCCGACTCATTACCCGACTCGGACCGGCCAAGTCTTTCAGTAAGTTGCCGTGCGGATTGTCCCGCAGACGACGTGAATTATTCTTTTAATGGCGTTTCGGTGACGCAGGCCGGCCGGAGATCACTCGCCGATGGGCTTGCCCGTCTTCTCGTGGGCCAGCACGTGTTTGAGGATACCGTCCCAGGCGTTGGCCTGGCAGGCCTGCACCGCGCCCGCGTAGCCCAGGCTGGAAACCAGCGACTGTGCCAGCGCCTGCTGGCCAGTCTCCTCGCCGCCAAATCCCCAGTTGGGGTGGCCGCCTCGCGACGTCATGTCATCCTCCCGCGAGCCTGCCTGGCTCGGGTTGCCTCTCCCTAAACCTTACCCCGAAACGGGTTTCGGAATGCTTACCCGGGAGGAGACCGGCCCCGGTCCGGCAAGCCATGATGAGGGCCCCCGGAGCCCTTGAATTCCGCCGAAATCGGGAAATTGCCGCCGCGCCCCGGGACACCGCTTTCGGCCTCCAACGAGGTCTGTTAAACACGGATGACGAGTCAGCCGGATTCCCCCAGCCGAACCCAATGACCGAAGCAGAACCCTTGGTGCTCACCCCCGGCCACCTGACCCTGGCCGAGCTGCGGGCCTTTTGGCGCCGGCCCAGGACGGTCACGCTCGATTCGGGCTGTCATGCCGCTATCGAGGCCGCGGCCAAGATCGTGGCGGACATCGTCGGCGAGGGACGCCGGGTCTACGGCATCAATACGGGTTTCGGCAGCCTGGCGAAGACGACGGTCGACGCCGCTCAGGTAGGCGAGTTGCAGCGCCGCCTGGTGCTGTCGCACTGCGCCGGGGTGGGCGATCCGCTGCCGGACCGCGTGGTCCGCCTCGTCCTGCTGCTCAAGGTCAACACGCTGGCCCGCGGCTACTCGGGCATCCGCCGCCGGGTCATCGAGGGGCTGCTCGGCCTGCTCAACGCCGGGGCGCTGCCGGTCATCCCGGAGAAGGGGTCGGTCGGCGCTTCGGGGGACCTGGCGCCGCTGGCCCATCTCTCGGCGGCGCTGCTGGGCGCCGGCGAGGTCACGCTGGGCGGCGAATGCCTGCCCGCGGCCGAGGCCCTGCAACGGATCGGCCTCGAACCGATCGAGCTGGGCGCCAAGGAGGGCCTGGCCCTGCTCAACGGCACCCAGGTCTCGACCGCGCTCGCGCTCGATGGACTCTTTGCCGGGCTGGACGTCTTCGCCGCCGCTCTGGCCGCCGGGGCCATGAGCGTGGATGCGGCGCTCGGCAGCGACGTCCCCTTCGACCCGCGCATTCACGAGATTCGCGGCCAGCCTGGCCAGATCGCGGTGGCGGCGGCCTTCCGCGGCCTGCTGGAAGGCAGCGGCATCCGCGCCTCCCACTTGGACTGCGACCGGGTCCAGGACCCCTACTCCCTGCGCTGCCAGCCCCAGGTCATGGGCGCGGCCCTCGACATCATGACCGGCGCGGCGCTCACGCTGCGGCGCGAGGCCAACGCGGTCTCGGACAATCCTTTGGTCTTCGCCGAGGGCGGGGAGGTTCTTTCCGGCGGCAACTTCCACGGCGAACCGGTGGCCTTCGCCGCCGACACGCTGGCGCTGGCACTGGCCGAGATCGGCGCCCTGTCGGAGCGCCGCATCGCGCTCCTGACCGACGCGAATTTCAGCGAGCTGCCGCCCTTCCTGATCGCCAAGCCGGGGCTCAACACGGGCTTCATGAACCTGCAGGTCACCGCCGCCGCCCTGGCCAGCGAGAACAAGTCCCTCGCCCACCCGGCCAGCGTGGACAGCCTGCCCACCTCGGCCAACCAGGAAGACCATGTCTCCATGGCCACCTTCGCGGCCCGGCGCCTGGCCGGGATGGCGCGCAACACGGGTTATATCGTGGCCATCGAGCTCCTGGCCGCCGCCCAGGGCATCGATTTCAGGCGCCCGCTGGAGACCAGCCCGCGCTTGAGCGAGGCGCACGGGGCCATTCGCGGAATAAGCGCCTTCCTGGAGGACGACCGCCCGCTCGCCCCGGATATCGCCGCGCTGCAGGCGCAGATCGAGACCGGTTTTTATTCGCGACAACTGGGCATGGACGGAGATATCCCCCTGCTCTCGGGAACAGAGCGATAGACTTCACATGGCTTCCGCGTTAGTCTCCGCCCCGGCCGCGCAACGTCCGGACTACATTCCGCACCGGTGCCATTGAGAAACCTGGACCGCGAAAAAATTCGCGGCTGGAGGGTTGGGTTTTTCTTGAAAACCGGCGCAGGTAAAGAAACCGAGGCAACCAGGGATACAAAAATGGCCGAGAAAGCCAACGGGACAGTCACCTTCATCTTGGACGAGCAAATCGGACACTTGATCCGCCGGGCGCACCAACGCGCCTCGGCCTCCTTCATGACGGTACTGTCCGATCACCGCTTTACACCGACGCAGTTCTTCGCCTTGGCCCGCTTGAGGGAGAGGGGCCAGCTTTCGCAGAACAGGCTCGGGCGCCTGACCGCCATGGATCCGGCGACGATCCAGGGCGTAGTGCGGCGGCTCGACGACCGGGGCTTCCTGAAGCGCCTGCCCGATCCAACGGACCGGCGGCGCATGGTGCTGCGCCTGACACCAGCGGGAGAGCAGGCGGTAGACGGGCTGAGCCACGAGGTGGACGCCGTCAGCCAGCAGGTGCTCCAGCCGCTCGCGCCCGACGAGCGGGAGCAGTTCCGTAGCCTCCTGAAGCGCATCGTCTAGAGCGGTTCTAGGGGCCGGCACGAAAGTAGGGGCCCTTTAAGGCGGCATCCGGAAGGCGGACAGCAGACTCCTACCGAACTGCCATGGCGGGCCAATAAGCGCGCCATCGTTGCGGGCCAATTAAACCAATTGAAACTGTGAAGTTCGGCACGGCTTTCGCTGTCTCAACAGAGATTCTCTAAAACCAGCGCAGCCAGACGAGATAGACCAGGATCAAGAGGATCACGTCCCAGAAGATGATCTCGCCGATGCGGAACCAGCGCTTGGCCCGGTTGAGCCGGTAGAGACCGTACCAGCCGACGGCCGCGATAGCGACGGGAACGAAGCCTAAAAGCACGTTCATGGCTGGCGCAGCCCCGTCTCGGCGTCGAAGAAGTGGAGCCGCTCGGGCGGCAACTCCAGATGAAGCTCGGCGCCGCTCGCCGGCTCGGAATAATCAGCCTTGCTGCGCACGATAAGCGGCTGGCCGCCGCACTCGACGAATAGCAGCACGTCGGGCTCGACCAGCTCCAGCACATCGAGGCGGCAGGCGAGCGTCCCCTCGCGCGGGGCACGGTGCGGCACGATGTGCTCGGGCCGGATGCCGAGCACGGTCTCGCCGTCGCTTCGCCCCGTTATCGGAAGCGTGAGACCGTTCGCGCGGAAGATGCCGCCCTCGATGCGCCCATCTATGGTGTTCATTGCCGGGCGGCCGATGAACTCGGCGACGAAGCGGTTGACCGGGCGGTGATAGATATCCTTCGGCGCCTCGAACTGCACGAGCCGGCCGTAGTTGAGCACCGCGATGCGCGTGCCCAGCGTCATGGCCTCCTCCTGGTCGTGGGTGACGAAGACGAAGGTAGTGCGCAGTTCGTTGTGCAGGCGCTTGAGCTCGGTGCGCGTCCGCAGGCGCAGGATGGCGTCCAGATTGGAAAGCGGCTCGTCCATCAGACAGATATCCGGCTGCCAGACGAGCGCCCGCGCCACCGCCACGCGCTGCGCTTCGCCGCCGGAAAGCTGGCGCGGCCGCCGGCGTATAAGGTCATCGATCTGGAGGAGGCGCGAGACCGCGCGCACCTTGCCATCGATCTCGCCCTTCGGCACGCCGCGCACGCGCAAGGGATAGGCGATGTTGTCGTAGACGCTCTTGTGCGAATACAGCGCGTAGTTCTGGAACACCATGCTCATGGCGCGCTCGCGCGGCGGCAGACCCGTGATGTCGCGGCCGTCAACTTCGATCGCGCCCGACGTGGCCTCCTCCAAGCCGGCCAGGACCCGGCAGGCGGTGGTCTTGCCGCTGCCCGAGGGGCCGAGCAGCACGACGAACTCGCCGCGTTCGAATTCCAGGCTGAAGCGGTCGAGCGCCACCGTGCCATCGCCGAACACCTTGCTCACCTCTTTGAATGCGACGGTCACCGGCGGCCTATCCCTTCACCGCGCCGAAGGTGAGGCCGCGCACCAGGTGGCGCTGGACGAGCGTCGCGAAGATGATGATCGGCACGGTGCCGACGACGCCGACGGCAGCCATCTGCCCCCACAGCGTTCCGTGCGGCGTGGCCAGGCCGGGAATGCCGACGATAAGCGTGCGCGATTCGAAGGCGACGAGGATCAGCGCATAGAGAAACTCGTTCCAGCTCAGGATGAAGCACAACACGGCCGTCGCGGCCATGCCCGGCGCCGCCAGGGGCACCAGCACGCGCACGAACATGCCGGCGCGGCTGTGGCCATCCATCATAGCCGCCTCGTCGATCTCGCGCGGAATGTCGGCGAAGAACCCGCGCATCATCCACACGACCAGCGACAGGTTGAAGGTCGAATGCGCCAGGATCAACGAGGTGCGGGTGTCGGTCAGGCCGACGTAGTTAAACAGGAGGAACATGGGCACGACGATCGAGATCGGCGGCGCCATGCGCGTCGTCAGGAAGAAGAAGAACAAATCCTCCTTGCCGCGGAACTCGTGCCGCGCGAAGACATAGGCCGCCGGCACACCGATCAGGAGCGAAAGGACGGTCGTGGACAGCGCCACGACTACGCTGTTCCAGACCAGCGGCAGGTATTCCTTGTTGATGAAAACTTCCGGGTAATGGTCCAGGATCGGATTGAAGAGCCACACCGGGGTGTCCGCCAGCGCGTCGAATCGCGTCTTGAACGACGTCATGACCATCCAGACGTAAGGGGTCAGCACCAGGAGCAGAACCACGATCAGGGTGGCGACCGCAACGATACGCCAGGCACGGTTCATGTCTGCACCCGCCCCTCGGTCCAGTAGACCGCCTTGTAGAACACGGCGCAGAGGATGAGCACCACGAGATAGACCATGAAGGCGCTGACGGCGCCGTAGCCCAGGTCCCAATTCTTGAAGTTTAAGCGGTAGGTATAGATCGAGAGCAGCTCGGTCACCGTGCCGGGGCCGCCGCCGGTGAGAATGAAGACCTTGTCGAACTCCTTGAAGGCGTCGATCCCGCGCAGAAGAAACACCAGCGCAATGATCGGGCGCATGAGCGGCAGCGTGATGTCGCGGAATATCTGCCACGGCCGGGCGCCGTCCATGACCGCCGCCTCGAAGGGCTCGCGCGGCAGGCTGAGCAGCCCCGCGAGCATGACCAGGGTGACGAACGGGGTCCACTCCCACACGTCGATCATCATGATCGTCGGCAGCACCAGATCCGGGTCGGAGAGCAACGCGGTGCGCACGTCGAGCAGGCCGATCTTGCGCAGGTAATAGGTCAGCATGCCGAAGTCGCCTTGCAGCATCAGCTTCCACATGAAGCCCACGGCCACCGGCGCCAGCATCATCGGGACGAGGATCAGGGTCAGGACAAAGCGTTGCCGCTTCACCTGATGACGAAGGAAAAGCGCGAGGGCGAAGCCGAGTACGAACTCGACGCTCACCACGCCGACAACGAACTCGATCGTGGTCGCAAAGCTTTCCCAGAAGATCGGGTCGTCCTGCATCAGGCGGCGGTAATTGTCGAACCCGACGAAATTGCCGTCACGGCCCGGCAGCGCGTAGCTGAGGTCGGTGAAGCTCACGCCCACCATGTAAAGGAAGGGCCCGAGCAACAGCACGGTGAGGAAGATCAGGGCCGGCAGGAGAAACGCCGGGCCGACGCCCTTGTCGAACAATGTGCCCCCGATACTCCGCGCGCTCACCGGCCCTACCTCGCGATCGAAAACGGAATGCGGCGCGTCCCGCGCGGCGACCCCCTCGCCCCGCCGTGGCGCGGAAGGGCGAGGGGGCTTCACTCAGGAAACGAACGCGCTGACTCTAGCGCGAAAACCCCGCTGGTGTCAGTTTACAGGGTATTTGAGCGGCGCACAGTCGCCCAGCAGCTTGTTCATCTCAAGCGCAGAAGTGTCGAGCGCTTCCTTGGCGGACTTCTTGCCGACCAGGTAGTTGCTTAGCTCGCGCACCAGCAGGTCGGTGATCTCCGGCGATTCCGGAATCGTCGGTTTCGGAATCGAGACCGCGTTGGTGTCCATCGACGCCTTCGAGTAGCTGATTTTCTGGACGTCCGGATGCGCATAGACGTCGGGCCGCGAGGTGGCGCCGCCGTTCATGTGCTGCTCGAGCTGCTGGTCGAAACCCATCATCCACTGGATGAAGAGATAGGCCGCTTCCTTGTCCTCGGCGTAGGCCGGGATCAGGTAGGTCCAGCCCTCGACCTGGCCGGTCTTGCCGCCCTCGCCCTGGGGCACGATGTCGAAGCCCATGCGGCCCGCCACCCTGCTCTGGCTGGCGTCCTCGGCCACCGCGTAGGTGGCGTCGTTCCACATGATCATCTGATACACCTTCTCCTGCTGCATCAGCGCCATGACGTCGTCCCAGAAGTAGTTGAGGGTGTCGGGCGGCGAGTACGCCATCAGGCTCTTGTAGTACTCGGTCGCCGCGATCGCTTGAGGGCTGTTGACGATGATCGGGCCGCATTCGCTGCCCGCCTTCACATCCATCATGTCGCCGCCGAAGCTGTAGAGGAAGTTGAGCCACTCGTACCACAGGGCCTCGTGGCGCTTGCCCTGGATGGCGGTGCCGTAAAAGCCCTTGTCGGGGCGGGTGAACCACTCGGAGATGTCGGTGTATTCCTGCCAGGTCGCGGCGGGTTTGAGGTCGTAGCCGTACTTGGCCTTGAAGCCCGCGCGCTCCTTCGGATCGTCGAGCAGGTCCTGGCGGTACCACATGTACATGGTCAGCGCCGTGAAGGGGAAGCCGTAGGCCTTGCCGCCGTACCAGGAGATCTCCTTCCACAGGCCCTGATAGAGCACCTCTTTGGGCTTGAAGCCGGGATCGCGCAGCTTGGGGTCGCTCATGAATTTCTCGATCACCGTCAGATGCCCGTTCTCGACGAAGCGACCGAGCTCGCGGTGCGGCTGCAGGATGAAGTCGTAGCGCCCTCGTTTCGAGTTGAGGTCGAGCATCACCTTGTTGACCGCCTCCGAATGCTCGTACATCTCGATGACGACCTTGATGCCGGTACGCTTCTCGAACTCGCCCTTCATCTTGTTCATCGCCTCGAGCGGCGGAAGCGCCTCGCCAATGGTGCGGATGGTCGTGCCCTTGTAGGGCGCGGCGGCCTCCTCCAGGCTCCAGGCGCCGGCCTGAGATGTAAGCGCCAAGCCCAGCACGAGCCCAACGGCCAGCGCACTCAGGCGCAAAGCCTTGTGCAAAGGGGTCCTCGCCTCTTGTGTCATTTCCCGAGCCTCCTGTTTTGCGTTTTTTCTTGGTCGACAAGCGCGTGTCCGGCACGCCTCGCCCGGCCCCCTTCGGAATAAGGACGATGCGGAGGTCAGCGCGCGGTGCGCAGGAAGTAACTTAAGCCGACTGTAACATGCAGATTTGGGATAATCCACAAAATTTGTTGTACCTACCAACTTTTATGCGATATGGTCCGGGAAACAATATGCCATAGGGAGACGCCGGCATGGAGTTCATCTTCATGTTCACCCGCGCCGATCAGACTGTCGAAGATTGCCTGGAAGTTTTTGATCTCGTGAGAGAAACCGGGGTCAAGCATCTGGGCTTCAAGGATGTCGGCGTGGACCGGGAAACGCTTGTCGCGCTCAACGACCGCATCAAGGCGAGCGGTGGGGTCAGCTACATGGAAGTAATAAGCACCACGAGCGAAGCCTGCTTGAACTCGGCGCGGGCGGCTGTCGAGATCGGTGTGGACCGCCTGCTCGGCAGCGCCGAGGCCGAAGCCATGCTGGAGGTTTTACAGGGCAGCGGCATCGCCTACTTCCCTTTCCCCGGCCGGCCGGAAGGCCATCCGACGCAACTCGGCGGCACGCCCGAACAGGTGGCGGCGGACTGCCGGCACTTCGAGGCGCTGGGCTGCGCCGGGGTCGATCTGCTCGCCTATCGGGCCACCGAGGCCGATCCGTTGGATCTGATTCACGCCGCGCGGGAGGCACTCTCGGGCGAGCTGATTATCGCGGGCAGCGTGGGCAGCACCGCGCGCGTGCACGAATTGGCCGAGGCCGGTGTCGATGCCTTCACCGTGGGCTCGGCGGCCTTCGACGGATCGTTTTCGCCGCGCAAGGGCTCGCTGCGCTCGCAACTGAGCGATATTCTGGCCGCCAGCGTCTGATACTAACCCGCGGGAGGCAGGGCCATCGCCATCGTCGGCGTCGATATCGGCACCCAGAGTCTCAAGGCCGTCGTCCTCGACGATGAGCTTCGCCCGCTCGGTGAGGCGGCCGGACCCTATGAGCCCGACTACCCGCGGCCCGGCTGGGCCGAGCAGGACTCGGCACTGTGGGAGGCCGCGCTCGGCCCCACGGTCGCTCAGGCCCTGACCCGCGCCGGGATCACCAAAGACCGGGTCGCCGCGCTCGGCATCGCCGGCCAACTCGACGGTTGCCTCGCCGTGGACGCCGATGGGCGGGCGCTCGGTCCCTGTCTCATCTGGATGGACCGGCGCGCGGAAGCGGAAATAGCCGTCATCGACGAGGAAAGGCTGCGCGAAAAGACCGGCATCACGCTCGACGCCTGCCACATGGCCGCCAAGATCCGCTGGCTCAAGCGCGAGCTGCCGGCGGCGCGAAACGCCGCCCGCTTCCACCAGCCGGTCTCCTACCTCGTGGCGCGCCTGACCGGCGAAAGCCTGTTCGATCACGGGCTGGCCTCCACCACCATGCTCTATGCGCTCGACACCCGCGCCTTCGACCCGGAGTTGCTCGAGGCCTTCGAGATCGAGCCGGGCGAGCTGCCCGCCATCGCCGAGGCCGCCGCGCCGGCGGGGCGGCTCACACCGGACGGGGCCGCGCTCTGCGGCCTGCCCGCGGGCATCGCGGTGGCCGTGGGTACGGGCGACGACTTCTCCGCCCCGCTGGGCGCCGGATTGATCGAGCCCGGGCGGGTCGCCTGCGTGCTGGGCACCGCCGAAGTGGTCGGCGCGCTCGACAAGGTGGCCAAGATCGACGGGCGTGGCCTGGTGGAGACCCACAGCTACGCCGGCGGCACCTTCTATATCGAGAACCCGGGCTGGCTGTCGGGCGGCGGGCTGGCCTGGCTGCGCCAAGTGCTGCGTCTCACGGATTTCGCCGAACTCGACGCCCTCGCCGGCGATACGCCGCCCGGGGCCGAGGGGGTGAGCTTTCTGCCGGCCCTGAGCGGGGCCATGGCGCCCGAGTGGATCGCCTCGGCGCGCGGCTGTTTCTATGGCCTGACCCCGGCGCACGGGGCCGGGCACCTGGCGCGCGCAGTGCTCGAAGGCTGCGCCTTCGCCATGCGCGACGTGGTCGAGCGCCTGCAAGACATGCAGGTCGCGACAGAGGCGCTCTTGCTGCTGGGCGGCGGCGCGAAGAGCCGCATCTGGGCGCAAATCCGTGCCGACTGCACGGGCCTGCCGGCCCAGGTCCCACGGCTCACGGACACCTCGCCCGTGGGCGCGGCCATGTGCGCGGCGGTGGCCGGCGGCCTGCAGAGCGATCTCGTCGAATGCGCCGGACTGGTGGGTGAGATCGGCGGAACCGTAACGCCCGATCCGGCCCGGCGCGCGGCCTACGACGAAGCCTACGGGGCCTACCACAGGCTGTTCGACAGCCTGCGCCCCCTGTTCGAGAGCGACGCGGGATAGGCGTCATGTCACGGGATACGATTGAACGGCTGCTCGATGGCACCCTGCCCGACCCGGACGGCGGCCCGCCGCTTTCGGTCCCCACGCGTCACGTGGAGATCGCCGACTCGCTCGACGGCGGCGAGGCGGAACTGGTCGCCAATCTGGGCCTTGGCGAGCACCTCGCGGTGGTCAGCGACGAGAACACACGGGCGGTCCTGGGCGAGCGCGTCCTGCGCGCGCTCGGCGGCATCGCCCAGGTGACCGACATCCGCCTGCCCGGACGGCCCCACGCCGATGCGGAAACGGTCGAGACGGTCCGGCGCGAAAGCAAATCCTGTGACGCCCTCATCGCCGTGGGCGCGGGCACGATCAACGACCTCTGCAAGTACAGCGCCGCCCAGGACGGCAAGCCCTACGCCGTCTTCGCCACCGCGCCGTCGATGAACGGCTACACCTCGGTCAACGCCTCCATCACCATAGACGGTCATAAGAAGACCCTGCCCGCGACGTCGGCACGCGGCGTTTTCAAGGACCTGACGGTCCTGTCCCAGGCGCCGCCGCGCATGATCCGTTCGGGCTTGGGCGATTCAGTCTGCCGGCCCACGGCGCAGGCCGATTGGCTGCTGGCGCACCTGCTGCTCGACCGCCCGTACCGCGAAGCGCCTTTCTCGCTGTTCGCCGAGGACGAGCGGGAGCTTTTCGCCCAACCCGAGGCGCTCATGACCGGCGATCTTGCCGCCATGCGCCGCCTGGCCAGAACCCTTACCCTGTCGGGATTCGGCATGACCATCTGCGGCGGCAGCTTTCCGGCCAGCCAAGGGGAGCACCTGATCGGCCATTACGTGGAGATGCTGGCCCCGCCCGGCTGGCCCGAGGCCTTCCACGGCGAGCAGATCGGGGTGACCACGCTGACCATGGCCCGGTTGCAGGAACGTCTCCTCGCGGCTGGCCCGCCGCGCCTCAAGCCCGGCGCGCCCGGCGAGGCCTCCATCAAGGCGCACTTCGGGCCGGAGTTGGGCGCCGCCTGTTGGGCCGAGTTTGAGGGCAAGAAACTCGACGCCGGGCAGGCCGAGGCGCTGAATGCGAAGCTCGCGGGACGCTGGGACGAGATCCGCGAGCGGCTTCGTTCGGTCACGCTTCCCTCGGCCAAGCTCGAAGCCGTGCTAAAGGCGGTAGGCGCGCCGACGACACCCGAGGAGCTGGGCTGGCCGCGCGCGTTCTATTCAGACGCGGTGCGCCACGCCCGGGAGATTCGCGACCGCTATACCTTCCTCGACCTGGCGGCGGATGCCGGCGAATTGGACAATGCGGATGTCTTCTGAACCTATGGGACGGCGGCATCCTGGGCGCGGAAGGCTGGCTCTCTGGAGAGCGGCATGAGCGCGCGGCGTCCTCGAAAAGAAGAACGCTGCGAGCGCATCATCTCCGAGCTGCGCGCCAGCCCGACGGTGCGCATCTCGGAGCTGGCCCAGGCCTTCGGCGTCTCGGCCGAGACCGTCCGCCGCGATATCGACGAACTCAGCCGCCGCGGCCTGGTGGATCGCACCTACGGCGGGGCCGCCAGCCACCCGCTGGCCAGCGAACCGGCGGTGAATGAGCGCTACGGCCTGCTCGTCGCGGAACGCGCGCGCATCGGGGCGCTGGCCGCGCAACTGGTCGAGCCGGGCGACGTGCTGATGATCGATTCCGGTTCGACCACGACCCACTTCGCCCAGCGCCTGGCCGCCACGGCGCGGGACCTGACGGTACTCACCAACTGCATCGGGGTCGCCCTGGCGCTCGGTCAGGCGCCGGGTATCCGGGTCCTGCTCTGCCCCGGCGACTATAACGTGCAGGAAGGCGGCAGCTTCGGCTCCGAGACCTCGGCGTTCCTGCGCCGCTACTACGCCGCCAAGGCTTTCATCGGCGCCAGCGGGCTGAGCGTGGAAGGGCCGGTCGAGGCCAATTCCGCCACGAGCTGGGTCAAGCGTTCCATGATCGAGCGCAGCGACCGTATTCTGCTTCTGGTCGATGAAACGAAGTTCGAGACGCGCTCGCTGGAGCTGGTCTGCCCGCTTGGCGAGCTGAACGACGTGATCGTGGACGCCGCCCCGGGGCCCTTGCTACAGGAAGCCCTCGACGAGGCGGGCGTAAAGACCCACGTGGCGGCGAAGAATTAGACCGCCTTCGCCTAAGTCATGTCTTCATAAACTGGCGACGAGTTGGAAATAGCGTGCGAATGTCTGGTCTTGCGTCCAACTCCGGACGTTCCGGAACGGAGTCTAGTAGGTCCGCTTATAGCCAATCTCGGACATTAGTGATGCGGTGATCAGCTCATCGATGTGCTAGATTTCAAGCCGGGAGACGTGGGGGGATGCAAGCAATGGTCGACGAGAGATCGAAATCCGAACTTCGGAGCACCTGGGAATCGGCTGCGCCCGGCTGGGCAAAGTGGGAACAAAAATTCTCCGCCGGCCTTGCGGAAGTCACTGACATTCTTATCGAGATGGCCGACATCAGGCCTGGGCAACGGGTGCTTGATCTCGCTTGCGGTGCGGGCAGCCAAACCTTGTTGGCAGCAAAGCGTGTCGGCCCCGGCGGAAGCATTGTAGCAAGCGATATCTCTGGCTCCATGCTGGAGCATGTCCGCCAGAACGCCAATGCTGAAGGCTTAAGGAATATCGAAACCCTTGAAAGCGCAGCGGAGAACTTGGAGGTATCGCAACACCCGTTCGATGCATCTATTTGTCGATTGGGATTGATGCTATTTCCAGCCCCTGGCTTGGCGTTGGAGGCTATTCAGCGTGTCTTGAAACCTGGGGCACGTTTTGCGGCGTTGGTCAACACGACGCCCGCCAGCAACCCTTTCATGGCACAGCCGATGCGCATCCTTTTGCGGCATGCCGACAAGCAACCACCTGGTCCAGGCCAACCTGGGATTTTTGCTCTGGGTGGCGATGGTGTATTGAAAAATCTCTTGAATAAGAGTGGCCTAACGAATGTGAACACAAAAACCGTCCGCGCTTTGCTCAAGCTGCCGAGCACTTCACAAGCCTTAGAGTTGATGCAACAGGCTTTCGGCTCCTATCGAGCGGTCGTGGCCGATCTTGGCGAAGCTGAAAGATCCAAGGCATGGCTTGAAGTGCGCGAGTGTCTCAAGCAGTTTGAAAACGATGACGGCTTCAAAACTGAGTTTGAATTTATTATCGGCTCGGGCGCCAGGAAATGATCCGCAAATTCCAAGCTTTCATGTCTGAAAGGGGTCCAGGCTGTGTGAAAACGCGGGTCGGAAGAGTGTCGGCGCAACAATAGACTCGGCAATTGCGGACGCGTGAATCATTATTGCCTGCGACGGCAGTTACGCGAATCAATGTTGCGCGCTCGGGCCTCGAAAATAGTTTTTACACAGCCAGGGTCAATAGCGGAAGTCCGTGGCCGGGCTTCTAAAGGTCCGATATGGGGCCAGAAGCAGACCTTCTAATTATCAGTACATGCCTTAGCACGCATAAAGGGCGCACCCCCATAAGGCACGTCTCACCAAGCTCTGGCTAGGGCTCGGCCTTAGGCTTCGCCAAGCCTTCACAACCTTCTCCCCGCAAGCGGGGGAGAAGGAGGGGGAAAGGGGGACGGCGACGCGTAAAACCAAGCGGAACTTACTTTAATCCACTTCCCAGGTGTGGCCACTGCGCAGCAGGGCGTTGAGATCGCCCTTGTCGCCGCGCTCTTCGGCCCTTGCCTCGGCGGCGGCTACCCGCTCGGCAAGCTGGGTTTCGTAGGTCGGGGCCGGATCGCAGTAGAGCACGCCGAGCGCCACCGGGAAGGCGGGCGGCTGCAGGGCCGCGAGCATGTTGGCCAGGGCGTGGTTGGTCTCGTCGTGCACCAGGATATCGGCCTCGGTCACGCCGTCCTCGCCCAGGCGCGCCACCTCAAGGCGCAGGGTCTTGGTATTCAGCCGCAGGCCCTTGTCGTTCTCCTTGCCGAAGATGAGCGGTTTCCCGTGCTCCACATGGACCTGCGCGTCCGGCGCGATGTCGCGCGCGGTGAACTCGTCGAATACGCCCTTGTTGTAGACGATGCAGTTCTGGAAGATTTCCACCAGCGAGGCGCCACGGTTCTCGTGCGCGCGCAGCAGAACGCCGAAAAGGTGGGACTGCAGGGTATCCACCGAGCGGGCGACGAAGCGCGCCCCCGCCCCCAGCGCGAAGGCGCTGGCCGAGACCGGCGATTCGACCGAGCCGCTGGGCGTGGAGGGCGAGACCGTCCCGACCCGCGAGGTGGGCGAATACTGGCCCTTGGTCAGGCCGTAGATCTCGTTGTTGAACAGCAGAATCTGCAAATCCACGTTCCGGCGCAACACGTGCAGCAGATGGTTGCCGCCGATGGACAAGGCATCGCCGTCGCCGCTCACCACCCAGACGTCGAGATTCGGGTTGGCCAGCTTCACGCCCGTGGCGATGGCCGGCGCGCGGCCGTGGATGCCGTGGAAACCGTAAGTGGAGACGTAATAGGGAAAGCGCGCGGCGCAGCCGATGCCCGAGATGAAGACCGTATTCTCCCGGCGCGCACCCACTTCGGCCAGGGTGCGCTGCACCGCCTTCAGGATGGCATAGTCGCCGCAGCCGGGACACCAGCGTACTTCCTGATTCGAGGCATAGGCCTTCGGGTCCAGGGGTTCGATGGGGACGGCATAGCCCATATCAGCTCTCCAGCCGGCTTCGGATGGCCGTTTCGATTTCGGCGATGGTGAACGGCCTGCCGGTCACCTTGTGCAGGCCCTCGGCGGGCAGCAGGAACTGGTTGCGCAACAGGGTCAGGAGCTGGCCCGAATTCATCTCCGGCACCAGGATTCGCTCGAAACGGCCGAGCAGCTCTTCCAGGTTCCTGGGCAGCGGCCAGATGTGGCGCAGGTGAATGTGCGAGACGTCCCCGTCCTCCGCCTGATACTCCGCCTGAAACTCCGCCTGCAGATTGCTCACCGCACGGCTGATCGGCCCATAGGTCGAGCCCCAGCCAACCACGGCCAGGCGTCCCCGCGCGGGGCCCAGCTCGATGGTCTGTTCCGGGATATCGTTGGCGATGCCCAGTATCTTGTTGGCGCGCAGGTCGGTCATGCGCTGATGGTTGGCGGGATCGTAAGAGATATGCCCCGTGTCCGCGCTCTTCTCCAGGCCGCCGACCCGGTGTTCCAGGCCCGGCGTGCCCGGTATGGCCCAGGCCCGCGCCAGGGTCTCGGCATCGCGCAGGAAAGGATGGTAGTCGCGCGGGTCCTTGTAAAACTCCACCGGAAAGCGCGGCAGGGTATCCACGTTGGGCAAGGCCCAGGGTTCGGAAGCGTTGGCGATGTAGGAATCGCTCAACAGGATGACCGGCGTCATGTATTTGGTGGCCAGGCGCACCGCCTCGATAGCCGTCTCGAAGCAGTCCGACGGCGAGCGCGCGGCGAGCACCGCCAGCGGGCTGTCGCCGTGGCGGCCGAAGACGGCCTGGAACAGGTCGGCCTGCTCGGTCTTGGTCGGCATGCCGGTGGAGGGACCGGAGCGCTGGGCATTGACCACGACAAGCGGCAGCTCGGTGGAGATCGCCAGATCGATGCCTTCGGTCTTGAGCGACATGCCCGGCCCGGAGCTGGAGGTCACCCCGATGGCGCCGGCATAGGACGCGCCGATCGCGGCACAGACGGCGGCGATCTCGTCCTCGGCCTGGAAGGTGGTCACGCCGTAATCCTTGAGCTCCGCCAGGGCGTGCAGCGTGGCCGAGGCGGGCGTGATGGGATAGGAGCAGAAAACCAGGCGCAGCCCGGCAAAGGACGCGCCGGCGACGAGCCCCCAGGCCGTGGCCTCGGTCCCGTTCACGCTGCGGTAGAGGCCGGGCTCGATATGGGCCGGCGGCACCTCGTAGGCGGCGACGTTCGTGAAGATCTCGGCGGTCTCGCCGAAGGCGTGCCCGGCATTGAGCGCGGCCGTGGTGCCGGCCGCGACATGCGGGTCAGCGGCGAATTTTTCATTCAGCCAGTCGATGGAGGACTGCCGCTTGCGGTCGAACATCCAGTAGACCAGGCCGAGCGCCCACATGTTCTTGCAGCGCAGGGCCTCTTTCTTGGACAGCCCGCTGTCCGTGAGCGTATCCAGGGTATGCTGGGACATATCGACCTTCATCACCCGATAGGCCGCCAGGCTCGCGTCCTCCAGGGGATCCGCCTCGTAGCCGGCCTTGCGCAGGTTCTTCTCGGTAAAGGCCCCGCTGTCCACGATCACCAGCCCGCCGGGCCTTAGGTCGGCGAGATTGACCTTGAGCGCGGCCGGGTTCATCGCCACCAGCGCGTCCACCTCGTCGCCCGCGGTCTTGATCACGCGGGCGCCGAAATTGATCTGATAGGCGGAAACCCCGTAGGTGGTGCCCGCGGGCGCGCGGATCTCGGCGGGGAAGTCCGGGAAAGTGGCTAGGTCGTTGCGCGCCAGGGCCGTGGCCCGGGCGAAGCGGTTGCCGGTGAGCTGCATCCCATCGCCCGAATCCCCGGCAAAGCGCACCACCGCCGATTCCAGCGTTTGACGAGGCGGGCGGGCGCGCTCCGCCGCCGCGGTGCCTTCCATGGTCTTACAACCTCCGCGGGATCGCCCGGTGTTGGGCCGGGGGACCTGCACCTAGAAACCGGCCGGACGGCCGATTGAAGAGAAGCTCCGGCGGCATCTCAGCCCTGCCTAAGCTGCCAAAGGCACAATAAGCGCCTACTGATGAGATATATGATTCTTTGCCTTAAACAAGTAAATGTTTCATTAGCGAAAAGATCGCCCGCAGGCGATTTTTTGCCGCTACTGAGATTTGGAAGTATTCCAGGATTCCCGGTAGGGAAAAGGTCAACTCGGGTCACGACTACGTGACCGTGGCCGGTTTATTCGTCCAGCAGGTCGAGCATCTCCGCCACGCGCACGAATTTGCGCCGTGGCGCGCCGGGTGGGGCCGCGGCCACCTCGGCCGAATCGATGCGCTGCCAGTCCTCGAAGGAGACCCAGCGAACGCCCCGCTCGCCGAGCAGCGCCTCCAGCGCCGGGCGGCCGGGCTTATCCCCGTCCCCGATGTCTTCCTGGATCTGCTCCGCGGCCCGGTCGCCATCGTGCTTGTTGGTGCCGATCACCCCGGTGGGCCCGCGCTTGGCCCAGCCGACCACGTAAAGCCCGCCGTCCACGCGGCCCTCCCGGTTGGCCACCACGCCGGTCCGCTCGTCGGGCGGCAACCCCTCGATCAGGTCGAAGCGGTAGCCGATGGCCGCCACCACGGCGCCGCAGGCGATGTCGAAGGTCTCGCCGCTGCCCACCGCCCGGCCGCCTTCCAGCCGGGTGCGCTCCAGGCGCAGGCCCTCGACCCGCTCGCCGCCCAGGACCTCCTTGGGTGCGGCGAAAAACACGAAATGCACCCGCTTGCGCTTGCCGGGATCGGGCGTGTTTTCGGCATAGCTTTTCAGCGTGGCCAGGTTCTTCTCGCGCAGGCGCCGGTCGCGCTCGGAAAGCTCCTCCTCGATCGTCTCGGGCATCTGGGCCGGATCGGCCAGCGCCGTGCAGTCCTCCAGGCCGCCCATCTCGCGCAACTCCTTGTGGGTGAACTTGGCCTGTACCGGTCCGCGCCGGCCGATGATGTAGACATCGGTGATCGGCGCCTTGTGGATCGCCTCGGCGGCGTAGTCGGTCAGGTCGCTCCCGGCCATCTCCGCCGGGGTCTTGACCAGGACCCGGGCCACGTCGATCGCAACGTTGCCGACGCCCACCACGCAGACCGCCGATGTATCCAAGTCGGGGTTCAGGCCGCGGAGGTCCGGATGGCCGTTGTACCAGCCGACGAACTCCGCCGCCCCGTAGCAGCCCGCTTTGTCGCTGCCCGGCACGCCGAGCGGGCGGTCGCTGGGGGCCCCGCTGGCCACGACCACGGCATCGTAGATCCCGCGCAGCTCGGCCAGGGAAAGGTCCCGGCCCACGGTCACGTTGCCGTAATAATGCACCGGCGGCTCGAGTGCCGTGCGCGTGAAGGAGCGGATGACGTTTTTCGTGCTCTGATGGTCGGGCGCCACACCGGCGCGGATCAGGCCAAAGGGCGTGGGCAGGCGCTCCAGGATGTCGATCTGGACGTCCAGGCCCAGCTTGATCAGCGCGGCGGCGGCATAAAAACCGCTCGGTCCCGCGCCGATTATGGCAACGGTAAGCGCCATGTCGGTAGAGTGTCCGTGCCCCCTATAGACCCGATTCGACCCAGAATTAGCCGATGACCTGGGCTTTGGCAACGCGGGCCGGCCGGGCGCCGGTGCGTTGCTGCCCTCGCCGGCAGAACCCCTCCCAAAACGCCCACGGGGAAGTCCGCAAGGCAACCGTGCCGGGTTTCGGGAACAGCAAAAAAGCCCTTGGATTCGCGTGACTTGTCGCGATTTAGACAAGTTTTGTCGCGGTAGACGTAGCCGCCCTTCGGGACTTCCCCGACAAGAGGGCGTGGGAACGCGGGTATTCGCCTGCGTCCTTGCTTTTTACCGCTGCCTTTTCCGGGGGCGCGAGGATGGCCGACGACGACGATCTCGATCTGAGCACGCTCGACGACGACGAGCTGGTCAAGCAGATGCACGACGATCTCTACGATGGTCTCAAGGAGGAGATCGAGGAGGCCGTCCACATCCTGCTCGATCGCGGCTGGGCGCCGTACAAGGTCCTGACCGAGGCCCTGGTGGAGGGCATGCGGATCGTCGGCATCGACTTCCGCGACGGCATCCTTTTCGTGCCCGAGGTGCTCTTGTCCGCCAACGCCATGAAGGCGGGCATGACCATCCTGCGCCCGCTGCTGGCCGAGACCGGCGCCCCGTCCACCGGCAAAATTGTCATCGGCACGGTCAAGGGCGACATCCACGACATCGGCAAGAACCTGGTCGCCATGATGATGGAAGGCGCCGGGTTCGAGGTCATCAACCTCGGTATCAACAATTCGGTCGAGAGCTATCTCGAAGCGATCGAGGAGCACAAGCCCGACATCCTGGGCATGTCGGCCCTGCTGACCACCACCATGCCTTATATGAAAGTCGTGATCGAGACCCTGAAGGAGAAGGGCATCCGGGACGACTACATCGTGCTGGTGGGCGGCGCGCCGCTCAACGAGGCCTTCGCCGAGGCGATCGGCGCCGATGCCTACTGCCGCGACGCGGCCATGACCGTGGAGACCGCCCAGGACCTTATCAGGCGCAAGCACAACATCCGCGGCGGCACCGCGGCCTAGGGCCTGTACTCGTAATTTGAAGGTCTGCTTCTGGCCCCATAACTGACCTTCGAAAGCCCCGCCACGGATTGCCACTCCGACTCTATCCGGACCTCGCTAAAGCACACTCGTCTTCGTTCATGAGGCGGTCGTGGCCTACCATGTCGGCGGCGAGGATGGCGGCGGGCCGGCATTGCACGTCATTCCGGCAATCCCGCTTTGCGCAGTGCACCAATAATTGTCTCAAGGTGCGCCGGGTTCTTGAATGGCAATCCCCGCACGATGTGCCGCAAGGAAAAATCAGGATCCAGGGCCAGGAGTTCCTCCGCTTCCCATTCCGCCTCGTCCATCAGTCCGAGCTGCGCATAGGTGGCGGCGAGCCACATGTGCGGCCTTTGGGCGCTGGGGTTGCGAGCGATGGCCTTTTTCAAGACATCCGCCGCCTCTTCGTACCTCCCCAGAGTGAAATAAGCGTTGCCCAGGATCGAAAGATACGCAAGCGGTTGGCGGGGATCGAGGCGCATTGCCACTTTCATCGGCTCTAGACCGGCGTCCGGCCTCCCCGAATAATGCAGGACTCTCAGCAGCATTGCGTAGCCGTTGGCAAAATTTGGATCGAGCGAGAGCGCCGTTTCCAACGCACCCAGGGCTTTCTCGTGCTCCTTGCGAAAGAGCTGAACGATGCCCATGACGAAGTGGGTCAAGGGGAGCGAATCGTCGAGAGCGGTGGCATTGCGCGCCTGCGCGTATGCTTGCTCAAGCGAGCGTTCGGGCCACTCGCTCCAGCCATCAAGGAAATCGCGTACATGCGCCCAGGCCAGGTAGGCATATGGATGCACGAATTTTGGATCGAGCTCGATGGACTCGGCGAACAAGGCGCGCGCGTTGTCGTTTCCTTCCTTCGAGCGACGCGCGAATTCTCTAAGGCCGCGCAGGAAGACATCGTACGCTTGCACGCTGCTCGTATACTGGTGGGCCAGGCTACGGCGCTCATCGGCGGTCAGGCGGACCTCAAGCGCCGCCACGATCCTGCCCACCACCTCGTCCTGCAGGGCGAACATATCCTTGAGTTCGCGGTCGAAACGTTCCGCCCAGAGGTGCCCGCCGGTGGTGGCGTCGATAAGCTGGGCGTTGATCCTCACCCGATCGCCGGCCCGGCGCACACTGCCTTCCAGCACGTAGCGGACGCCGAGTTCCTCGGCAACCTCCCGTACCTTCACGGCCCTGCCCTTGTAAGTGAACATCGAATTCCTGGCGATCACGAACAGACCGGAGACACGAGCCAGGTCCGTGATCAGGTCCTCGGTCATGCCGTCAACGAAGTACTCCTGTGCCGGATCGTCGCTCATGTTGGTGAACGGCAGCACGGCGATGGAAGGCTTGTCCGGCAGCGGGAAGGCCATGCGCTCCAACGATGCCGGTTCGATTGTCGGCTCCCACGGCCTCAGCCACGTAACCGCACCGGCCACTCCGATGAGCACGACCACGCTCGCTGCCAGCGCCATTCGCTTCCATGATTGCGCCGCTCGCTTTGTTACGCCCACGACCTTGCCGGCCGCCTCTGGCCCGGTCAGCACGCGATA
>JAZGBC010000111.1:0-4894 GCA_036444495.1 Kiloniellales bacterium
TCACGGCGATCTGCTCAGTCCCGCCTACTGGGAGGGTATCCAGCGCGACCTGCGCGCGGGCAAGGTGCCGGGCATCCGCATCTATCCCGAGGAGCGCCGGCTGATCCGGGACATCTCGCGCCTGGGCACCTATCACTAGAACGCCGTGAACCATTACGTGTCATCCCGGACGCGAGTTTTCTCCAAATCTTCGATTTGGTGAGAAAAGTCAGCGATCCGGGATCCACTGTCGGCGGCGGGGCCGCTTCGGCCATGGATTCCGGATACCTCGCTTTGCCGCCCAAATCAAAGATTTGGGGCAAACCGGGTTCCGGAATGACAAGCAAATAATGTTAAATGTCCACAGGGCCTAGAATGCCGTGTCGGACTACCCGCCGCGCAGCGCCTGGAGCGCCCCGGGGAAGATCTCCGCGAACCGGGCGCGCTGCGGCGCCGTGCCCACGGTGACGCGCACGAAGCGGTCGAGCGGGGCCACGCCCGGGCGGCGCACGAAGACCCCGCGTTCCTCCAGAAGCGCCACCATGCGCACGGAGTTCTCCGCGCTTTCCAGGTCGAGGGCGACGAAGTTGGTCAGCGAGGGGATGAAGGCCAGGTTGTGGTTGCGCGCCAGGGCCTCGGTGTCGGCCCGTCCTTCGGCCACCTGGCGCACCACGCCCGCGGCGAAGTCCGGATCGTCCAGCGAGGCGGCGGCGGCGACCTGTGACAGGCGTCCGACGCCGAAGTGCAGGCGGATCTTGTCGAAAGTGGCGATCAGCGCTTCGGCCGCGATGCCGTAGCCGATGCGCAGGCCGGCCATGCCGTGGGCCTTGGAGAAGGTGCGCAGGCGTATGAGTCGCGGATCGGCCGGATCCATGGGTGGCAGCTCCTCGGGCGGGGCGAACTCGGCGTAGGCCTCGTCCAGGATGAAGAGGCAGTCCTCGGGCAACCCATCGAGCGCCGCCTCCACCTCCGCGCGCCCCAGGAAGGTGCCGCTCGGGTTGTCCGGGTTGGCCAGATACAAAAGCTTGGCCTCGGTCTCCCGCGCGGCCCGGAGCAACGCGGGCAGGTCGTTGTGATAGTCCGCCCGGTAGGGCACGAACTCCAGCCGCCCGCCGTAGCCCAATACATGATAGTTGAAGGTGGGATAGGCGCCCGCCGAGGTGACGATGGCGTCCCCCGGGTTGGTGACGGCGCGCACGATGATGCCCAGAATGCCGTCGATGCCCTCGCCGATCACGATGTTCTCCCGGCCCACGCCGAGGAGGCCCGCCAGCTTCCCGCGCAGCTCGGCGTGCTCCGGGTCGCAGTACCAGGAAACCCGGTCCAGCTCGGCGGCGAGCGCGGACTTGGCTTTCGGAGACATGCCGAAGGCGCTCTCGTTGGCCCCGATGCGCAGGCGGAAGGGGCCGCCGAGGCGCCGCTCGATGGTCTCCGGACCGACGAAGGGCGTCATGGGCGCGATGTTCGAGACGGTCTCGCTATAGGCAGGCGGCATCGCGGTCTCTCCTGTTCCGAAAAAAGGGGTCATTCTTAATTTTTCACGGCAGCAGTCCCGACAAACCGCGCAAGGACAATTAAGAAGGAAAAATTAGGAATGACCCCTTTTTTCCGCAAGGCTCCGGCACGCTAGTCCGGCCAGAACTCGTCCTTGCCGGCGCCGAACAGGCGCACCGCGTTCCCGTAGGCGATGGCGCGGGCGGCTTCGGGCGGCAGTTGGGACACCCAGGTCCGCTGCTGCTCCACCAGCGCCCAGTATTCTTCCCAGCGCGCCGGCACGTAGGTGTCGGTGCCGATCATGAAGCGGCCGCTATGGCGCAGCAGCAGCGCGCGCCATTCCGGGTCCAGGTCGCTGCCGTTGGGCGCGATGTCCTCGGCGCGGAACGAGGTCTCGGTCCAGAGGTTGGGATAACGGTCCAGCATCTCGCCCACCACCGCGGGCGGTTCGCTGAAACCGGCGTGGGCCCAGAGGATCTTCAGGCCCGGTTCCACGGCGAAGATCGCGCGGACGGGCGCGGCGTCGGCATGGATTTGCAGGACCAGGTCCTGTGCCAGCGCCAACGCGGTCAGTTCCTCGATCTGCGCGGTCTGGGCCGTGGCCTCGGTCATGAGGTGGAACTCGCCGACGCCCTGGTAGCCGCCCTGCGCGAGCCGGCCCTTGACGTAGGCCAGGACCTCATCGCTGGCGAACCAGTCCCCCATGTCGCCGTGGCTGCGGTAGGGGCGCAGGTTCTTGACCACGCGCCCAGGCGCGGCGGCGTGCAGCCGGCGCGTGCCGTCGTCCGGCGTGCTGGAGACCAGCGCGCGCGGCACGCCCGCCGCATCGAGGATTTCCAGGATCCGCGTGGGCGGATAGGTTTCCCAGGCGCCACGGCTGTAATGCACGTGGGTGTCGAAGATGGGCAGCCGTTCCTGCGCCGCCGCGCCCACGGAGCACAGCGCCGCTACGCCGAAGGCGGCAACTCGAAGACAAGGAAGAATCTTCCGCGAAGGTGGCATCGTCCGTTCCATCGACGCCGGATCAACTGCCATGGTAGCCGGTCCCTTCCAGGAATCCATGACCTTTCGCCCCACCTCGGGTAGACTCTCCGGGCCCGACTCCGAGGGTGGTTTGGCCCACGGTCCGCCATGATCATCGATCCCGCGCTCGCCCAGACCGATCCGCTGCGCCAGGCGGTGCGCGACAACATCCGCGCCGGCGAGACCGAAATCGTCCGCCGCCTGGCCGACGAGGCGGAGTTGCCGCCGGACGCGCGCGGACGCATCGCCGCGCGGGCGCGCGATCTGGTGGTCAAGGTGCGCGAGGCGCGCCTTGGCCAGGGCGGGCTGGACGCCTTCCTGCACGAGTTCGGCCTCTCGTCGAAGGAGGGCGTCGTGCTCATGTGCCTGGCCGAGGCGCTCCTGCGCGTGCCGGACGCCGAGACGGTCGACCGGCTGATCAAGGACAAGATCGCGGACGCCGACTGGGGATCCCATCTGGGACACAGCGATTCGCTGTTCGTCAACGCCTCGACCTGGGCCCTCATGCTCACGGGCCGGGTCGTCCGCCTGGACGAGGGGGACCGGCGGGACCTGGCGGGCACGCTGGGCCGCCTGGTGCACGGCAGCGGCGAGCCGGTGATCCGCGCCGCCATCACCCAGGCCATGCGCATCCTGGGGCGTCAGTTCGTCATGGGCCGCACGATTGCCGAAGCCTTGGAGCGCGCGGACGGCGACGAGAAGCTGGGCTCCCGTCACTCCTACGACATGCTGGGCGAGGCGGCCTACACCCAGGCCGACGCCGAGCGATATTTCGACTCCTACAAGGACGCGATCGGCGCCATCGGGCAGGCGGCGGGTACGCGCAGCGTGCTCGATGCGCCGGGCATCTCGGTCAAGCTGACGGCGCTGCACCCGCGCTACGAATTCGCCCAGGCGCGCCGCGTCATGGCGGAGCTGGTGCCGCGCCTCAAGGCCCTGGCGCTGGAGGCCAAGCGCAACAACATCGGCCTGACCCTGGACGCGGAGGAGGCGGAGCGCCTGGACCTTTCGCTCGATCTCATCGAGGCAGTCTCGGGCGATCCTGAGCTCGCCGGGTGGAACGGTTTCGGGCCGGCGGTGCAGGCCTATCTGAAGCGGGCACCCTTCGTCATCGACTGGCTGGCCGATATGGCGCGGCGGCACAAGCGGCGGCTCATGGTCCGCCTGGTCAAGGGCGCCTATTGGGATACGGAGATCAAAATGGCCCAGGAGCAGGGCCTGGACGGCTATCCGGTCTTCACGCGCAAGGCCGCGACCGACGTCTGTTACCTGGCCTGCGTCAAGCGCCTCTTCGCCGACCCGGAGGCCTTCTATCCCCAGTTCGCCACGCACAACGCCCAGACGCTGGCCGCCGTGCTGGAAATGTCCGGCGGCTCCCGCGACTTCGAGTTCCAGCGCCTGCACGGCATGGGCGAGGCGCTCTACGCCGAGGTGGTGGGACCCGAGCAGATGAACCTGCCGCTGCGCATCTATGCACCGGTGGGCAGCCACGAGGACCTGCTCGCCTATCTGGTGCGCCGCCTGCTGGAGAACGGCGCCAACACCTCCTTCGTCAACCGCATCGTGGACGAGGCCCTGCCCATCGAGGAGATCATCGCCGATCCGGTGGGCCAGGTGCGCGCGCTCGAAGCAATACCGCACCCGCGCATTCCCTTGCCCGCCAAGCTCTTCGGGCCGGAGCGGCGCAATTCGGCCGGCCTGGACCTCACCGATCCGCGGGAATTGGCGCCCCTCGGCCAGGCCATGGAGGAGGCCGCGGCCAAGGGCTGGCGCGCGGTTCCCATCGTGGGCGGCAGGGAGCAGGAGGGCCCGGCCCGCCCGCTGCGCGACCCGGCGGACAACCGGCGCACGGCGGGCGATGTATCGGAAGCCACGCCCGAGCACGTCGAACAGGCGCTTGCCCTCGCGCACGGGGCCGCGCCCGCCTGGGACGCCAGTTCGGCCCGGGCGCGCGCCGCCTGCCTGGAGCGCATGGCGAACCTCATGGAGCGGAACCGTGCCGATCTCATGGCGCTCTGCGTGCGCGAAGCGGGCAAGACCGTGGGCGACGCCATCGCCGAGGTGCGCGAGGCGGTGGATTTCTGCCGCTACTACGCGGTCCGCGCGCGCGCCGATTTTGCCGCGCCCCAGGTCCTGCCGGGCCCCACGGGCGAGCGCAACGAGGTCGCGCTGCACGGACGCGGGGTCTTCGTCTGCATCAGTCCCTGGAACTTCCCGCTGGCCATCTTCACGGGGCAGGTGAGCGCCGCGCTCGCCGCCGGCAACGCGGTCATCGCCAAGCCGGCCGAGCAGACCCCGCTCGTTGCTGCCGCCGCGGTGCGCCTGTTGCACGGTGCCGGCGTGCCGGGCGTGGTGCTGCATCTGCTGCCCGGCGACGGGCCCTCCGTCGGCGCGCCGC
>JAZGBC010000112.1:0-6548 GCA_036444495.1 Kiloniellales bacterium
GCCGGGGTAGAGAACCCGGGTCACGCCCTCGCAGCCCTCCAGGAAGCGGGCCAGATCGAGCGCGTTCCGGCAATGGCGCTCGATCCGCAGCTCGAGGGTTTCCAGGGCCTTGACCAGGACCCAGGCGTTGAAGGGGCTGAGCGAGGGGCCCGTGTGGCGCAGAAAGTTCCGCAGGTGCTCGTCGACGAAGGCCTGGGAGCCGAGGATGGCGCCCCCCAGGGTGCGCCCCTGGCCGTCGATGTGCTTGGTGGTGGAGTAGACCACCACGTCGGCGCCATACTCCAAGGGCTGCTGCAGCAAGGGCGTGGCAAAGACGTTGTCCACGATGAAACAGGCGCCCGCCGCCCGCGCCAAATCCGCCACCGCGGCCAAGTCGATGATCTCCAGCGTCGGATTGGACGGCGTCTCGATGAAGACGGCGGCCGCCTTCTCGCTGAGCGCCGCCTTCCAGGCGTCGAGATCGGTGCCGTCCACCAGCACCGTCTCCACCCCATAACGCGGCAGCAATTCGGTGATGATGTAGTGGCAGGAGCCGAAGAGCGCGCGCGAGGCCACCACACGGTCGCCGGCCCTGACCTGGCACATGAGCGCGGCGAAGACCGCGGACATGCCGCTGGCGGTGGCGTAGCAGGCCTCCGCCCCTTCGAGCAGGCGCAGGCGCTCCTCGAACATGGCCACCGTGGGATTGGCGTAGCGCGAGTACTGATATCGCTGGATCTCGCCCTTGAAGGCGGCTTCGGCCTCCTCGGGCGAGGGATAGATGTAGCCCGAGGTCAGAAAGAGCGCCTCGCTGGTTTCGTCGAAAGCGCTGCGGCTCAACCCGCCGCGCACCAGGTTGGTCTGCTGGCGGTAGGCGCCGTTGCCCCCTTTGACGCGATAATCGTTCATGACCCCTTACTCCTGCAGCCAGGGCAGCCCGGTGACCTTCCAGCCGTCGCAGGCGCCCCGGTGCCGCTCCTTGTCGTGGGAGCCCTCGAAGCCGCAGGCCACGTTGAGGCAGCGCTTGTAACCGCGCGCAGTGAGCGCGATCGCCGCATGGCGCGAGCGGACCCCGGAGCGGCAGATGATCAGCACCGTCTGCTCCGGCGATATTCCCCTGGCCTCAACGTCCTGGACGAAGGTGGGGTTGGGCAACATGTCCGGATAGACCTGCCAACTCAATAGAATCGTGCGTTTCTCCAGCTCGGTCAGGTCCGGCACCCCCACGTACTCCCACTCGGGCTCGGTGCGCACGTCGAGCAGCACGGCCCGGGGGTCCCGCCCCAGGATGTCCCAGGCCTCCTTTGGCGACACGTCTCCGGCGTAATCCTCGGCCATCGACTCTTTCCTCCCTCATTTGCGGGGCGACCGCCCGCCGCCGGCCTGCCTGGCCGACAAAAAAACCGCCGCGGCTTTGGCCGGGCGGTTGTATCCGCTCGCTTTAGCCGCATTTCTAAAGCGCCCGCAAGCTAAGCTTCAAATCGGCGCTATGGACCCTAGACAACACCAGAAAAGGGCCCCCGTCAAGCGGAGATTAGGCCCGGTCCAGACCCCCTAAACCCCAGAAAAAGCGCGGCTTTTTCCGGAATTTGAACCGGATTTTCATGGATAGCGGCAGCGGTCGCCGGTGACCTGGACAAACCCCCGTTGGGTCCCCGTCACCAGGGAGTAGCGGTACTCGCTGTCGCCCACCACGACCGAGGTGTGCAGGGGCAGCTTGCCGCTCGTCCGGGCCGTCTTGCCACCCAGCTGGGCGAGTTGGAGGGTGATGGGCTGGGCCGGATCGAACCAGGCCTCCACCCGCCCCTGGGCGTCCTTGGCCAGCACGCCTTCGGCAGTGATCGTGATGGCGTTGCCGGCGAAGCTCACCGAATCGTTGGCGCCCTTCTGCAGCGGGGTCTGCACCAGGAACCGCTTGGTCACGGGCTTCTCGTCACAGGTGCGGGGGTTTTCGGCCGCGGCGATGACGAACTCCAGGCGCGCCGGGTCCACCCCCTCTTCCAGCTTGTCACGTACCCGCCCCAGCAGAGAGGCGATCTTGCCGCTAGGCACATCGGCCTCATAACGCGCGCGGGCCTCGCCCAGGCGCTCGCGCTCCGACCTGAGACCGACGTCGAGCTTGGCGTTCCGCCGGCGCAAGGTTTCGATCTCGGCGTTCAACTCGACGATCTTCTGGTCGCGCAGGATGACCCTGCGCTGGGCCAGCGATAATCCCGTTTCATAAGCGAACACACCGGCGCCTATGATGACGCTCAGGCCGATGACCCATTTGGCGACGGTCCATCGGACCCGACGCCGGCGGCGCGCGCGGGTATCGTGCAAGCCCAAGGTCATCGAGTGGTCCCTGCCTCCTTGCCAGTTCGCCAAAGCCTAGCGAAACAGTGGAAAGGTGCAAGCACTCCGGGCACGTCCCCGTCATTTTTTGCGCAGCCTTTTGCCTTCGGATATAAGAGATGAACGAGGCATAAAGGACTAAATTACTCATGGGCGAACACCGCCACAGCACCCTGCCCTCGGACACGGCCTTGCGGGTCAAGGCCCTGGAATCGCTCCTGGTCGAGAAAGGCTTGGTTGATCCGGCCGCCCTCGATCTGGTGATCGACACCTACGAGACCAAGGTGGGGCCGCGAGCAGGCGCCCGCGGCCCCGAACCTATCCGGCTCGCTTAATTAGTCGCTGAGAAACTGGCTGACGAGTGAAGCCGTCTTGGCCGGCGCCCGGTAAAAGATGTGGCGGCCGATCTTGGGTCCACGCTCGAAGTGCTTGCGCCAGGACGGCTTGACGTAATCCGCGTGATACCAAAGGGCACCGGCGGTCGGATCCTCGCTCTGGCCCCAGTAGATCGACAGGGCGATCTGGCCACTCTTCTGCCACTCACGCCGGTTGCGCGGCTTGTCGCTGCGCCCGTCGCACCACCAGGAGAACTGGCAGCGATGGCGGCGCAACTCGCCACCCTGCCGCACCACACCGCAGACCGTGCTTGGGAAACGCCGGTTCATCACCCGGTTCATGACCACATGGCCAACCGCCAGCTTGCCCTCGTCGGGCTCGCTGCGCGCCTCGAAATAGATGTTGAGCGCGAGGCAGTTGAGCTCCGCGGCCGGCTTGGCCGGTGTGGGCTTCTTGAAGATATCGGCCTTGCCGGGTTCGACCGGGATCAAGGTCCGGAAGATATCGGCCTTGTCCGGCCCGGCCGTGGCCGGCTTGCCAAAGATTTCCGCCTTGCCGGGCTCGACCTTGCCGAGCGCCGAAAACGGAGCTTTCGGGTCGAAACCCTGTGGGCCGGTCTTGGACGTCGGCTCGGCCCAGGCATTGGTGGCCCAAAATAGGGCGCAAAGCATCAACCCGGACATGGCCGCCGTCCGCAGAAGGACGCCGCGCCGTGTGTGGCCGCGAGTCAACTTGGCAAGAATGTACAACATAAACCTTCCCCATCACCGTGAATCCAACTTGAGGGACGGTCTCTCAAGCGGCCCAATCAAGTTAAGCCACTGACTTTCCCTCGATATTTCTCGATGATGTCGAAAGTTTACAAGTTGTTAACAGTAGAAGTCAAAGAAAACAGCCTCTAATTTTAGTTAAAATTGTCTTAAATTCTATATAAATACTGTCTTTTTATTATTAATATCCAGTCAAATCATGGATTTCAATCAAATTTCTCTTATTTATCCTTGCAGGGTGTAGAATAAAAATGTGATCGGCGGGGCTCGGTAGCCGCCGCCTCCAGTGCCGGTATCTCAGGTGAATCGGCAGAAAACTGCCGATTTTCGGACACCACAGGGCCCTTCTTCTTAACCACGGAAGGCCGCGCATTCCGCGCCGTACCGGGGTCTGTCGCCCCGGCAGGACGAGGTTCCAGTCCATCCCCGATAAACCGAGGATCGGCCCCCAGCCCCCGGAAAACGGCCGATTTTTCCGGCCCCCGGGGCGCTTGAAGGGTGCCCGGAGGTGCCCTTACATGCTTAATGAGGGCATCCTTTCGAGGTCGGTCCTGTCGTGCGGCCCAGTCGCGTGCGCCCTAGTCGCGCCGTGGCCCCCCACCTCTGGCATAGGCGCGCCCAAACGGGCATATAAGGGGACATGAGCGCACCCCTGGCCGAGCCGGCCGAAAGCCCCTTCGTCAAGACCGAGAGCCGGCCCTTCCGTATCGATTCCGAGTACGAGCCCGCCGGCGACCAACCCCAGGCCATCGCCGAGCTGGCCGAGGCCATCGCGCGCGGCGAGCGCGACCAGGTGCTGCTCGGGGTCACGGGCTCCGGCAAGACCTTCACCATGGCCCAGGTCATCGAGCGCCTGCAGCGCCCGGCCCTCATCCTGGCGCCCAACAAGACGCTCGCCGCCCAACTCTACTCCGAGATGATGGGCTTCTTCCCCGACAACTCGGTCGAGTACTTCGTGTCCTACTACGACTATTACCAGCCCGAGGCCTACGTGCCCCGCTCGGACACCTACATCGAGAAGGAAAGTACGATCAACGAGCAGATCGACCGCATGCGCCACTCCGCCACCCGCACCCTGTTCGAGCGCGAAGACGTGATCATCGTGGCCTCGGTGTCCTGCATCTATGGCATCGGCGCGCCGGAAACCTATGCGGAGATGACGGTAAGCCTCACCGCCGGCCAGACGGTGCAGCGCGGCGATCTGCTCAAATCCCTGGTCGAGCTGCACTTCCGGCGCAACGACACCGATTTCCACCGCGGCACCTTCCGGGTGCGCGGCGACACGGTGGAGATCTTCCCGGCCCATCTGGAAGACCGCGCCTGGCGTATCTCGCTGTTCGGCGACGAGGTCGAGTCGGTCCAGGAGTTCGATCCCTTGACCGGCGAGAAGACGGCTACGCTGGAGGCAGTCAAGGTCTACGCCAACAGCCACTACATCACGCCGCGCCCGACGCTCCAGCAAGCCATCAAGAAGATCAAGGAGGACCTCAAGGAGCGCCTGGCCGTCTACGCCAAGGAGGGCAAGCCGCTCGAGGCCGAGCGCCTGGAGCAGCGCACCACCTTCGACCTGGAGATGATCGAGGCGACCGGCTCCTGCGCGGGCATCGAGAACTACTCGCGCTACCTCACGGGCCGCAAGCCGGGCGAGCCGCCGCCCACGCTGTTCGAGTACATCCCGGACAACTTCCTGCTGTTCGTCGACGAATCCCACGTCACCGTGCCCCAACTGCACGGCATGTTCCGCGGCGACTTCCAGCGCAAATCCACCCTCGCCGAGTTCGGCTTCCGCCTGCCCTCCTGCGTCGACAACCGGCCGCTCAAGTTCGAAGAGTGGGAGGCCATGCGGCCGCAGACCGTCTGCGTCTCGGCCACGCCGGGGCCCTGGGAGCTCAAGCAGACGGGCGGCGTGTTCACCGAGCAGGTGATCCGCCCCACGGGCCTGATCGACCCGGTCTGCATCGTGCGCCCGACGGACGCCCAAGTGGACGACCTCATGGCCGAATGCCGGGCCACGGCCGCGCAGGGCTACCGCGTGCTGGTCACCACCCTGACCAAGCGCATGGCCGAGGACCTGACCGAGTACCTGCACGAGGCGGGCTTGCGCGTGCGCTACCTGCATTCGGACATCGACACCCTGGAGCGCATCGAGATCATTCGCGATCTCAGGCTTGGGGTGTTCGACGTGCTGGTGGGCATCAATCTGCTGCGCGAGGGCCTGGACATACCGGAATGCGCCCTCGTCACCATCCTGGACGCCGACAAGGAGGGCTTCCTGCGCTCCGCCACCTCGCTGGTGCAGACCATCGGGCGCGCCGCGCGCAACGTGGACGGGCGGGTCATCCTCTACGCCGACACCATGACCAAATCGCTGCAGGCCGCCCTGGACGAGACCAACCGCCGGCGCGAGAAGCAGCAGGCCTACAACGCCGCCCAGGGCATCACGCCGGAGTCCATCAAGAAGCAGATCGCCGATATCCTAGGGAGCGTCTACGAGCGCGACCACGTGACCGTGGGCACCGGCGACGCGGAGGTGCCGCACCTGGTGGGCCACAACCTGCGGGCCCACATCGCCGATCTGGACAAGCGCATGCGCGCCGCCGCGGCGGACCTGGAGTTCGAGGAGGCCGCCCGCCTGCGCGACGAAATCCACCGCCTGGAGAACCAGGAGCTGGAGTTGCCCCCGGGCGGCGCCTCGTTCGCTGGGCGCATGAGCCGCGCCGATGCCCGGAGCAAGAGCCGCAAGAGCAAGGGGAAGTACCGGGGAAGAAGGTAGGGCGCCGGTGCATAAGGACCGGCTTGGTTGGGCTTCGAGCAGCGTTCCTAATGTCCGCTCTTAACAATAGCGGTCTTTGAGGCCGGGCGGTTCACAGGGCGATCATTTCGTACCTGCTCCCATGACAGCTGGCATGGGCACTTTATAACCGCCTTCGTGAGACCTGTATTGATCCATCCCTTCTCTGACCGCAGCATCAATGGCGCTACGAGCTGCATCAGTCTGAGCGAGAAGCAAGCCACGTGCGCGGACGGCACCCTCCAGGACCGCCCGAATAATCCCCAAGGGCTCGTCCATCTCCCAGGTCTGCTCGACACTCTGCACGGTGACATCGTGAAGCCCCACGGCTTGAAGCG
>JAZGBC010000113.1:0-2951 GCA_036444495.1 Kiloniellales bacterium
AGACGCAAGGAGACGATGATGCCCAGACTGACCCCCATCGATCCCGCCCAAGCGGAGGGCAAGGCCAAGACCTTGCTCGACGGAGTCCACAAACGCTTCGGCATGATCCCGAACCTCATGGCGACCCTGGCCAATGCGCCGGCCGCGCTCGAGGCCTACCTGAGCGTTGGCCAGGCCCTTGGCAAAGGCCGCCTCGACGCCAAGGCCCGGGAGGCGATCGCGCTTACCGTGGCCGGGCTGAACGGCTGCGACTACTGCGCCTCGGCGCACACGGTGGCGGGCGCCGGGCTCGGCGTGTCCCGGGAGGAACTCGCTGCCAACCTGGCGGGCCGCTCGGCCGACCCGACGCTGGCCGCGATCCTGCGTTTCGCCCGCGCCGTCGTGTCCGAGCGCGGCTGGGTGAGCGACGCGGACCTGGCCGCGGCGCGCGCCGCCGCCCTGGACGATGGTCAAATCACCGAGGTCATCGCCGCCGTCGCGGCCAACATCTTCAGCAACTACGTCAACCACGTCGCCGGGACCGAAATCGACTTTCCCCTGGTCCGCAGCGATCACGACCGGGCCGCCTGAGCACGGCCGAAACAGGAGAACCGGGATGAGAAACACCCCCCTCTGGATCGCCGCGGCCTTCGCCGCCGGCATCAAGCACATGTTCTAGGGAGGACTGCCATGACAGCTCCGGTAAGCGATATTGCCTTCACGCCCGCCGTCAAGGAGCTGCAGGCGCGCAACGGATCGCGCAAGGCCTATGAGCGCATGGAGCAAAAGGGCGGCTGGAAGGACGAGGTCACGCCGGACCTCGCCGCCTTCCTGGCCGAACGGGATTCCTTCTACCTCGCCACCGCGAGCGGCGAGGGCCGCCCCTATATCCAGCACCGCGGCGGGCCGAAGGGCTTCCTCAAGGTGCTCGACGGCAAGCGCCTGGCCTTCGCCGACTTCGGCGGCAACCGGCAGTACATCAGCGCCGGCAACCTCTCGGAGAACGACCAAGCCTCCATCTTCCTGATGGACTACGCCAACCGCCAGCGTATCAAGCTCTGGGGCCGGGCGCGGGTGGTCGAGGACGATCCCGGACTATTGGAGCGCCTCGTGGAGCCCGGCTACAAGGCCAAGCCCGAGCGCGCCATCGTCTTCGAGATCGAGGCATGGGACGTCAATTGCCCGCAGCACATCACCCGGCGCTATAGCGAAGAGCAGATCGCCCCGGCCATGGCCAGGCTGCAAGCGCGCATCGAGGAGCTGGAGGCGGAGGTCGAAGCGCTGCGCGGTGCTTAAGGACCGCACGGCCCCGCGATGCTCACTCCTCGATCTTCACCTCGTCGTAGAAGCTGAAATAGCCCTTGATCGCGGCGACCTCGGCGATGGGATCGGGGTAGGCCCAGGCGCCGTTCGTAAGCGCCGCATCTCCCGCGGCGAGGTCCCAATAACTGGCCGTGCCCTTGAAGGGGCAGCGGCTCGAGTGTGTGCTGGGTGTGAGCAGCTCCCGGCGCACGTCTTCCGGCGGGAAATAGATGCGCGGCGGGTAGCCGGCCTCGTGCATGACCAGCGCCCGGCTGCTTTCGGCCAGGGTTTCGCCGCCGAAGACGGCGCGCAGCACCGCGCCATAGGGTTCGATCGTGATGCGCTCCGCCGCGCCGGCGTGATCGTATCTCTGTCCGGCATGGAGGGGCGTGGGCTCGGTCATAATTGATTCTCCCTGTCTTGACCCCCGGAGTGGGCGTTCCCCAGTCTGTCACACATTGAAACGGAAATAAAAGACGTCGCCGTCCTGCACGATGTAGTCGCGGCCTTCGACGCGCATCTTGCCGGCGTCCTTGGCGCCCACCTCCCCGCCGTAGGCGACGAAGTCCTCGTAAGCGATGGTCTCGGCGCGGATAAAGCCGCGCGCGAAGTCGGTGTGAATGGCGCCGGCGGCCTGCTGCGCCGTGGCGCCGCGCTTGATGGTCCAGGCGTTGGCTTCCTTGGGCCCGGCGGCGAAAAAGGTGATGAGATCGAGCAGGGCATAGCCGGCGTGGATCACGCGGCTGAGTCCGGTTTCCTCGAGCCCCAGGTCTTCGAGAAAGGCCTGCCGCTCGTCCGGGTCGGTAAGCGCAGCGACCTCGGCCTCGATGGCGGCCGAGACGATGACGCAGCCCGCTCCCTCGGCGTCGGCGCGTTTTTGCACCACGGCCGAGTGGGCGTTGCCGCCGGCCACCGCCTCCTCCTCCACGTTGGCGATATAGAGCAGCGGCTTGGCGCTGAGCAGGTGGAGCTGCCGGAAGACCGGCTTCGAATCGTGAGGAATCTCCACGCCGCGCGCGGGCCGGCCGGCGCGCAGGGCCTCGGCCACCGGCTCCAGCACCGCAAGCCGTGCCTTGGCCTCCTTCTCGCCGCCGCGCGCGCGCTTGACCGCGCTTTCGAGTTGACGCTCCACGCTTTCCAGGTCGGCCAGCAGCAGCTCGATCTCCACCGTCTCGGCATCGCGCAGGGGGTCGACCGAGCCCTCTACGTGGGTCGCCTCGCCTTCGAAGCAGCGCAGCAGATGAACGATGGCGTCCACCTCGCGGATGTGGCCGAGGAATTGGTTGCCCAGGCCCTCGCCCTTGGAAGCTCCGCGCACCAGCCCCGCGATGTCGACGAACTCCAGATAGGTGGGGGTGACCTTGGGTGACTTGGCGGCACGCGCGACTTCCTCCAGCCGCGGATCGGGTACCGGCACGCGTCCCACGTTGGGCTCGATGGTGGTAAAGGGATAGTTCGCCGACTCCGCCGCCGCGGTTTCGGTCAGCGCGTTGAAAAGCGTCGACTTGCCCACGTTGGGCAGGCCGACGATGCCGCAATTAAAGCCCATCGGCTTCGCCGGCCTCCGGCGGGTTGCCGTCTCCCTCCGCGCCCCCTTCGCCGGGCGGTGTCTCCGCGCCGGGCTCCGGCTTCGGCGGTTTGGGCTTGGGCGGGTTCATGATGTGGGCGAC
>JAZGBC010000114.1:0-12065 GCA_036444495.1 Kiloniellales bacterium
CCCGATTCGGCGGCGCGCGCGGCCTGTTCCAACGCAAGCTCCATGGGGGACCGGGGGCCGGACATGGCGGCAGCCTGCCGCCCGCTCCGGGCAGGGTCAAGCAAGAGCCCGCAAGGGGCCTGGACGGCCGGAAAGAAATTGCTTTAGATCAAAGCCACCGTGGCCCACAGCCGGTTAAATGTGGGACGTCACTCGACGCCCCGGCGGCAATGGAGGAAAAACAGCCATGTTGAACATCGACCCGGTAACCGTCTACCTCCTGATCCTCCAGGCTAGGGAGTTCGACGACAAGGACGAGCCGGGCGAGCCGGATCCCGACAACAGCCCGGCGGAAGAGGTCCTGGAAGAGGCCATGCACTACTACGCCGATGATCCCGTCGCCCAGCAGATCAAGGACACGATCGACGGCATGAATGACGACGAGCAGGCCGAACTGGTGGCGCTCACCTGGGTCGGACGCGGCGACTTTGGCGCGGCCGAATGGGCCGAGGCCGTACGCACCGCCCGCGAGCGGCGCAGCAATCCCACATCGGAATATCTCCTGGGTACGCCCATGCTGGGCGACTACCTGGAAGAGGGCATGACCCAGCTCGGCGTTTCCGTCGAAGATCTTGAGGCCGCAAGCAAATAAGCGGCGCGTTGCCAGCAATCGGCGCGGCACTTATAAATCCGCGCCATGCCCCAAGACAAAAAAGGCGAACGCATCGCCAAGGTGATCGCCCGCGCCGGGCTCTGCTCGCGGCGCGACGCGGAGCGCCTGATCGCGGAAGGCCGGGTGCGGGTGGATGGCGTGCTGCTCGGCAGCGCGGCGGTCAATGTCGCCCCCGCCGCGCGCATCACGGTGGACGGCGAGGACCTGCCCGCGCGCGAGCCGGCGCGCCTCTGGCGCTATCACAAGCCCAAGGGCGTGCTCAGCACCGCGCGCGACCCCCAGGGCCGGCCCACGGTGATCGGCCAGCTTCCCTCCAACCTGCCGCGGGTGGTTACCGTGGGGCGCCTGGACATGAATTCGGAAGGGCTGCTGCTGCTGACCAACGACGGCGGCCTGAAGCGCAAATTGGAACTTCCGGCCACGGGCTGGACCCGGCGCTACCGGGTGCGCGTGCATGGCGCCGTCGATCCCGCGCGCCTGAAGGCGCTGGAATCCGGCGTGCGCGTCTCGGGCATCGACTATGGCCCCATCGAGGCGCGCCTCGAGCGCCAGACTGGCGCCAACGCCTGGCTCAGCATCGCCCTCAAGGAAGGCAAGAACCGGGAAATCCGCCACGTCATGGAGCACCTGGGGCTGACGGTAAACCGGCTGATCCGGGTCGCCTACGGTCCCTTCCAGCTTGGCCGCCTGCCGCCCGGCAAGGTCGCCGCCGTGCCCGCCAAGGTGCTGCACGAGCAGCTCGGGCCGGATGAAAGTGGCGGCGGCGACGCCAAGACGAAAGCGCGCAAGCCGCGCGCGGGCTGGGCGAAGGCACGCCCAAGGCGCAAGAAAATCAGCAAGCGAAAGGGCGCGGGCCGTGCGCATCGTGGGCGGAAAGCATAGGGGGCGGCGTCTTACGGCGCCCGAGGGGCTGACGCTGCGCCCCACCGCGGACCGCACGCGCGAAGCCGTCTTCAACATCCTGACCCAGGGCAAGCTGGAGTGGCGGGGTGGCGCCGGGGCGCCCGGCGACTCGCTGGCCGGCATCCGCGTGCTGGACGCCTTCGCCGGGACCGGGGCGCTGGGCCTGGAGGCGCTCTCGCGCGGGGCCGGCCAGGTCACCTTCATGGAAAACCAGGCCGCCTCGCTCACCGCCTGCCGCAACAACATCCACGCGCTGGGCGAGGAGGCGCGCGCGGCGATCCTGGCCTGCGACGTGCTGCGCCCGCCCCGGGCGCCCGAACCCTGTGCGCTGGTGCTCATGGACCCGCCCTACAACCAGGACCTGGCGCCGCCCGCGCTGAGGGCGCTGGTGGCCGCCGGCTGGCTCACGCCGGGCGCGTTGGTGACAGTCGAGCTCATGGCCAAGGAGCCTTTTACGCCGCCCGAGGGCTTCGAGGTGCTCGACGAGCGCAAGTACGGCAAGGCGCGCGTGGTCTTCCTGCTCGCGCCGGATTGAGGGATGTAGGGGGTAGGGGCGCACCCCCCCCTCAGCGCCGGCCGAAAAGCTTTTCGATATCGGCCAGCTTGAGCTCCACATAGGTCGGGCGGCCGTGGCTGCACTGGCCGGCGCGCGGCGTCTGCTCCATCTCGCGCAGCAGCGCGTTCATCTCCTCCGCATTGAGCCGCCGCCCGGCGCGCAGCGAGCCGTGGCAGGCCATGGTGGCGCAGACCTCTTCCAGGCGCTCGCGCAGGGTGAGCGTGTCGCCCAGCTCGGCCAGCCCATCGGCCAGGTCCTTGACCAGCCCCTGCACGTTGGCCTCGCCGAGCAGCGCCGGGACCTCGCGCACCACCAGGGCGCCGGCGCCGAAGGGCTCGATCACCAGGCCCAGCTCCGTCAGCTCCGCCGCGCGCGCGGTCAGGCGTTCGGCCGCCGGTTCGTCCAGCTCCACCACCTCGGGGATGAGCAGGATCTGGCGCGCCACGCCCTTGTCCGCGAGTTGCGCCTTCATGCGCTCGTAGACCAGGCGCTCGTGGGCCGCGTGCTGATCGACGATGACGATGCCGTCCTCGGTCTGGGCCACGATGTAGGTCCCGTGCACCTGGGCCCGCGCCGCGCCCAGGGGATAGTTCGCGTCGTCGAGCAGCTGTGCCTCATCCCAGGCGGCATCCACGCCGGCCGGTTTGGCCGCGGGCGCCGCACCCAGCCCCGGCAGCGGCGCGTGATAGCTTGCCGCCGCCTCGGCCATGCCGCGCGGAAGCCAACTCCGGCCGCCGGCTTGGGCGTAGGGACCGGCGGGCGCGCCCGGGGCCCGCAGCGCACCGAGGGCGGCTCCGGCCACGGTCGTGGAGGCGCGGTGCCCGGCCTCGGCCAGGGCATGCTTGCAGGCGCCGACGATCAGCCCGCGCACCAGACCGGGATCGCGGAAGCGCACCTCGGCCTTGCTCGGGTGCACGTTGACGTCCACCGCCTCGGGCGGCGTCTCCAGGAACAGCGCCACCATGGCGTGGCGGTCGTGCGGCAGGACATCGTGATAGGCGCCGCGGATCGCTCCGTGCAGCAGCCTGTCGCGCACGGGCCGGCCGTTGACGAAGAGGTACTGGTACTGCGAGGTGCCGCGGTTGAGCGTGGGCAGTGCGATGTAGCCGGTCAGGCGCAGCCCCTCGCGCTCGGCCTCGATGGGCAGGGCGTTCTCGGCGAACTCGCGGCTCATCACCGCGCCCAGGCGCTTGAGCCGGGCGTCGAACAGCTCGCCCTCGGCGCGCGGCAGGCGCAGCAGGTCGCGCCCGTCCTGCACCAGGGTGAAGCCGACGCCGGGATGGGCCATGGCCAGGCGGTTCAAGGCGTCGAGCGCATGGTTCGTTTCGGTACGCGCCGTCTTGAGGAACTTGAGGCGCGCCGGCGTGGCGTAGAAGAGATCGCGCACCTCGACCCGCGTGCCGGGCGGGTGGGCGGCCGGTGTCACCTCGCCGCGGCGCCCGCCTTCCACCGAAAGGCTCCAGGCCTGATCCCCGGGCGACTCGCCCGCGCCGCCCTTTTCCTGGGTCCGGCTGGTCAGGGTCAGGCGCGCGACCGCGCCGATGGCGGGTAGGGCCTCGCCGCGGAAGCCGAGGGAGGCGATGTGCACCAGGTCGTCGTCCGGCAGCTTGGAGGTGGCGTGGCGCTCCACCGCCAGGGCCAGCTCCTCCGATTTCATGCCGCAGCCATCGTCGGTCACCGAGATGAAGGCGCGTCCGCCCTCGCGCGTCACCACGTCGATCTGCCGCGCGCCCGCGTCCAGCGCGTTCTCGACCAGCTCCTTGACCGCCGCGGCGGGCCGCTCCACCACCTCGCCGGCGGCGATCCGGTTGACCAGGGTCTCGGGCAGGCGCCGGATGGTCATGGCGCGGCCTCCGCCAGGTACTCCCGGGTCAGCACCTTGCCCTCCTCCACCGCCGGCTGGTCGAAGGCGTTCACGCCCAGAAGGTCGGCGGCGATGATGGTCTCCAGCATGAAATGCATGAGCAAGGCGCCGAGCGACGCCTCGTCCACCGCATTCAACCGCATCAGGCGCACCGGCCGGCCCTTGCGCGCCAGCGTCTCGGCGGTGGCCCGCGCCGCCGCGTCCAGGAGGTCCCCCATGGCCCGGCCCGCCAAGCTGTCCGCACCCGCTTCCTCGGCGAGACCGGCCTCCATGCGCGGCCCACGGCCGCGGCACCCCGGCATGACCAGGGTGAACATCTTGTCGCGCGGGCCGGCGAGATAAAGCTGCAGCTGGCTGTGATGGTCGGACGTGCCGGTCGCGCGGATCGGCGTCGTGCCCGTGCCGTCCTTGCCCAGGCTTTCGGCCCAGAGTTGCCGGTACCAGAGGCCGAAATGGGCCAGGCGGTCTTCGTAGGTTATGAGCACAGACTGCGCCATGCCGTGCTCCTGCAGCAGCCCGATCGCAACCGCCGCCCCCACCGCCGGCTCGGACTCCTCCACCTTGGCGGCGTTCAAACTGGCCTGAAGGGTTTCCCGGGCGCCCCGGCGGAAGGCGGCCGCGTCGAGCCCCGCGATCATGGCCGGTAGCAGCCCGACGATGGAAAAGGCCGAGAAACGCCCGCCGATGCCCGGGTGATGATCGAAGCAGGGCAAGGAGAAACGCTTGGCGATGGCCTTGAGCGGGCTTTCCTTGGGCTCTGTAATGACCGCCGCATGGCGCGGCAGTTCGGTACTGCCCAGCGCCGCCGCCAAGGCGGGCAGCAGCACCAGCGTCTGCGCCAGGGTCTCGGCCGTGCCGCCCGATTTGGAGATCGCGATGAGACCGGCGCGCTTGAGATCCAGGCTTGCGAGCAGAGCCTCGAAGGTCGCGGGGTCCACGTTGTCCAGGAAGTGCAGGCGCGGCCCGCCGGGAGCGGCAAGCGCGCAAAGGGTCTGGCCGCCAAGCGAGGAGCCGCCCGTGCCCAGCACGACGACATCACCCAGGCGCGCGCGCCAATCCTCGGCCAGGCCGCGCACCGCCTCCAGGTCGCCGCTCTCTCCGGCGATGCTCAGGCACGGCAGTTCGCCCGCCTCGAAAAGCTGGCACAGGCGGTCGTGCGCCGGCGCGGCTTCCATCAGGACGCGGGTGAAGACATCCTCTCCCAGGCCGCCGTCCCCGATGGCGCCCGCCAGGCAATTGTCGGTCAGTTGCTGATAGAGCATCGCCCCGGCGCCGTCACCCATCCCCAGGCGGTTCGGTTATCGCGTTACTCAGCGGCCTCGGCCGCCCCGCCGGCCACAGCGCCAATTCAGGCCGGCACGCCCCGGCCTGCCGGCCCGATGAAACCTATCAGAGTCGCGTCCCCGCCGGAAGGCACGGCCAACGGCTTGTCAGCTTTTCGTATCCGGCGCCGGCCGCGTCGGCGTAACACCTTCGGGACGCCCGACGATCACGACCGTCAGTTTATCCGCGTCATAGAGGCGGCGGGCGACGCGGCGCGCATCCTCGATCGTGACCGCCTCGATGAAGCCGTTGCGTTTCTCCAGGTAATCGATGCCGAGGCTGTGCAGCTGCATGCCCACCATCATGCCGGAGATGGCCCCGGAGCTGGAGAAGCGCAGCGGGAAGGAGCCGGTCAGGTAGGTCTTGGCGTCACGCAATTCCTCCGCGCTTGGGCCTTTCTCGGCCATGCGCCGCCATTCTTTGCGAATGAGATCGAGCGAAAGCGCCACGCGCTCGTTTTGTGTGCCGACCCCGCCCACGATGAGCGCCGAGCGGTTCATGGGGTTGAGATAGGAATAGACCGAATAGGCCAGTCCCCGCTTCTCCCGCACCTCGCCGTAGAGCCGCGAGGCGAAGCCCCCTCCGCCCAGGATATAGTTGACCACGTAGGCGGCGTAGTAGTCCGGATCGTCCCGCTTCACGCCCCGGTGGCCGAAGGCGACCACGCTCTGCGGCACATCCTTCTCGACCACGACAAGCTCCCCTTCCCCGGCCGGCACCGCCTCGGCCAGATCGGCCGGCGCGGCCGTGGCCGGCAGTCCGAGGAAGGTCTGATCCAGATAGCGCGCAAGGTCTTGGGGCGAGATGTCGCCGACCACGCCAACGATCAACTGGTCGCGGGCGAAACGCCGGGCGACGAAACCGCGCAGGTCCTCGACCGTCAATCCCGCCACCGTATCGGGTGTGCCCTGGGAGGGGCGTCCGTAGGCATGCTCGGGGAAGAACAGCCTGCGCAGCGTGCGGCCCACGATGTGGTCCGGGTCCTCCACCTGGCGGGCCAAGCCGGTGAGGATCTGGCTGCGGATGCGTCCGACCGGCTCCTCGTCGAAGCGCGGCGCGGTAAGCGCCAGACGCAGCAGCTCGAAGGCGGTGTCCCGGTTCTCGGTCAGCGTCTGCAGATCGCCACTGAAGTTGTCCAGCCCGGCGGAGAACGAGAGCCCGATCGACAGGTCCTGCAGCCGGCCCTGAAAGGTCTGGGAATCCAGATCGCCGGCACCTTCGTCGATCAGGCCGGCGACCATGTTCGCCAGACCCTCTTTGCCCTGGGGATCGAGCGCCGCGCCGCCGCGGAAGGTCAGATCGAGCGTAATGATGGGGTTGCTGTGGTCCTCGACCAGCCAGGCTTCGATGCCGCCCGGGCTGACCACGCGCTGAACCTCAACCGCGCGCGCCGGGCCGGCCAGAAGAAGAACCAGCGCGGCGGCAAAGCAAAGAAGCGCAGCGCCCCGTCTCACGGCCGGCACGCCGATCATGACTCGGACTCCGGCAGCAGCAGGCCGGTCACCGAGTTGTTCTCGCGCAGCACGGCCCGCGCCGCGGCATCGATCTGCTCCTTCGTGACCGCCTCGATGCGGTCGGGCCAGTTCTCCACCTCCTCGACCGTTCGGCCGCTGGTCAGCGCCCGGCCGAATATGTTGGGCGCGGTGCCGAGCGAATCGCGTGCATAGATCGCGGCGGCGCGCAGGCGGCGCTTGGCGGCGGCGACTTCCTTCTCGGTGACGCCATCCGCGATCAAACGAGCAATCTCGGCGCGCAAGGCGGCCTCCACGGCCTCGATGTCCACGCCGGGCCGCGGCGAGGCGTAGAAGCCATAGCTCGACCAGTCGTAGGCCATGGCGTTGTAGCCGGCCCCCGCCGAGACGGCGAGCGCTTGCTCGACCACCAGCGATCGGTAGAGCCGGCTGGTGGTGCCGCCGCCGATGATCTCTTCCAGGACCTGGAGCGGGTAGGCGTGCTCGCCGCCCTCGGTGTTGTAGCTGGGCGCCAGGTAGGTAATCGACATGGACGGCTGGCGGACCCGGTCGCTCTTCAGCGTGACGCGCCGCGGGGCGTTCTGCGGCGGTTCGGCCGCGCGCTTGCGCTCCGGCACCGGGCGCGCGGAGATGGCGCCGTAGTATTTTTCAGCCAGCGGCCGGACTTCCTTGGCCGTGATGTCCCCGGCCACCACCAAGACCGCGTTGTTGGGCGCGTACCAGCGCTTGTAGAAGGCCAGCGCGGTTTGGGTATTGAGCTCGTTGATCTCGTGCTCCCAGCCGATCACGGGAATGCGGTAAGGATGGTTCAGGTAGAGCGTGGCCTGAATCACCTCGCGCAGTTTCGAGCTCGGATTGTTGTCGACGCGGCTGCGCCTTTCCTCCAGGAGGACATCGCGCTCGGACAGGACCACCTCGTCGGTCAGCTTGAGGTTCGCCATCCGGTCGGCCTCGTGCTTCATGACGATCTCTAGACGGTCGCGCGCCACCGTCTGGTAGTAACCGGTGTAATCCTGGCTCGTGAAGGCGTTCTCGCGTCCGCCGTTCCTGGCGATGATGCGGGAGAATTCTCCCGGCTCCAGGCTGTCCGTCCCCTTGAACATGAGGTGCTCGAGAAAATGGGCGTTGCCCGATTCCCCGGTGGCCTCGTCGGCCGCGCCGACCTTGTACCAGACCATATGGGAAACGATGGGCGCACGGCGGTTGGTGATCACAACAACCTGCAGACCGTTATCGAGGGTAAAGGTTTCCGGATCGAAGATACGCGCCCCGGCCGGCGCCGGGATCAGGAAAAGCAGGGCGGCGAAAGCCAAACCAATTTGTACTGGGGACAGGCGGATAGAACGGTGCATTCTTCCTCCGGTGTCACAGAATCGCCGGCGCGAAGACTGCCGCCGGCCGGGCGCGCTCGTTATATATGGCGCGGTGCAGCTTTACCGCAACCATATCGCGATCATGGATTTCCGCGCCCCGCCCGATAAGGCGGCGCAATTCCTTAAGGAACCGCTTAGGTCCCCGTTCGGCCAGTTAGAAGAGGCCTTCGAACAGCCCCTTCTTCCGGCGCTCGATGGTCGGGGTCTCGCCCGAGGTCACGTTCTTGCCCAGCGCCGCGTTCTCCCGCAGGCGCCTGGCTTCCGCGGAGGCATCGATGATCGTGCCCGGCATCTCCTTGTCGCGCCAGAAAATCAGGGTCTCGACGAAACCGTCGCTTCCGGCGTTGATCTGGTTAGTCTCGCGGTTGACGACCAAGCGGATATCGGGATCGATCTTGTCCGCGCCGGCGGCCTTGAGCAGCGAGACCTCGCCGAGCGAGCGGCCGTCGACCTGGAACGTCCGGTCGAACACATCGGATTTGGACTCGGGCTGGTCGATCCGGAATATGGCCTGGCGCGCGCGGTCGGTCGCCGAACCCTCCTGCGGGCGCACCGCGCCCGGCGCGGGCGGTCGCAGCGTGAATTCCGGCGGCAGGGACAAGGGCGCCCGGGAGACGACCCGGAACTCATCCGGCGCTTGCTTGGTCATGCCGAGCTGTTTCTTGATGCCTTCCATTTGACCGCAGGCGGTCAGCGCCAGAAGCGCGCCGATTACCATGCCTAACCTGAGCACAGCCCTCCCCCTCATCGGTCTAGTCCTCCCTCGGCGTCTCAGTTTTATTATCGTTGTCTGTAGTTTTACTCCGGCGCCGGTCCCAGAACAAGCCGTCGAGCACCAAAATAACCACCCCGATGGAGATTCCGCTGTCCGCCAGATTGAAGGCCGGCCAGTGCCAGCCGCCCAGGTGAAAATCCAGGAAATCCACCACTCCCGGCTGGTGCAGGCGGTCGATCACGTTGCCCACAGCCCCGCCGGCCACGAGCCCGACAGCCACGGCCAGGCGCCGCTCCGGCTGGCGCCGCAGCCAGTAGAACAGACCCGCCACAATGGCCAGCGCCAGCAGGCTCAGGCCCCAGGGCTTCCAGGCCGCCTCGCCCCCCAGGATGCCGAAACTGACCCCTGTGTTGTAGGCCAGGACCAGGTTGAAAAAGCCGGTCACCTCAATGACCCGGGGCGGCTGCATGACGAAGGCCAGAATGACCCATTTGCTTATCTGGTCCAGCAGCACCACCAGCGCGGCCAGCGCCAGCGCCAACTGGGTTGCCGCCCTCGCCGGGCGGCCGGTCTGCGTCATTCCCACCGGGCCCGGCTCCGCCACGGCTACTGCGCGGCTGCGCGAAGGTGGCGCACCGCATCCGCGCAGCGCCCGCAGGCCCCGGGCGCCTCGCCCTGGCTCTCTACATCGGGCAGTACCTTCCAGCAGCGCTGGCATTTCTCGCCCTCGGCCAGCGCCACCACCACGCCTACGCCGGTCACCTCCTCCAGCGTGAAGGCGCCGTTGGGCGGCGGGCCCTCTTCGACCGTCAGGCCGGAGGTGATGGCAGTCTCGGCCAGGTCCACCCCATCTATGGCCTCGCGCAGTTCCGCGGGCTCGATGTAAACCCGGGGATGGGCCAGCAGGCTGGAGCCGATGCGCTTTTCCGCCCGCTCGATCTCCAGCGCCCCGGTCACCACCCGGCGCACGTCGCGCACCTTGGCCCATTTTTCGGCGAGCGCGCTGTTCTCCCACTCGCCCGGGATATCGGGGAAGAGGCGCAGGTGCACGCTCGGCTCGGGGCCGGCGCCGCGCACCCACCAGGCTTCCTCGGCGGTAAAGCAGAGGATCGGCGCCAGCCAGGCGGTCAGGCAATTGAAGACTCGATCCAGCACCGTCCGGCAGGCCCGCCGCCCGGTGGAATCCGGCCGGTCGCAGTAGAGCGCGTCCTTGCGCACGTCGAAATAGAAGGCCGAGAGGTCCACGGCGCAGAAATTGTGCAGGCCCTGAAAGATGCCGTGGAAATCGAAGTCCGCGCAGCCCCGGCGCACCAGCTTGTCCAGCTCGAAGAGGCGGTGCAGCACCCAGCGCTCCATCTCGGGCATCTCCGCCGGCGGCAGCCGCTCGGCCTCGTCGAAATCGGCCAGATTGCCGAGCAGGAAACGCAACGTGTTGCGCAAGCGCCGGTAGGCGTCGATCTGGTAGCCCAGGATCTCCGGGCCGATGCGCAGGTCCTCCTCGTAGTCCGAGGCCACCACCCAAAGCCGCAGGACATCGGCGCCGCGCTCGGCGATCACCTCATGGGGCGAGACCACGTTGCCGAGCGACTTGGACATCTTGCGCGCCTTCTCGTCGAGCACGAAGCCGTGGGTCAGCACCGCGTCGTAGGGCGCGCGCCCGCGGGTGCCGCAGGATTCCAGAAGCGAGGAATGGAACCAGCCGCGGTGCTGGTCCGAGCCTTCCAGATAGAGCGAGGCCGGCCAGGCCAGTTCGGGCCGCTGCTCGAGCACGAAGGCGTGGGTCGAACCGGATTCGAACCAGACCTCGACGATGTCGGTCACCTGCTCGTAATCATCGGCCCGGTAATCGTCGCCCAGGAAGCGCTGCGGGTCGCTGGTGAACCAGGCGTCGCCGCCCTCTTCCTCGAAGGCTTGGGCGACGCGCTCGATCACCTTCTCGTCGCGCAGGGGCTCGCCGCTCTGCTTGTGCACGAAAACCGGGATGGGCACGCCCCAGGCGCGCTGGCGCGAGACGCACCAGTCGGGCCGCTCCTCGATCATGGAGCGCAGGCGGGCCTGGCCGGCGGCGGGCACGAAGCGTGTCGCGTCGATCGCCTGCAGCGCCTTCTTGCGCAGATCGTTCGCCTCCATGGAAATGAACCACTGCGGCGTGTTGCGGAAGATGAGCGGCGCCTTGGAGCGCCAGGAATGGGGATAGTCGTGCTTGAGCCGGCCGCGGGCGATGAGCGCGCCAGCCGCCTGCAGGGCCTCGACCACGGCGGCGTTGGCATCGCCCTCCTTGCCCTCGGGCGTGTAGACCCTCTTACCGGTGAAAAGCGGCGCGTCCTCGGTGAAGCGGCTATCGCCGTCCACCGTCGCAGGCATGGGCAAGCCGTGCTTGAGGCCCAGCTCGTAGTCGTCCATCCCGTGGCCGGGCGCGATGTGCACGAAGCCCGTGCCATCTTCGGCGCTTACGAAGCTGCCGGGCAACAGCGGCACATCGAATTCGTAGCCCTGTCCGCGCAAGGGATGGGCACAGATCGTGCCGGCCAAATCCGCGCCCTTTAGCCCGGCGATCACCCTGTGCTCCGTGATCCGCGCCCGGGTCAGGGTCGGCTCGATGAGCGGCTTGGCCACGACAAGAATCTCGCCCGGCTTGGCCCAGGCGTCCTCGCCCGCCGCGGTCACCTCGATCGCCGCGTACTCCACGTCCGCCCCAAAGGCCACCGCCCGGTTGCCCGGGATGGTCCAGGGCGTGGTGGTCCAGATCACGACGGAGGCGCCTTCGAGGCCGGGATGGGGCGCCTTTACGACGGGAAAGCGCACCCAGATCGTGGTGGAGGTATGCTCGTGGTACTCCACCTCGGCGTCGGCGAGCGCGGTCTTTTCCACGACCGACCAGAGCACCGGCCTGGAGCCGCGATACAGCCCGCCGTTCATCAGGAACTTGCCGATCTCGCGCGCGATCTGCGCCTCGGCGGCGAAGGTCATGGTGGTATAGGGTTCGCGCCAATTGCCCTCGACGCCCAGGCGCTTGAATTCCTCGGTCTGGATCTCGACCCATTTCTCGGCGAACTCGCGGCATTCGCGGCGGAACTCGACCACCGGCACGGAATCCTTGTCCTGGCCGCGCTCCCGGTAGCCCTCCTCGATCTTCCATTCGATGGGCAGGCCGTGGCAGTCCCAGCCGGGCACGTAGTTGGCGTCCTTGCCCAGCATCTGCTGCGA
>JAZGBC010000115.1:0-4177 GCA_036444495.1 Kiloniellales bacterium
CGGGCCTGGCCAAACGTTTCCTGCGCCGCGGCGGCGGCAAGTCCAAGGACAAAGGGTAAGGCGAAAGGAGGCGATTCCAGGCCATGTGCGGAATCATCGGAATCCTCGGCAAGGCGCCCGTGGCGCCGTTATTGCTCGACGGGCTGCGGCGACTGGAATACCGCGGCTATGACTCGGCCGGTGTGGCGACCCTGGTAAACGGCAGCATCGAACGGCGCCGGGCCGAGGGCAAACTGCAAAACCTGGCCGATCTGCTCACGCAGGAACCGCTCGAGGGCACGGTCGGCATCGGCCATACCCGCTGGGCGACCCACGGGCGCCCCTCCGAGGCCAACGCCCACCCCCACGCCAGCGACCGCGTGGCCCTGGTGCACAACGGCATCATCGAAAACTTCCAGGAACTGCGCGCGGACCTGACAGAGCGGGGCCACGAGTTCGAGACCGAGACGGATACCGAGGTCATCGTCCACCTGCTGACCGAGTACCTGAACCAGCAGATGAGCCCGCAAGAGGCCGTTGCCGCGGCGCTGGCGCGGCTCGAGGGGGCTTTTGCCTTGGCCATCGTTTTCGCCGGCCGGCATGACTTGATGATCGGCGCGCGCCGCGGCAACCCGCTCGCGGTCGGCTACGGCGACGGGGAGATGTATCTGGGCACGGACGCCCTCTCGCTGGCGCCTCTCACCGACCGCATCTGCTACCTTGAGGAAGGCGATTGGGTGGAGCTGAGCAAGGACGAGGCGATCGTGCACGACGCCACGGGCGCCGTGATGGAGCGGGAGGTGAAACAGACCTCGCTGTCCGGAGCGCTCATCGGCAAGGGCCAGCACCGCCACTTCATGCAGAAGGAGATCTTCGAGCAGCCGGCGGTGATCGGCGATACGCTGCACGCCTTCGTCAATCCGCTGCGGCGCCGGGTCGAGTTGGAGGACCTGCCCTTCGACCTGTCCGCCGTGCCGCGCATCACCATCGCCGCCTGCGGCACCGCTTACCTGGCCGGCCTGGTCGCCAAGTACTGGTTCGAGCAGATCGCCCGCCAGCCGGTCGAGGTCGACATCGCCTCCGAGTTCCGCTATCGCGAGGCGCCCCTGCCCGAGGGCGGGATCAGCCTGTTCATCTCCCAGTCGGGCGAGACCATAGACACCCTGGCGGCCCTGCGTTTTGCCCGTGAGCAGGGGCAGAAGATCCTTTCCGTGGTCAATGTGCCCGATAGCAGCGTCGCCCGCGAATCCGATGCGGTATTGCAGACCCTGGCCGGCCCCGAGATCGGTGTCGCCTCGACCAAGGCCTTCACCACCCAGCTCACGGTGCTGGCCTGTCTGGCGATCGCCACGGGCCGGGCGCGCGGCGTGCTGGACCAGGAGGCCGAAGCGGCGCTTTCCACCGCCCTTGTCGAGGTGCCGGCGCGCGTGTCCGAGATCCTCGGCGACGACTCGGCAATCCGCGAGATCGCCGGCTTCCTGTCCGAGGCGCGCGACGTGCTCTACCTCGGCCGCGGCAGCACCTATCCCATTGCCCTCGAAGGTGCGCTCAAGCTCAAGGAGATCAGCTACATCCACGCAGAGGGCTATGCCGCGGGCGAGATGAAGCACGGTCCCATCGCGCTCATCGACGACGCGGTGCCGGTCATCGTCTGCGCGCCCTCGGGGCCGCTGTTCGAGAAGACCGCCTCCAACATCGAGGAGGTGGCGGCGCGCGGCGGGCTGGTGGTGCTGATCTCCGATGCCGAGGGGGTGAAGAGGATCGGCCATAGGGCGATCCATTCGATCGAGCTGCCCAGGATCGATCCCTTCGTGGCGCCGATTCTCTACGCCCTGCCGGTGCAGCTCCTGGCCTACCACACCGCCGTCATCAAGGGCACCGACGTCGACCAGCCGCGCAACCTGGCGAAAAGCGTCACGGTGGAATAAAAGAACCGGTTTACCAGGGAGGAATTACCACGATGCCCCAACCCAAAACCCTGCTCGAGATGGCCGGCGCGCCCAACCGGCCGCACGCCTTGGCCGAGTCTGCCGTCGTCATGATCGATGCGCAGATGGAGTACGTGAACGGGCGGCTGGCGCTTACCGGAATGGAGCCGGCGCTGGAGCAGGGGGCGAGGCTCTTCGCCGCCGCGCGCGCCGCCGGCACTCCGGTCATCCACGTGCGGCACAAGGGCAAGGGCGACGGCCTGTTCGGCCCGGACTCCGACTACTTCGTGATCGCCGAGCAGGTCGCGCCCCAGGACGGCGAAACGGTCATCGACAAGGCCGTGCCCAACGCCTTCGCCGATGGGGAGCTCGACAAGCGGCTCAAGGCGCTGGGCCTGTCCAACATCATCGTGGCCGGGTTCATGACCCACCTCTGCATCAGCACCACCGTGCGCGCCGCGCTCGACCTGGGCTACGGCTGCACGCTCCTGGCCTCGGCCTGCGCCACCCGCGATCTGCCGGACGGGCAGGGCGGCGTCGTGCCGGCGGCGGAGCTGCACCGGGCCGAGGTCGCCGCGCTCTCCGACCGCTTCGCCATCATCGCCAGCGATGTGGGGCAGCTAAACGGCTGACCGCGGCCGTCAATTCGCAGCCCCCGGGACCGGCCCGCCCGCGCCCGGCGCCCTCTTTCTCTTGGCCCACGCCGGTTCTATAATCCCGGCCAAGCAACAAAAAACCCCACACCGGAGGACTGTCATGACCGCACAAGCTCAGGCGACGGCGCCGAACGGCGCGCCGCAGCTCAAGGACGCCGCCCTGTTCCGGCAGCAGTGCTACATCGACGGCCAGTGGGTGGACGCCGATTCCGGCGAGACCATCCCGGTCAACAACCCGGCGACCGGCGAGATTCTGGGCACGGTGCCCAAGCTGGGCCGGAGCGAGACGGCGCGGGCCATCGAGGCGGCGAATGTGGCCTGGCCGGCCTGGCGCGCCCTGCTGGCCAAGGAGCGCAGCGCCATCCTGCGCAACTGGTACAACATTATCCTGGAGCACCAGGATGACCTGGCGGTCCTCATGACGCTCGAACAGGGCAAGCCGCTGGCCGAGGCCAAGGGCGAGGTGGTCTACGGCGCCGCCTTCATCGAGTGGTTCGCCGAGGAGGCCAAGCGCGTCTACGGCGACACCATCCCGGGGCACCAGGCGGATAAGCGCATCGTAGTCATCAAGCAGCCCGTGGGCGTCGTGGCCTCGATCACGCCCTGGAACTTCCCCAACGCCATGATCACGCGCAAATGCGCCCCCGCACTGGCCGCCGGTTGTCCGGTGGTCATCAAGCCGGCCAGCATGACGCCCTTCTCGGCGCTCGCGCTCGCCGAGCTGGCCGGGCGCGCGGGCATCCCGGCGGGCGTGCTCAACGTGGTGACCGGCGTGGCGCGTGAGGTGGGCGGCGAGCTCACGGCCAATCCCATCGTGCGCAAGCTCTCCTTCACCGGCTCCACCGAGGTCGGCAAGATCCTGCTCAAGCAGTGCGCCGACACGGTGAAGAAGGTCTCCATGGAGCTGGGCGGCAACGCGCCCTTCATCGTCTTCGACGACGCCGACCTCGACGCCGCCGTCGAGGGCGCCATGATGAGCAAGTACCGCAACACCGGGCAGACCTGCGTCTGCGCGAACCGCTTCCTGGTGCAGGACTCGGTCTACGACGCCTTCGCCGCGAAACTGACCCGCGCCACCCAGGACCTGAAGGTCGGCTTCGGCCTGGAGGAGGGTGTGAACCAGGGCCCGCTCATCGACCAGGCGGCGCTCGAGAAGGTCGAGGAGCATGTGGCCGACGCGCTCGCCAAGGGCGCCAAGGTCGCCGCCGGTGGCGCGCGGCACGAGCGCGGCGGCACCTTCTATCAGCCCACCGTGCTGACCGAGGTGACCACCGACATGAAGGTGACCAAGGAGGAGACCTTCGGCCCCGTGGCGCCGCTGTTCCGCTTCAAGACCGAGGAGGAGGCCATCGAGATGGCCAACGACACCGAGTTCGGCCTGGCCTGCTACTTCTATGCCCGCGATATGGGCCGCGTCTGGCGCGTGGCCGAGGCCCTGGAGAGCGGCATCGTCGGCATCAACACCGGCATCATCTCGACCGAGGTCGCGCCCTTCGGCGGTGTCAAGGAATCGGGCATGGGCCGCGAGGGCTCCAAGTACGGCATGGAGGACTTCCTCGAGGTCAAATACCTCTGCATGGGCGGGGTGTGAGGCGGGATGTGTCTAGCCCTTGA
>JAZGBC010000116.1:0-2415 GCA_036444495.1 Kiloniellales bacterium
CGCCATTCGGCGGACGAATTCGCCGACATGATCGTCGATCAGTTCGACGAGATGCTCGAGCAATCCCGGAACCAGCCGCTGGTCTGCCCGATTTCGCTGCACCCCTTCGTCGCCGGCAGGCCCTATAGGATCCGCCGGCTGCGCCGCGCCTTCGAGCACATCGCCGCCCACCGGGACGAGATCTGGCTGACGCGGCCCGGCGATATCTGCACCCACGTCGAGAGCCTGCCGCCGGGCACCGTTCCGGGATAAGCCCGCTCACCGTCCGGCCATCCCGAAGGATGGCGCGCCGCGCGCCGCCGCGCGCCCTGCACGTGGTCATGGGCGGAGCAGTGGGGTGACGATGTTCGAACCGTACCGGAACCCGGCTTGCGGGTCCACGTTACCTGCCGGCCTGCCGCTCGATGAGCGGATCCAGGTCGAAGGTTGCGCGCTCCTGGGCGTCGAGTTGGCCCACCAGAGCCTGTTCCCAGGCGAGATAGGCGCGCATGGCCGCCTTGTCGCCGTCGTGGCGGCCGTGCACGAAAAACAGGTAGTCGATGGCTTCCGCGTCCGTCGGCCCGGCGCTCTCTTCCAGGGCCAACCCGGCTTCGAGCCAGGCCGCCTCGTCGGGCGCCAGGAAGAACGATTCTTCATGCCCGATTTCGCGCAGATCGACGGCCGCAAGCGCGGCCAGCGCCGGCGTCTCGGCGGTGAGCACGAGCGGGCGCGATGGCTCGAGGCCAAGGCCTGTGAGCCGCGGCCGGATCGACCAGAGCGCGCCGGCTATGTGGCCGCGTCGAAAGCTTGCGCTCGGCCGCAGGTCGATGACCTGGAACTGATCGCGCGCAAGACGCTCCCGCAAGGCGGCGGGGGGCATCACCGGCAGCGCCGGTTGCGGCGGTGCTTCGGCCGCCCGCTCCGCCGATTGCCGGGAGGTCCCGGGGCCTTCCGACCTCACGATGAAGGGCCGATGGCCCATGGCGCGCAGCCAGAGGGCGGTCAGAGCCGCGCGCAGGCCGGTATCGTCCATGAGCGCGATGCGCGCGTTGCGCACGGCGATCCAATGGTCCGTCGCTTGCACCAGCTGCCCGCCGGGCGCGCTCTGCGCCAGGGGATGATGTCCGGCAGTGAACTCTTCGGGCGTGCGCACGTCCAAGCAATAGAGGCTGTGTCCGTCGTCCGCGGCCCAGGCGGCCAAGCGATCCTCGTCGACGACCGCAAGGCCATAGGTCTCGATCAGCCGCCGCGCTTGGCGCCGCGAGGCTTCGAGCGTGGTCGCGTCCAGCCTCTCGGGATAGAGGCGCTCGGCGCCCCGCTCCAGTTCCAGGCCGGCCAGCTCCCAGCCCTGGGTTCCATTCTCGAGCGCGAAGATCGGGTTCGGCGCCCCGGCGGCTATGAGCGATTGGGCGCCGATGATGCTGCGCGTGCGCCCGGCGCAATTGACCACGATCGGCGTGCCCGGATCGGGAACCAGAAGGTTCAGCCGATGCGCCAGCTCCGCGTTGGGACAGCAGCGCGCGCCGGGGACCGTCATGCGCCGGTATTCCTCGGTTGGACGCCCATCGAGCTGCACCAGGGCCGCGCCCTCGGCCTGCATCCGGCGCAGGCTCTTGGCGGATAGGCTCGGCGTGTGCAGCTGCGCCTCGACCAGTTCGCCCAGGGTCTTGCTCGGCACGTTGACACCCTTGAACAGGGTGTAGCCGGCCGCCGCCCAAGCGGGCGCGCCGCCTTCGACGGCGAAAATCTCCTGGTAGCCGAGCCCGGCAAGCCGCCGTGCCGCGCGCTCGGCCACGCCGTCGCCCGCATCGATGAGCACGATGGGCGTGCGTCGACGGGGCAGCAGCCGGGGCGCATCCAATTCGAGACGGCTGTATGGTAGGGAAACGGCGAGAAAGGAATGGCCGTCGCCGTACTGGCCGGGTTCGCGTACGTCCAGGAGCGCGATCTCGCCCGCTTCGCCCAGGCGGCGCTTGAGCTCGGCGGGCGCCAGCGGGCGGAGACTGTCGGCAGCGGCGATCATGGGGCACAGTCTATCGTGCGAGTGTTCCAACTCCAACATTTCGTACCTGATGGGCGGAAAAAAGGATTCACCACAGAGGCACAGAGGCACAGAGAACCAGAAAGAATTACCACCAAGGCACGAAGACACGAAGACACGAAGGAACAAAGAGGAATTCGGCGCGCGAAGCGCGCAAACAAAAGGTTCTTCGTGTCTTTGTGTCTTCGTGGTGAGAGTTTAATTTTGGTTCTCTGTGTCTCTGTGGTGAGTCTTTTCTTCTGGTGTCTTCGTGGTGAAAATTCAACAGCCGGCATTGGGAACCTTGTGTTAAAAACACAACATGAGAGGCTGTGTGCAACAGGCTGCCGAATGAAGGCGAAAAAGCGCCTCTGGCCTCGCCGGCGCGATTGACCGTAAGCTAGCGGAACCGGAAA
>JAZGBC010000117.1:0-8735 GCA_036444495.1 Kiloniellales bacterium
ATGAGCAGCCCGCCCGCCCCGAAGAGGTTTTCGAGGATGTCGTTGATCGATCCCGAGCGGCCGAAGATGAGGATCAGGGCGAGCCCGATGACGAACGGCGGCGTGATGATGGGAAGGATCGAAAAAATCTTGATGACGTTGCGGTAGCGCGACATCGAACGCACGGTGTAAAGCGCGAAGACGAGCCCGAAGAAGGTGCTGGAAACGCCCACGCAAAGCGCCAGAAACAGCGAATTCATGAAGACCCGGCCGGTCCCGAACTCGGCCGCGATCGTGAAGAATTGCAGGGGCGCGAAGGCGCCAAACCTGTCGAACAGCACCTTGATGAGGATGGTCGTCACCGGGAAGAAGATGAAGAGCACCACCGTCGTCACGATGAGGATGATGGCGCCGGTCATGAACGCGTCCCCGCGCACGTAGCCGAGCCGGGCGAAGGCCATCGCCATGATGCCGCCAAGGGCGATCAACTGGACGGCGGCGCCGAGCCCCAGGCCGCCGTCATCGAAATTGGCGCCGACAATTATTCCGCCGAGAGTGAGCCCGGCGACCCACAGGTCGAAACGGCGTGCCGTGATCGCCGCGAGGCCCCGCCACGGGCGAAACAGGTAAAGAATGAAGGCTGCGAGCGGCACCAGCGACAGGTTGGCCGATCGCCACGCCAGCTCGTCGAATATCTCGTCCCAGGTCGATTCGACAAGCCCGTACTCGAGGCTATACCACGGCAACACCGCGAAGCCGGCGATGCCGATCACCGACCAGACGGCGACGGGGTTGACGGAAAGGATGCGGGACCGGGCGAGGGCGATCACGATTCGATCCGAATAGAGGAGGGGCGGCCCCGGAGGACCGCCCCCAAGATCAACAGCTCTCGATCAACGGGCCATGGGCTTGATTTCCTTGGCCCAACGGTCGATGAGGTGACGCCGGGTCTCGTCCGAACCGTACTTGACGAAGTCGTAGTCGATCAGCTTGACCGATTCCAAGGGAATCGCCTCCTTGGGCACGGCCGCCTTCAAGTTGGTCGGCACCTGGAAGGCCTTGACCGTGGGCCCAACCTCCTGGCCCTCCTTGGAGAGCGCCCAGTCGACGTACAGCTTGGCGTTCTCGAGGTTGCGCGCGCCCTTGATGATGCTGAGGCCGCCGATCTCGTATCCGGTGCCCTCGCACGGCACGACCAGTTCCAGCGGGAATCCGTTGGACAGTTCCTTGGCGTGATCGTGCAGGAAGCCGATGCCGATCATGGTCTCGCCGCGGGCCGCGTTCTTGCCCGGCGCCGAGCCGGACTTGGTGTATTGGCCGATGTTCTTGTGGAGCTTGGCGAAGTACTCGAACGCCTTGTCCTCGCCCCACAACTGGACGAAGGTCGCGGTCGCCGTGTAGGCGGTGCCCGAGCTCTGCGGGCTCGCCACCTGGACCAGGCCCTTGTAGATCGGCTTCACGATATCGGACCAGCAAGCCGGCATGGGCAGGCCGTTCTTCTCCAGCAAATCGGTGTTGACACTGAAGCCGAGCACGCCGGCGTAGATGCCGGTGGAGTGATTTTGCTTGCTGGTTGCCGGGTTGCGGAAGCGCTCTCCCAGTTCCGGAATCCGGGGAGACTTGTAGGAGACCAGCAAGCCGTTGACGCCGGCCTGGCTGTGCGGGTCCAGGGTGCCGCCGTACCAGATGTCGCCCTTGGGGCTGTCCTTCTCGGCCAGGATCTTGGCGAAGGTGCTGCCCGAGCCCGTGCGGGTCATCGATACCTTGACGTTGTACTTGGCGCTGAACACGTCGACCGCCTTCTGGCACCAGTCGGGCTGCATGGAGCAGTAGACGACGAGGCGGCCCTTGGCGTCGGCCGTGCCGATGCTGGCCGCCATGACGGCGGCCGCGGCTAAGGGAATGATGAATTGGCGCATTTTGTTCCTCCCTGAAGATAATATTATTTCGCAATATCCAGTGTGCCGATTTCAGGGTTATCGGGCAAGCCGCGCAACGCGGCCGGATGGCCAAGCCGCCGCCATGAAATGGGCCCGTATCGACGAGACTTGGTATGAGGCGCTACCCCCTTTCGGGGCGCATTTCCCTGGTCTATTCTCGCTCGCAAGGACAGCAAGAAACGCCCGAGGGAGGACCGATGCCCGACGTCATCCAGCATCACATCAACGGCCGCGTGGCCGAGAGCAAGAGCGGCCGCTTCGGCGATATCTACAATCCGGCGATCGGCGAGGTCGTGCGCCGGGTGGCTTTCGCCAACACCGCCGAGGTGCGCCAGGCGGTCGAGGCCGCGCGCGACGCCTTGCCCGGCTGGTCGGCCACCCCGCCCCTGCGCCGGGCGCGGGTCATGTTCAAGCTGAAGCAGCTCATCGAGGACAACATCGAGGCCATGGCCGCGGTGATGACCGAGGAGCACGGCAAAACGATCGCCGATTCCAAGGGCTCTATCACCCGCGGCATCGAGGTCGTGGAGTTCGCCTGCGGCATCCCGCACATGCTCAAGGGCGAGTTCACCGAGCAGGTGGGCACCGGGGTGGACAGCTATTCCCTGCGTCAGCCCTTGGGGGTCTGCGCCGGCATCACGCCGTTCAACTTCCCGGCCATGATTCCGCTCTGGATGGCGCCCATGGCGATCTCCTGCGGCAACACCTTCATCCTGAAGCCGTCCGAGAAGGACCCTTCCTTCTCCGTCATGCTGGCCGATCTGTTCACGCAGGCCGGATTGCCCGACGGCGTGTTCAACGTGGTGCAGGGCGACAAGGAGGCGGTCAACGCCATCCTGGCCGACCCCGACATCGCCGCGGTCAGCTTCGTCGGCGCGACCAAGACGGCCGAGTACATCTATCACACCGGCTGCGCCAACAATAAGCGCGTGCAGGCCCTCGGCGGGGCCAAGAACCACATGGTCATCATGCCCGACGCCGACATGGAGCAGGCGGCCGACGCCATCATGGGCGCGGCCTACGGCTCGGCGGGCGAGCGCTGCATGGCGATCTCGGTCGCGGTCGCGGTGGGCGACCAGGTGGCCGATGACCTGATCGGCCGCCTCAGCCCGCGGGTGCAGGCGCTCAAGGTGGGGCCGGGCAGCGATCCGGACACCGAGATGGGCCCGCTGGTGACCCAGGAACACTACGACAAGGTGATGGGCTATATCGAGACGGGCATCAAGGAAGGCGCGGAGCTCACCGTGGATGGCCGCGGCCTCAAGCTGCAAGGCTACGAGAAGGGCTACTTCATGGGCGGCTCGATCTTCGACCGGGTGACCACGGACATGTCGATCTACACCGACGAGATCTTCGGTCCCGTGCTCTCGGTCGTGCGCGCGCCCGACTACGCCGCCGCGGTCGATATGGTCAACGGGCACGAATACGGCAACGGCACGGCGATCTTCACCCGCGACGGCGATGCGGCGCGCGATTTTGCGGCCAACATCCGCATCGGTATGGTCGGCATCAACGTGCCCATTCCGGTGCCCGTGGCCTACCACAGCTTCGGCGGCTGGAAGCGTTCGCTGTTCGGCGACATCCACATGCACGGGCCCGAGGGCGTGCGCTTCTACACCAAGCTCAAGACCATCACTTCGCGCTGGCCCACGGGCATCCGGGCGGGCGCGGACTACGTCATCCCGACGCTGGGCTAGCCTCCGTGCGGCTCTTGACCTTCGACAAGGGCGGGCGCCCGGTCCCGGGCGTGCGCCGTGACGGGGCCATCGTCGATCTCTCGCTCGCGGCGCCCGATCTGCCGAACGATTGGCCGGCGATCCTGAACGCCGGCGCCCTGGACCGGGTTGCCGCGGCGGCGGAGGCCGCGAGCGCCGAGGCGCTTGTCCCGGCCGAAGGGGTCACGCTGCTGCCGCCCATACCGCGGCCGCCCAAGATCCCCGCCATCGGACTCAATTACCGCTCCCACGCCAAGGAAATCGGCCTGGAGATCCCTGAGTATCCCATCGTCTTCGTGCGCTGGCCCGGCTCCATCGTGGGCCACGAGCGGCCCATCGTGCGCCCGAAGTTGAGCGAGCAGTTCGATTTCGAGGGCGAGTTGGCGATTGTCATCGGCACCGGCGGGCGCGCCATCCCGCGCGGCAAGGCGCTGGACCACGTTCTGGGGTACTCGGCCTTCAACGACGGCTCCTTGCGCGACTATCAGTTCTCGTCCAGCCAATGGACCATGGGTAAGAACTTCGACGCCTCGGGCTCCTTCGGGCCGGACATCGTGACCGCCGACGAATTGCCGCCGGGTGCGGCGGGCCTCGCCATCCAGTGCCGCTTGAACGGGGAAGTGGTCCAGGACAGCAACATCGACGACCTCATTTTCGGCGTTGCGGACCTGGTTTCCGAGTTGTCCAACGTCATGACGCTCGAAGCCGGCGACGTCATCCCGACCGGCACGCCGCCGGGTGTCGGTTTCGTGCGCAAACCGCCGCTGTTCATGAAGCCGGGCGATGTCTGCGAGGTGGAGATTGAGGGCATCGGAACCTTGCGCAACCCGGTGGTTGGCGAAGGCGCATAGGATGATCGCGCTGTCCCGTGGTCGCCGAGCGATGCCACTCTTTGGCTGTAGGGTTAGATTCCTCGTCGTGCTCTGGTAGTATGCGCGCACACCGAGCCCCCTAATTGCCGTGAAACACTCGGCTAGGGCCTTGCACCGGACGGCCGGTTATGCACCATTCTGGCCCGGCGCCCGGGGCAGTTCACCGTTACAAGATAGAGATGCCGGCCTTCAAAACTCTCGACGATCTGGATGTTGCGGGCAAAAGCGTCCTGGTTCGCGTCGATTTCAACGTGCCCATGCAGGAGGGGCGGGTTGCCGACACCACGCGGATCGAGCGCGCCATTCCCACCATCGAGGAGCTGGCCCGGCGCGGCGCGCGCGTCGTGCTGATGTCGCACCTGGGCCGGCCGGGCGGTCGGAAGATCGACAGCCTGTCGCTCGAGCCCGTGGCCCGGCCGCTGACGGCCATGCTGCACGGCCGGCCCGTGGTCTTCATCGAGGATTGCATCGGCACGGCCGTGCAGGAAGCGGTCGAAGACCTGGACGACGGCGACGTGGCGCTGCTGGAGAACCTGCGGTTCCATTCGGGCGAAGAGGTCAATGAGGTGGAGTTCGCCTCGGCGTTAGCCAAACTCGGCGACCTTTACGTCAATGATGCTTTCTCCACCGCGCACCGGGAACATGCCTCGGTCGAGGCCATAACCCATCTGATCCCCTCGGCCGCCGGCCGCCTGATGCAGGCGGAGTTGGACAACCTGAGCGCGGCGCTCACCGATCCCAAGCGCCCCCTTGCCGCGATCGTCGGCGGCGCCAAGATCTCCTCCAAGCTCGGCCTGCTGGAAAATCTGGTCGACAAGACCGACCTGCTGATCCTTGGCGGCGGCCTGGCGAATACTTTTCTCCACGCCCTGGGGGTCGAGGTGGGGACCTCGCTGTGCGAGAAAGAGATGACGCGCCACGCGCGCGATCTCATGAAAAAGGTGAAGAAGACCGATTGCACCATGTTGATTCCGGTGGATGCGGTGCTGGAGTCCGACCTGGCCGCGGGCGCCGAGACCAAGACGGTGCCGATCAAGCGGGTGCTCAAGGACCGGATGATCATGGACATCGGCCCCAAGACCAGCGACGTGATCTGCGAGCGGCTCGAGGGCTGCCACACGGTCATCTGGAATGGGCCGCTGGGCTGCTTCGAGGTGCCGCCCTTCGATACCGGGACCGTGACCGTGGCGCACAAGGTGGCCGAGCTCACCCGTGACGGCAAGCTGTTCAGCGTGGCGGGTGGCGGGGAAACCCTGGCCGCTCTTCGCCAGGCGGGTGTCGCCCAGGACTTTTCCTATCTCTCCACCGCCGGCGGCGCGTTTCTGGAGTGGCTACGGGGCAAGACCCTGCCCGGCATCAAGGCGTTGGAAGCCGCGGCCAAGGAATACCCTGAGGCATAAAATCCCGTAGGGGAAAAAGTCCGCTGCCGCTGGTATCAGTCCTTTTGCACGCGCATGGCCGGCAGGCGCAGGCTGACCCTCGTGCCCTCGCCTGGCTGGCTGCGGATTTCGAAGCGCCCGCCGTGCAATTCGGTCAGCGACTTGGCGAGGGGCAGTCCGAGGCCCGTGCCCTCGAACTTGCGGTTCAGCGCCGAGTCTACTTGGCCGAAGGGAGCCATGGCCTTGGGCAGGTCTTCAGGCGCGATGCCGATGCCGGTGTCCATGACCTCGAATACGAAAGCCCCGTCGTCGGCGAGGAAGGCGCGCAACTCCACCCGGCCACCCTCGGGCGTGAATTTTAGCGCGTTGGAAACCAGGTTGATCAAGACCTGGCTGAGCTTGACCTTGTCGGCGTAGAGACTGACGCCATCGCTATCCAGGTGGGTTGTGAGGCTTAGACCCGCTTGTTCGGCCCGCGTCACGGTCAGGCGCTCGACCGACTCGATCAATGCCGCCGGGTCTACCGTTTCCTCGGCAAGGCTCATCTGCCCGGCCTCGATCTTGGCGGCGTCGAGGATATCGTTGATCAGGACCAGGAGGTGACGCGCGCTGTTCGCGATATCGCCGGTATAGCCCTTGTATTGCTCGTTTTCCAGCGGCCCCAGCATCTCGCTACTCATGATGTCCGAGAAACCGATGATGGCGTTGAGCGGCGTGCGCAACTCATGGCTCATGTTGGCCAGGAATTCGCCCTTCGTCCGGCTCGCCGTCTCGGCGACTTCCTTCGCCCGAAGCAAGGCCTGCTCGCGCCGCTTCAACTCGGTGACGTCGTTCGCCGTGCCGCGAAAACCCAGGAAGTCGCCCGTTGCCGAACAGTAAACCGGCAGGCCGCTCAACAGAAACTCGCGCGCCGCCCCGTCGCGGTTAGGAATTTCGATGTGAATATCGCGAAACGGCTGGCGGCCCTTCTGTGTAGTCAGGCGGTCCAGGATGTCATTGGGCTCGGAGAGTAGATCGGTGAGCCGGCGGCCGGTCAACTCGTGGGGATGATAGCCCAGCGCCTCATTGACCCGGGGCGAGGCGAAGGTGAGCACGAGGTCGCGGTCGGCTTCCCAAACCCAATCGCTCACCAGGCGCGTAATGTCCTCGAGGCGCTCCAAGGCTGCCGTCAGCTTGGCGCGGATCTTCTCCGGCTCGATCTTCTCCTCGGCAAGCCCATAGTGGGGCGCGGGCGGGGCTGCGTCCCTTTCCGGCGCCTCGCGGGCCTCGTTCCGGCCCGGCCAGGTTATGGGGTTGAACTTTTTCGGCTCTGCCGACATGCTATACGACTCAATCGCCCTCGGTTTCCTCGTCCTTTCCGGACTCCGCAACGCGCTCGATCGCCTCTTGGTAGGCGGGGTCGCGGCGCCAACGTTTGACCACTTCGACGGCGGCCTTGGCATTGATCCTATCGTAGATCATGAGTGCGCGCGAGAGTTCTCTCGGATCGATCACTCGCCGGCCCGGCCTGCCGCGGCGGCTGAGCAGGAAGATCGTGGCGAAACTCGGCTTCGGCATCTCCAGCGCACGGCAGGCGATCGCCAGACCTTCGCCGCCGCTATCGTAAATCGTTTCCTGCAGGCGCGGGGGCTTGAGCCCGCTTAGCTCGCCGAACAGGGCCTCGAACAGCCGTATCTCGCCCTGCCGAAGCACTTGGATCAAAAACTCCGGCGTCACTTCTCTTTGCTGGACCAGCCGATGCGCCAGCAGGCTGGCAGAGTCCTTGGCGCTCGGGTCCTTGCTATGCTGTTCGGGGTCGCCGGTGATCGACGAGGCCACGCCTTCGAGGTGATCGTCCAATTCGCTCGGGTGAACGTCGAAGTTTTCCACGATATAGCCGCGCAACGCAGCCGAGACCCAAAGGTACATGCGTTCGGCCAGCTCTGCCGGCAAATCCTTTCGCTGGACCAAGGGTTCCTGGTAGGTGTCGACGCGGCGCGACTCTTCGGCCAGGTATTCGAGTGTCGCCTTGGAGATTCGTGCGTCCTGGTTTTCCAGCAGCACCTTGATGACATCGGTGTTGCCGTTCTCGACCAGCGCGTCGGAGACGTGCTCGCTGATCGAGCGGCGCATGGCGATGGCAAGCTGGTGCTGTTGGGTACGGTGCCGGACGATCTGGATCAGCTCGATATCGCGCAGTACCGCCGATTTCTTCAGGACCGGTTCGGCGACCTCGATCTCGTCGTTGGCCAGCATGACGACAAGGTCGTGGGGCGGGTGGGACGACCTGGACAGGCGTTCGCTCAAATCCCGGCGCACCGCCATCTCGCACTCGAGGATGAGCTTACGCAGGATGTCGCCCATAAGCGCGCGTTCGCGATCGCTCAGGACGTCTCCCGTCTCGGAAAAGAAATCGCCTATCGTCGCGGTAAGTTTCCTGCGGGCCTCCAACGACTTGTCGAGCGCCAAGTCGAGCAGGAACTGAAGGTCCTGCCCCGACCCATTCGCTGGAAGTGAATCTTGCACCTTGCCTCGCCAAAAAACGTTTTCGGTGCGTGACGTCGAGCGAAATTTATTAATTCCCCGCCGCCGCCACGCTACCAACGCCAGCAGGTTATTACAGAAATGGTTAACAAATTTATTATCTCTTAACTCTTTCCCACTCGTGACAGGGGTGAATTCAATCGGCCCACGAACAAACCGGGCCATGTCTGGATTCTTTGTGCACAAGCGCCGCGCGGGACCGTCCGGGTCTGATACCAAATCTCGCTGATAATGACCCATAGAGATCGCGCGGGCGATCCGCCGGGCAGGAGGGAAGCCGCGGGCGATGCGGGACATCGGCAAGGCTTTCCGACGCCCTCCGGCGGT
>JAZGBC010000118.1:0-2333 GCA_036444495.1 Kiloniellales bacterium
CGCAACGTGCGCAACCAGGTGCGCGACAAGCTGGATATCGACTTCGAGGATCTGGGTGAGGTCGAAGTCAAGAATATCGCGCGGCCGATGCGCGTGTTCAGTGTGGTCCTCGACGAAAAGGCGGACGCCTTGTTGACGCCCGTGGTCGAGATGCCCGTGAAAGCCGCACCCTCGCGACGGCCGCAAATCGCGGTGGCGCTTGTCGTGTCCGTCTTGGCGATCGGCGGGCTGGTCTGGTGGCAGCCCTGGGCTCCCGAATTCGAGCCGGCCTCCGTGGAGAAGATGGCGCTCCCGCTGCCCGACAAGCCGTCCATTGCCGTCCTGCCGTTCAACAACATGTCGGACGACCCCGGCCAGGCCTATTTCGCCGACGGCATGACCGAAGACCTGATCACGGACCTGTCCAAGATCTCGGGGCTGTTCGTGATCTCCCGCAACTCCACCTTCACCTACAAAGACAAGCCCGTAAAGGTGCGCGAGGTGGCCGAGGAACTGGGGGTGCGCTACGTCGTCGAGGGCAGCGTGCGGCGCGTCGGCGACCAGGTGCGGATCAACGTCCAGCTGATCGACGCGTTGTCCGGCTATCACCTCTGGGCCGATCGCTACGACGGCTCGCTGTCGGACATCTTCGCCCTGCAGGACAACGTCATCGGCCAGATCGTGGCCGCCCTGGCGGTCAAGCTGACGGCGGGGGAGCGGTCGCTGCAGGCGAAGGCCGAGACCGAAAATGCCGAAGCCTACGACGCCTTCCTACGGGGTTGGGCCTACTATCGGCGCAATACACCGGACGATTTCGCTGAAGCCATCCCCTATCTGGAACAGGCTGTCGCGCTGGATCCGAACTACAGCCGCGCCTTTGCCGCGCTCGCGGCTATCCATTGGACGAGCCTTGCCAAGGATTTCACCAGCCGGGGCGGCCGCTGGTCCGAACGGCTTGGGCTTTCGCATCAGGGGGCCCGTTTGCAGGCAACCAAATACCTGCGGGAAGCCACGAAAAACCCGGTGCCCCTCGCACACCAGGTAGCTTCCAGTGTGCAGACCTTTCAGGGTCGGCACCAGGCGGCCGTGGCCGAGGCCAGGCGGGCCATTGAATTGGACGCCAACGACCCCATCGGTTACGAGGCGTTGGCAACGGCCTTGATCTACGCCGGCAGACCGGCGGAGGGCGCCGATGCCATCCGCAAGGCGATGCGGCTCGACCCCTATTTTCCATCCGCGTACCTGGTTTGGCTCGGGCTGGCACAGTTCGGGACGGAGCAGTTCGAGGCGGCCGCCGAGTCATTGAGGCGGGCTGCCCAACGCAATCCGGACGACGACATTGGGCTCATACTCCTGGCCGCGGCCCAAGGGCATCTTGGCCGCGAGGAGCAGGCCATGTCCGCCGTATCGGCGCTCAACACATTGCGCGCCAAGAGAGAGGCGCGCCTGGAGGAAGCCCGCGCCAAGGGCATCGAGATTGGCATAGATGTTCTCCTCGCTGGTCCCTACACCTTGAAGGACGTCGATCTGTGGCCGTTCAAGGAGCGGGCGGACCGCGAGCGCCTGCGGGCGGGCCTCGAGAAGGCCGGTGTGCCTGCAATCGCGGAGGTCTCGGCCGAGTCGCCGACAGAGGTGGCGGGCGCAACGACCGTAGATGCCGCCGCCGCAAAGCTGTTGTTCGACCAGGGTGTCGCCTTCGTTGACGTGCGCAACGAGTCCCACTGGAATCTTGGTCACATACCGGGTGCCGTCTTGCTCAACTTCAAGTCCGACTTCAGTGAAGCCGGTCTTCTGGCGGTCGTGGCTAGGGACCAGGCGGTCGTCATCTATTGCGAAGGACCCAAGTGTCTGCGTTCGTCCAAGGCCTGCGTCAGGGCGGTCGCGTGGGGATTCGAGAAGGTCTATTACCTGCGCGAGGGCTTTCCGGGCTGGAAGGCGGCGGGGTATCCCGTCGCGGTCAACAACTGACCCGCGGTTCCGCCGCGCCGGATGAGGGCTAGAGGCGGGCGAGGCGTCTTCGCCCGCCAGTCAATTTGCCCACCAACCAATTTGGCCGATGGCACTTGCCCGGCCGCTAGGGTGCCGGGTCCATGTTCCAGATGTCGCGGTGAAGCTGCCAGTTGTGGGCGCCGGTCCTTTTCCACACCACGATGTACTTGCCCGATGCGGTCACCGACGCGCCGTTCTCTCCCGGGACTTGGAACGAGAAGACGCCCACTTCGTAAGCCAGGTTTCCATGGGACTCCACCTCGATCGTCTCCAGGATGAGGCCGCCGACGCCGCCGTCGATCGCGCCCTGCCAGAAGGCCTGGACCGCGTCTCTGCCGTCCACCCGCGCGCCGTCCGGCGGCAGC
>JAZGBC010000119.1:0-8479 GCA_036444495.1 Kiloniellales bacterium
GGCGCCACGGGCGCCTTGCCGAGGATTCCGATGATTCCGCACATGGCCTGGAATCGCCTCCTTTCGCCTTACCCTTTGTCCTTGGACTTGCCGCCGCCGCGGCGCAGGAAACGTTTGGCCAGGCCCGCGCGCTCGCTTTGCTCGCCGCGGGCGATGGCCAGGGCGCCGGGAGAAACGTCCTTGGTGATGGTGCTGCCCGCCGCCACCATGGCACCCTTGCCCACGGTGACCGGGGCGACAAGGGCCGTATTGGAGCCGATGAAAGCGCCCTCGCCTATCTCGCTGCGGTGCTTGGCAACCCCGTCATAGTTGCAGGTGATGGTGCCGGCGCCGATGTTGGCCCTGGCGCCCACCTTGGCGTCGCCGAGGTAACTCAGGTGGTTCGCCTTGGCGCCCTCGCCGAGGGTCGCGTTCTTGACCTCGACGAAGTTGCCGACCCGTGCGCCGGGCCCCACGACCGTCCCGGGCCGCAGACGCGCGAAGGGGCCGATCGTCGCGCCGGCATCGACGCGCGCCCCCTCCAGGTGCGAGAAGGCGCGCACCTCCACATGATCGCCCAGAACCACCCCGGGGCCGAAATAGACGCTGGGCTGCACCGTCACGTCCTGGCCGAAGCGGGTATCCATGCTCAACCAGACCGTCGTGGGGTCCAGGAAGGTGACCCCCTCGGCCATGGCCCGGCCGCGCAGGCGGGTCTGCATGACCGCCTCGGCCACGGCGAGCTCGGCGCGCGAGTTGATGCCCATGACCTCTTCCGGATCGGCCTCGGCCATGGCGGTCCGGTGGCCCCCGGCATCCGCCAGGGCGAAGACATCGGTCAGGTAATACTCACCCCTGGCGTTATCCCGGCCGAGCCGCTCGACGAGCGAGAAGAGCAGCGCCCCCTCGCCCAGCAGAACACCCGCGTTGCACAGGTCGATCGCCCGCTCCTTTTTGCCGGCATCGGCGTATTCCACGATGCGTTGCACCTGCCCGCCTTCGCCCAGGATCACACGGCCGTAGCGGGCCGGGTCGGCCGGCCGGAACGCCAGGCCGAGCAACGCGGGCGCGTTCTCCTTGTGGCGCATGGCCGCCATGCCCTTGAGCGTTTCGGAGGTCAGCAGCGGCGTGTCGCCGAAGACCACGAGGACGCTGCCCGTGATATGGGCCGCGCAGAATTCCTCGAGCGCCGGCCCGGCACAGCCCAAGGCGTGGCCCGTGCCCAGCGTCTCCTCCTGCACGACGCTGCCGAAACCCTCGCCCCGCGCGGCCACGGCGGCGGCGGCCTCCTCCATGTCCGGAGAGAGCACCACCACGACCCTCTCGGGCGCCAGGGTGGCCACCGCGTCCAACACATGATCCAGCATGGACCGCCCGGCGATCTCGTGCAGCACCTTGGGACGCGCGGACTTCATGCGCTTTCCCTGGCCGGCGGCCAGTACGACGACGGCGAGCTTGTTTGAGGTCATGGAGTCGAAATTCTTGTGGTCAGGGGTCTGGATTGAAACAACCCTTGAAAAAAGCAGCCGGACCATGCCACAAGCGCCCAAGCGCCTGCAAATCAACAATTCTTACTGGACGTTACATGGACCCGTCACCCACTGGCGCCGCCCCGGTGCTGATTTGCGACCTCGACGGCACGCTGATCGACAGCGTTCCGGACCTCGCGGCCGCCGTCGGCGAACTTCTGGAAAGCGAAGGCCGGCGGCGCCTGCCCGTCGAGGCGGTCAAGGCCATGGTGGGCGACGGCGTCCCCAAACTGATCGAGCGGGCCCTGGCCGCCACCGGTGAGACGCCGCCCGAGGCCGAGTTGGCCGCCCTGGTGGCGCGTTATCTGCCGATCTACGAAGCGCGCATGACCGACTTGACCAAGCCCTACCCCGGGGCTGTGGAAGCGCTCGCCGCGCTCAAGGCCCAGGGTTGGCGCCTGGCGGTCTGCTCCAACAAGCCGGAAGCGCCCAGCCGGGCGATCGTCGCCGAGCTCGGATTCGACGGCCTGTTCGAGGCGGTGGCCGGCGGCGACAGCTTCCCCGTGCGCAAGCCGGACCCGGGCCACCTGCTGGGACTGCTTCGGCTCATGGAAAGCCCGCCCGACACCGCCGTCATGCTGGGCGACGGCCACAACGACGTGCTGGCCGCGCGCGCGGCCGGGCTGCCGGTCATCGTCATCGACCACGGCTACGGCCCGATTCCGGCCCGCGACCTGGATCCCGACAGGGTGATCGAGGACTTCTCCGAGCTCCCGGCGGCGCTGGCCGCCCTCGGCCGGGGCTGACGCCAAAGACGCCGCGCCCCGGACCCCCCCCCCGCCCGCTTGACTCGGGCCGCAGCCCTACCCTACATGGTGGCCCCACCCAGAGCGTTTTATGGGCGCATAGCTCAGCGGGAGAGCGCCTCGTTCACACCGAGGAGGTCCGTGGTTCGATCCCACGTGCGCCCACCATTACGCGGGACGGCCTGACGGATCGTCCCTGCTGCACCGAACCAGCAATAATACGACCCCAAAAATCACAATTTTAGTCGGCCTGCCCGGGCGTTAAGAGATAACGCTTGCCGCGTTAACCATATTATTAACAAAGATTAACATGTATACTTGATATTCTCTCGTAACTAATACGAGCTCATACTTATATGTATTGTTAATTTGCCATTATCACTTGTTTATCACAGCTTTCTAGGCATACTTACAGTAGTATCGTTTGGAACAGAGGGGCGTTATTGCGCAGAACAAAAAGGAGCGCAGAGGAACCATGTCAGAGCGGCCAAGTAGGCCGGACAGCATCGTAGGACCGGCAGGACAGCTACTTACCATCGAGACCCTTCCATCTCCCGAGACAAACCGTTGGGTGATCCGCCGCAAGGCCGAGGTCGTGGCCGCGGTGCGTTGCGGCCTGATCAGCCTGGAGGAGGCCTGTGACCGCTATACCTTGTCGGTCGACGAGTTCCTCTCCTGGCAGCGGCTTCTGGAGCGCCATGGCCTGGGCGGCCTGCGCACGACGCGCACCAAGGAGTACCGGCGGGATGCCGCGAGCCTAGGCTCGGCTTTCGATTTGCTCGGCGGCATCGACGAGGTCGAGCCGGAAGGCTAGAGCCGCCGTTCCGGCCGCGAGATTCCGAGGCCGCGCCGTGCGGCCAATTCCCCGGCACACAAAAAAGCCCCGCCGAAAACGACGGGGCTTAAGAACGGGGAGTTCTACTCCTGCGATAGGCACGAGCAAGGCCAGGGTGACTCGGGAATGGTTAACGAATCGTTAACGTAAAGAAAGTTTTAACGGTTCCGGCCCGGTTTTTTGGCCATGCGGCTGCGATCGACCAACACGCCGCGCGCAAGAAATCGTGGACGCGGGAATCCCGGGCTGTTTAGCTGGCGCGGCGACGGCCTAATCGATTCGCCTGATAGGATGCGCGCCCAAAACGCTCTATCGCCGCTCCGCAATGGGGCCCGGGAACCCGGGATACCCCGACTCGTCCCGATCCTGCGTCTCGGGCGATACCGGCGGGGCGTGGCCGCCTTCCTCGCCAACCGCACCTCGATTCCCTTCGCCCAATGCCTGGAGATCGTGGAGTGGAACTGGCGCATCCTGATCGACGCCTACGACGAGGGCGCCCGCTTCCAGGAGGCCGGCCGGCGTATCCTCGCGACGGGTGGTTGCGTCTTTCCCGGGAACCAGACAACCCTGTAAGAGCACTTCCGCCCGCCCGCCCGCCTGGAACCGCTCAGGGCGATAGCCGCTTGCCCTGGCGCCAGTCCCAGGGCGGGACGAAACGGCCGCGCCACAGGCCGGCGCCGGCCGCCTGGGCGGCCCTCTCCTGTGTGACGTAGTCCTGCGAGACCCGCCGGTCGGCCAGGGCCCAGCCGCGCTCCACCAGCCAGGCCGCCACATCGTATTGCCCGACGCCCGCCAGATAGCAGACTGCCGTCATGGACCCGTCCGCCCCCCGGCCCCGCTCCACGCAAGTCACCCAATGGGGACTGATCCGGTTGATGGCGGCCCAGCGGGCTTCCCGGCCACAGGGCCAGGACTGCCCATCGGCGTGGCAATTCTGCTCCACCTCCGGCGCGTCGATACCATAGAGATCGACAGCCTGTCCGGAGAAATCCAGGGTATCGCCGTCGACCACGCTGGGCTTGCCTACGAGCTGACCGGCTTCCACCGGCCCCGGAGCGAGCCCAAAGGCCAGGATCAGCGCGATGGCCGCCCAGCGGCCGCGCAGCATCCCGCAGCGGCCTTGGATGAATAAATTCCGTCCCATAACGGCCCCATATGAGCGCGCCGAGGGAGAAATGAAAAGCCTCGGATTTTTTTGCACGAGACCCTGGAATCCTGGGCGGAAGTCCGATAAACACGGGGGCCAACAAACCCTATAGGAGGATCGGTTGATGAGAGGGAGTACCTTCAGTGTCGCTCTTGCCCTTGCCTTCGTTACCGCCCTGGGCAGCGGCCAAGCGCTCGCCGACGGTGGCGATGCGGCCAAGGGCGAGAAGGTCTACAAGAAGTGCAAGGCCTGCCATTCCCTGGAAGACGGCAAGAACAAGATCGGGCCGCACCTGAACGCTGTCGTGGGGCGGGCCGCCGGCGCCGTGGAGGGCTACAAGTACTCCAAGGCCATGAAGGAAAGCGGTCTTACCTGGGACGAAGAGACCCTGATGGCCTTCCTGGAAAAGCCCAAGAAGTTCCTCAAGGGCACCAAGATGTCCTACGCCGGGCTCAAGAAGGAAGATCAGCGCCACGACCTGATCGCCTACCTGAAAGAGGCGGCAAAGTAATCCCTCTCAGCCTTTGGAATCGCAGCGACAGGGCGGCTGCCGGCGCGGGAAGCCCGGCGGCCGCTCCGTCTTTTCCACTCTTGGTCACCTGAGGGGCGGTACGCCCGCCCCGGTCAAGGGCGGAACCGGATTACCCGGGGCCGCGGCCCTAAGGCACCAGCGCTGCTCCACGCCGCCCAAGACGGGGGGTTACCTAAAGTTAACCTGCAGTCCCTAGCCTGCTTTCCGTAGCTGTAAGGAGAGGGGCGCCATGCCCTACGTCGTGCGAAACGCGGGCGGCCGGATCACCGAGGTCCACGCGCGGAAATCAAAAGCGGCCCAGGAGAAGCTGGCGGCGTCGGACCCCGAGCTGAGTAAATTCGTCGGCGCCTCGGGGAAATCCGGCGATATCAAGTCTGCCCTTCTCCACTCGGACCTGGATCTGATCCGCGTCCTCGAGGACCTGATCGCGGTTCTCATCGACAAACGGATCATCATGCTGACCGACCTCCCCAAGGCGGCCCAGCAGAAGCTCGCCAAGCGCTACGAGCTACGCAGCAAACTGGCGGACATGGGCGGACTCGTGGTCGAGAGCGACGAGATACCGCTTCCCTGACCCATTTTCCAAACGCTGCTCAAGCCTGATACCGGTCGCTCCGCCAGTTTCGCCGCGCCGCCGCTTGTCATCTTCGCTTGCCATAAACCATACAATCATGTATGAGCCCCTGCCCAGCCCGCCGGGCAATCCGGTAACCGCAAAGCAATCATGGCCCAGCCAACGACCGTCGGCGCCATCGCCGTCCAAACGCCAAAGCCGCGCATCGTCCAACACAAGAACCGGCGGTACTCGATCCGGCTCGAACCGGTCTTTTGGCGCTCGCTGGAAGGCCTGGCGGAGCGGGGGGGCATACGCCTCGGCCAGTTCATCGGCGAACTGGCCAACGGTTATGAGGGAAATAATTTCGCCTCGCATCTGCGCGTCATCTGCATGGTGGCGCGCGAACGCGCCCTGGCCGAATTCAGCCTCGGCCCCACGCTGGGCAGCCTGCTGGACGTGGTCGACAGCTGTCCCAGCCCGGGACTCCTGCTTTCGCGCGATCGAACGATCGTGGCCAGCAACCGAAACTTCCTGGACTGGCTGGGCGAGCCCGAGCGCAGCTTGGCGGGCGCCGATCTCACCTCGGTAATCCAGGTCCGCACCCGGCGTCCGCTCAACGATGTCTGGGCCGACCTGGTTCAGGGGCGGCATTTGGTTGCCGACGCTAATGTGCTGCACGTGGCGCCTGGCCGGGCCGTGGCCGCGACGGCCAGGCTGCGCGCGCTGCACCCGGAGGAGGGCAAGGAGTTCTACGTGGTTATGTGGCTCTCGGTTGGGCGCAGGCCCGCGCCGGAAGGCGCCAGACAACTCCCGCCCACGGCCGGTCCCGCTCCCTCCGGCTAAACCCGGGCCAAGAACAGAGGTGTTGGATTTAGTGAATTGGCCGCGCACCTAGTGTCCTGCCTCTGAAGTTCATAAGATGAACTTCAGAGATAAGCAGGCCACTAACTATTTGAATCTAGTGTGATTCAGCTTCCGATATCCGGCACATTAAATGTGCAGAATATCGGAACCATCACACTAGGCGGGCGCGGAAACGGCCTTCCGCCCCACCGGTCGACGCGAGCTAAACCGATTCGGGGCTGATAAGGATGAGCAGGTCGGAGGGGCTGTAGACCGTGATCCCGCTTTCGAAGCTATAGAAGTGCAGCCCAGTGACGTCCAGGCCGCTGGCCGTAACATGCGCCTCGGCAATCCCCGTCTCGGTCACCGGCTCGCTCGCCAGGATATTGACCGGCAGGTCCTCGCCCGCGAAAAGCACGACCTCGCCCGATTCATCGGGCAGCAGATCGGTAAGATCCAGGTAGACCGATTCCTCCGCCTCGGCACCCGCCTCGTTGCCCGGCCCCAGAATGACATCGGGCACAAGCGAAACCGTGGCTCCGAGATTATCGGTCTCGGGCAGGTCGGATGCCGGCGCGCTTTCCTGCGGCGCCTTGGCCGCGGGGTCTTCGATTTCCGCCATTATTGCTTCGCCTTTGAATTTCCCTGGCGATTCAAGCCTATACGACCACAAGACCCGGGGCCTGGCAACCTAAAATATTAGGTAAATCTTAACTACTTAACAGGCTAAATCATTGATATTTATTGATTTTATCAGGCTACTGTGGGAGTCGGCCCCTAATTCCACCAGCGTGGCCCCCGATCAGGAACAAAGCAAGAATCTTGGCTGGGCCCAGGCCGGCAGGTTGGAATCCCCAATCCCCATGCCCTTTGGGCGGAAAAAATAGCGGCACCCGAGCCGGACGCCGCCATGACAGATCTCTCAGATGACTGGAGCGCTTGCCCCAGGCGATGTTACCTCAGAATTCCGACGCCCATGATCCAGGACTTGTGCTCGACGATCGCCTGCTCCGGCGTGTTGATGCTCATGGTATTCAGGAGCATCCCGGCCACCGCCAGTATCCGATATGAGGCCAGGAGTTCGTTCGTCTGTGACGTGACCAACTGCCCGCTGGAAACAAAGAGCTCGTTCTCCGCATCCAACACATCCAGGAGCGTGCGCTGGGCGACCTCGAACTGCTGCCGATAGGCGTCCCGGGTCTCCATGTTGAACTTGACCGCGTCGGCCAGGTCCTCCACCCGCTGCCGGCTGGCCTCCAGCGCAAACCAGGACTGGCGCATTTCCCGCTGGGACTCGAGGAACGAGCGCAAGCGGCGGTTCTTGTTTTCCGCCACCCGCGACAGTTGCTCTTGGCGGTTGGCCCGGTCGATGCCGCCGCGGAACAGGTTCCAGCGCAGGCGCACCATGATCTGGTTGTTGAACTCCCAGTCGTTGATGCCGTCGCGGTCGGTGTTGTATTCCGACTCGCCTTCGAGCGTGACAGCCGGCATAAGCGGCACCTCGGCCAGCGAAACCTCGGCCACGGCCGCCCTCACGTCGGCCTCGAAAATCTTGGTCGTGGGATTGTTGCTACCGGCCAAGGAGACCGCCGCGTCCAGATCCGGCGGCAGGACGCTCTCCGGGAACTCCGGTGGGTCCAGCTCATCGGGGAATTGGCCGACGATCCTCGTATATGACGCCTCTGAGTCCCGCAGATCATTGAGCGTCTGGGTCAGCGTTGCGCGCGCCCGGGCGCTGCGCGCCTCGGTCTGCACCACATCGGCACGGCTGCCGCCGCCGCCTGCCATGCGCTGCTGCAAGGAATCCAGAATCCCTAGATGGATCCTGAGATTCTCCTCCGCAAGCCGGACCAGCTCCCGCTGACGCAGAACCTCGACGTAGGCCCCGATCGCGTCGAGCCCTAGAAACTCGGCGTTCTCCGCGACCCGCTGCGCCGCCGATTCGACGCGCGCTTTCTCCCGGGCGACCGTGGAGTCGGCTTCGAAACCGTCAAAAAGCCTCTGCTGCAGCGTGAGACGGGCCTCCTCGCGCCGAAGCGTCAGCGCGTCCCTGTTGTTGACGTCGGCTCGTTGGGTACGGTCGTTGGTCCGCTCTACTCCGATTCCGAGCGTGAGGTCCAACTGCGGCAGATACAGGCCCCGGGCCTGTTTCAATTCCTCGTCCACCGCCTCGCGATTGCTGGCAACGATGCCAATATCGGGGTTCGTCGAAATGGCCAATTCGATCGCTTCGGTCAGCGTGATGGCCTGGGACGCCGTCGCCCCCGCGAATACCAATACGGTGCCCAGCAGCGAACCCTTCAGAAAGAAGG
>JAZGBC010000120.1:0-8720 GCA_036444495.1 Kiloniellales bacterium
GTGCCTCCTCCGTTGCCGCCGCCTCCGCCATTGCCGCCGCCGTCACCGCTGCCCCCGCCGCTGCCGCCGTCGGCCGTCGAACTGTCTTCGAAACAGCCCGCGACCTCAGTCATTTGGTTCCCGACGGCATTGCCCAGAGATTCCGCAGCGAAGATGATACCGCCCGCGGCGAAGGCCAGGAGCAGGGCGTACTCGACCGACGCAATGGCCCGCTCATCGGCCCATAGCTCGGCAAGAAACTTCACGAGGTTCTTTGTACCAATCATGGAATATTTCGAAGTAAGTTAATACATAGTTCATTATAACACCGCTGGACTTGTAAATATAGTTAATGTATTTAGTTAACGGATATTAGTATATTTTATTCCTATTTCTATAAACCAAGGAAATTACACCTTACGTTGTCTCGAATAACGAGATCCATCACGCTGTATTACTGTGCGATCGCCGGGCCCGCCGCGGGAAGGTAGCTGGCTGGGGCGCAGGGATTCGAACCCCGATTACTCGGTCCAGAGCCGAGCGTATTACCATTATACGACGCCCCAGCGGCGCCGGCCCAAAGGGCTGGGCCGGTTGTACGAGCCTCGACGGGCGCGCGTCGGGCGCGTCCCTCCGGCCATTCCAAGGCCTTATGTAGGCGAAGCATAGCCCCTATTTCAACCGCTTTCAGCCCCCGGGCCTCGGCCGGCGGGCGGATCCGGGGGTGGCTTGGACTGGCGCGAGGCGGGGGATTTCGTTTAGGATAGCTGTCAAAGGACGAGATACAGAAGGGCCGCGGACAGAGGTCCCTGGGCGCGCGGCTCATAAGAAGAACGGGGCTAAAGGTGCAAGGCTTCGCGGCGACCAGGCAAATCGATGGCCGTTTCGGCAGGAGCGCCGGGAAGAGGCCGGAGGTCTATGCCGCCCTCGATCTCGGGACCAACAATTGCCGCCTGCTGGTGGCCCGGCGCTCGGGCGAGGGCTTCCGGGTGATCGACGCCTTTTCGCGCATCGTGCGCCTGGGCGAGGGCCTGAGCGCCAGCGGGAGCCTGTCCGAGGTGGCCATGGCGCGCACCGTCGATGCGCTCAAGATCTGCGCCGCCAAGATGCGCCGGCGTGGCGTCACCCGGGCCCGGGCGGTGGCGACCGAGGCCTGCCGGCGGGCCAGCAACTGCCGGGCCTTCCTCGAACGGGTCGAGCGCGAGACCGGCATAACGCTGGAATGCATCAGCAACAACGAGGAAGCCAGCCTGGCGCTCTATGGCTGCGTGCCGCTGCTCGACAGCAGGATTTCCCATGCCCTGGTGTTCGATATCGGCGGCGGCAGCACGGAGCTGGGCTGGATGAAGCTGCCGCCGGACCACGGTCTGGGCCGCGGGGCGGCGGTGCCCGAAATGCACGGCTGGCACTCCATGCCCATCGGCGTGGTGACCCTGACCGAGCGCCATGGGGGTGAAAAGGTCACCGCCCGCGCCTACGAGGCCATGGTCGAGGAGGTGGAGGCCGCGCTCGCGCCCGTCGAGGCCGAGCACCACCTGGGCGCGCTGGTCGAGGAGGGGGAGCTGCAGATGCTCGGCACATCGGGCACCGTGACCACGCTGTGCGGCATGAAGCAGCGCCTGCCGCGCTATGACCGGTCCCGGGTCGACGGCTGTTACCTGGATTTCGAGACGGTGCGCGACATCAGCCGGCGCATCGCGGCCATGAGCTACGACAAGCGCACGGCCCAACCCTGTATCGGGCCGGAGCGCGCCGATCTGGTCATCGCGGGCTGCGCCATCCTGGAGGCGGTCTGCGGCACCTGGCCGGTGGGCCGGCTGCGCGTCGCCGACCGGGGCCTGCGCGAGGGGATGCTGTTCATGATGATGCGCGGTTCCAGGGCGCCGGAGCCGGCGGGGCACGGTACGCCCGGCTGCCGCGCGCGCACCGCATGAGCCGGCGCTCCGGCGGGACGGGGACCTCCAGCAAAAAGCGCGGCACATCGGGGCGCGGACAGACCTCCCGCCTGAAAAGCGCCAAGGGCAGATCGGTCTCCTCGGCCCGCTGGCTCGACCGGCAGCTCTCCGACCCCTACGTCGCCGAGGCCAAGACGCGCGGCTACCGCTCGCGCGCCGCGCTCAAGCTCCTGCAGATGGACGAGAAGTACCGCTTGCTCAAGAAGGGCGCGCGCGTCGTGGATCTGGGCGCCGCGCCCGGCGGCTGGACCCAGGTGGCGCTCGAGCGCTGCGGGACCAAGGGCCGGGTCGTTGCGCTGGATACGGCCGAGATGGAGCCCCTCGAGGGCGCGCTCCTGATCACCGGCGACGCGCTGGACGAGGCGACCCAGGCCGCCGTCGCCGAGGCGCTGGGCGGGGCGGCCGACGTGGTTTTGTCCGACATGGCCGCGCCCGCCACGGGGCACGCCCGGACCGACCACCTGCGGGTCATGGCACTGGCCGAGGCCGCCTTCGAGGCCGCCGAGGCGCTGTTGGCGCCCGGCGGTTCCTTCGTCGCCAAGGTGCTGCGGGGCGGCACCGAGGCCGGACTGCTGGCCCGCCTGAAGCGCGCCTTCGCCAAGGTGCGCCACGTCAAGCCGCCGGCCAGCCGCCCCGATTCGGCCGAGATGTACCTGGTGGCGACCGGGTTCAGGGGCGGAGAACGGGCGGACTCCTAGGCCTGGGTTTGGTATCAAACCGCTGTCGCTGGCGCGTTCTGCCGGGCCTCTCAATCTCCTTGGCTTTGCCCCGCCCATGTGTATGATGCGGCGCCATTCACCCTCAAGGGGATTGGCATGCGGATCCGCGAGGCGCTCACCTTCGACGACGTTCTTTTGGAGCCAGCGGAATCCGCCGTCCTCCCGAAACAAGCCGATACGCGCGCGCGCCTGACCCGCTCCATCGAGCTGGGCATTCCGCTCGTCTCCTCGGCCATGGACACGGTGACCGAGAGCCGCCTGGCCATCGTCATGGCCCAGTCCGGCGGCATCGGCGTGATCCACAAAAACCTGGATATCCGACGCCAGGCGGACGAGGTGCGCGCGGTCAAGAAGTTCGAGAGCGGCATGGTGGTCAATCCGGTGACCATCGAACCGGACCAGCCCCTGGCCGATGCGCTGGATCTCATGACGCAGCATCACATTTCCGGCATTCCGGTGCTGGAAAGGGGCACGCGCAAGCTGGTCGGGATCCTGACCAACCGCGACGTGCGCTTCGCCGAGAACACGCGGCAGCCGGTCAGGGAACTCATGACCCGCGAGGGGCTGGTTACCGTGCGCGAGGGCGTGGGTCTGGACGAGGCCAAGCGCCTCCTGCACCAGCACCGCATCGAGAGGTTGCTGGTGGTCGATGGCGAGTACCGCTGCATCGGCCTGATTACCGTCAAGGACATCGAGAAGGCCCAGACCTACCCCGACGCCTGCAAGGACGATCAGGGGCGCCTGCGCGTGGCCGCGGCCACGGGCGTGGGCAAGAACGGCCTGGCCCGCGCCGAGGCCCTGCTCGAGGCCGAGGTGGACGTCATCGTGGTGGACACGGCCCACGGCCACTCCAAGGGCGTCACCGGCGCCGTCAACGATATCAAGCGCATGTCCAACAAGTCCCAGGTCGTGGCCGGCAACGTGGCTACCGCCGATGGCGCCAAGGCGCTGGTGGACTCGGGCGCGGATGCGGTCAAGGTGGGCATAGGTCCGGGCACGATCTGCACCACGCGCATGGTGGCCGGCGTCGGCGTGCCCCAGCTCACGGCGATCCTGGATGCGGTGGAGGTCTGCCGCGCCTCCGATACGCCGGTGGTCGCCGACGGCGGCATCAAGTATTCCGGCGATCTGGCCAAGGCGATCGCGGCCGGCGCCGACTGCGCCATGGTGGGCTCGCTGCTGGCCGGCACCGAGGAAAGCCCGGGCGAGGTGTTCCTCTATCAGGGGCGCTCGTATAAGGCCTATCGGGGCATGGGTTCCATGGGCGCCATGGCGCGCGGTTCGGCCGACCGCTATTTCCAGGAGGAGATCGCGGATCAACTGAATCTGGTGCCCGAAGGCGTGGAGGGCCGCGTGCCATACAAGGGACCGGCGAGCACGGTGATCCATCAATTGGTCGGCGGTCTGCGCGCGGCGATGGGCTACACGGGCAACGCCAACCTGCCCGAGATGCAGCGCAACTGCCGGTTCATTCGCATCACCGGCGCGGGCCTGCGCGAAAGCCATGTGCACGACGTCTCCATCACCCGCGAAGCGCCCAACTACCGGCGTGAGATGTGACTCGGCGCGGCTCAGGCCGCCGCCCCATTTCGTGACTCCATGACTCCCGCCGCGCGCATCGAGGCCGCGATCGATCTCATAGGCCGGATCGAGAGCGCCGTCGTTCCCGCCGAGCGTGTCGTTACCCCCTACCTGCGCGAGCGCCGCTACATGGGTTCCAAGGACCGGCGCGCGGTAACCGATCTGGTGTACGGGGCGCTGCGCGCCCGGGCGCGCCTCGACTGGTGGCTGACGCGCGCCGGCCCGGGCCCCGGCGATGGCCTGGAGCGGCCGCGCCGTACGGTCCTGGCGGCGCTTGCCTTGATCGAGGGAAAGGGCGCCGGCGAGATCGCCGCCCTGTTCGACGGCGGGACCTATCATCCGGCGCCCCTTGCCGAGGCGGAGCGGGCACTTGCCGAAGCCTTGGCCGGTGAGGCGCTCGTCCACGCCGAGCAGCCGCTCGAAACCCGCGCCGAGTGCCCGGCCTGGCTCCTGCCCGATTTTACCGAGGCGTTCGGCGACAGGGTTGAAGCGGAGCTTGCCGGGTTCATGGGCGCGGCGCCGCTGGATCTGCGCGTGAACGCCTTGAAGGGCGGGCGCGAGAGCGCGCGGACAGCGCTGGCACAGGAAGGGATCGAGACCGAGCCATGCCCGCTGTCGCCGCTCGGCCTGCGGCTGGCGGGACGCCCGGCGATATACGGCGGGCCGGCCTATGAAAGCGGCCTCGTCGAGGTGCAGGACGAGGGCTCGCAGGTGGTGGCGCTGCTGACCGGCGCGCGGCCGGGCGGCGCGGTCGCCGATTTCTGCGCCGGGGCCGGCGGCAAGACCCTGGCGCTGGCGGCGGCCATGGAGAACCGGGGCACCCTCGTGGCCCTCGACAGCGAGCAGAAGCGCCTCGACCGGGCGGCCAAGCGGATAAAACGCGCCGGCGTGACCAACGTGGAGCGCCGCCGGCTGCTGCCCGGCGATCCCTGGCTGGCCAGGCGCGCCGGAACCTTCGAGCGGGTGCTGGTGGATGCGCCCTGTTCCGGCAGCGGGGCCTGGCGGCGCCAGCCCGACGCGCGCTGGCGTCTGACGCCCGAAGACCTTGCCGCCCACTGCGCTGCCCAGGCGGAAATCCTGGGCCAGGCCGCGCCCCTGGTGGCCGGCGGCGGGCGCCTCATTTACGCGACCTGCTCGCTCTTGCCGTCGGAGAACGAAAGGCAGGTGGAGGCCTTTCTCGAAAGCCGTCCGGACTTTTCGCTGCTGCCCGCCGAGACGGTCTGGGCCGAGAGCATCGGCGAGCCGCCGGCCGCCCCGTCGCCATTTCAGGGGCCCTATCTCCTGCTGACCCCGGCGCGTCATGGCACGGACGGCTTCTTCGCCGCTATCCTCGAGCGGCGCAGGCGGGCATGAGCACGGAAGTGACCCTGCGCCCGGCGCGGCCCGGAGACATCGCGGCCATCGCGCGGGTGCATGTCGAGACCTGGCGCAATGCCTATGCCGGTCTGGTGCCCGACGATTACCTGGTCTCCATGACCGAGGCGAAACAGGCCACGCAGTGGGACCGCTGGATCCGCGGGTCGCAGCCACCCAACACCGTGCTGGTGGCGGAGGTCCAGGACCTGCCGGGCGGCCGGATCATCGGCTTCGGCAGTTGCGGCCGCGCGCGCGGGGACCCGGCCAGGGGCGAGGTCTTCACCCTCTACGTCGCGCCCGACTGGCAGGGCCGGGGAATCGGCCGGCGGCTGCTCGCGGCGCTCTTCCGGGCGCTGGATGACGGCGGGCTCAAATCAGCGGTCGTGTGGGTCCTGAGGGCCAATCCGGCACGTTTCTTCTACGAGGCGCTGGGCGGGGCGCGCGCGGCCGAGCGGCGCGAGCGCTTCGCCGGCGTCGAGTTGGAAGAAGCGGCCTACGCCTGGGACGACCTCGGCGCTTGGCTGGCGGAGCGGAAACGGGAATAGAGGCGGGTGCCGCCGCCGCTTACGCGATCACGCCCTGTGGACCATAGGCCGCGTACCACATCACGCCGTAGCAGTTGCTGTGCTCGAAAGTCCAGTCGCGGGTGCCCTTGAAGGTGCCGCTCGCCATCTCGGCCTCGCGGTATTCGAAGCCGTTGGGCAGGCGAATCAGCGCGCGATGCGGTGCGCCGGTGACCGGATTGCGGATCGGCTCGGCGCTGAATTCCAGGTGACCGGGGACGACGAAGCGGGCGGTGCGGTTCTCCATGTTGCAGGAAAACTCGATCGGCGCGAACACCGGATCGAGCTCCTTCTCGATGGTCGAGCCGTAGATGTTGAACACCGTGGTCGGCTCCTGCTCCTCGCCGCTCAGGATCTTGAACAGAGCATCGATCTGTGCCTCGTCGGCCCGTTCGTCGATGTAACCTTGAGCGAGCCCGCCGCCCTCGTGCACCGCGCCCGGCCAGCGGTAGGCCGTGGCCACGCGCAGGCCGTCGAGGCGCACCGCGCCGAAGTAACCCTCCTCGATCTCCATGCATTCGAGCCCTTCGCAGGTCCCATGGGTGGGCGGGGCGTTGAACTCGCAAGGGCAGCCGTAGGCGCAGTTGCAACCACCGATCTTCGGGCCCTTGATCATCCAGTCGACATAGGCCACGGAATCTTCTCCCCCATTTCGAATGGCGCGCGGGTTTTTCCGCATCGGAAGGCGGCAGTGTAGACCGGCGCGGCGCGAAACCCAAATACGATTGAACGCGCGCCATGGCCCAAGCGTTTGCCACGTCTGGACTCGCCTCCACGCGAGCTATAGAAACCGGCCATGACGGACCGCGTGCTCATCCTCGACTTCGGCTCTCAGGTGACCCAGCTGATTGCCCGGCGCGTGCGCGAGAGCGGCGTCTACTGCGAGATCATCCCCTACAACGCGGACCCGGAGCGCATCAGCGCCTTCGGTCCCAAGGCGGTCATCCTGTCGGGCGGGCCGGCCTCGGTGACCGGCACCGATACGCCGCGCGCGCCCGAGCTGGTCTTCGAGCTGGGCGTTCCGGTCCTGGGCATCTGCTACGGCCAGCAGGCCCTCTGCGACCAGCTCGGCGGCGAGGTGGCGGCCTCCGAGCACCACGAGTTCGGCCGCGCCATGGTCGAGGTGACCGATGATTGTGGGCTTACCGACGGAATCTGGCGCAAGGGCGAGCGGCACCAGGTCTGGATGAGCCACGGCGACCGGGTCGTGCGCCTGCCCGAGGGCTTTCGCGCGGTGGGCGTCTCCGAGGGCGCCCCTTACGCCATGTTCGCCGACGACGCGCGGCGCTTCTATGGCCTGATGTTCCACCCGGAAGTGGTGCACACCCCGGACGGGGCCAAGCTACTGGCCAATTTCACCCATAGGGTGGCGGGCTGCGGCGGCGACTGGACCATGGCCGCCTTCCGGGAGCAGGAGATCGAAAAGATCCGCACGCAGGTGGACGGGGAGCGCATCATCTGCGGCCTCTCCGGCGGCGTGGATTCCTCGGTCGCGGCCGTGCTGATCCACGAGGCCGTGGGCGAGCAGCTCACCTGCATCTTCGTCGACCACGGGCTGCTGCGCGCGGGCGAGGCCGAGCAGGTGGTGACCCTGTTCCGCGATCACTACAACATCCCGCTGGTGCAGCGGGACGCGAGCGATCTGTTTCTTGGCCGCCTCGAGGGTGTCGCCGACCCGGAACAGAAACGCAAGATCATCGGCGCCAGCTTCATCGAGGTCTTCGAGGAGGAGGCCGACAAGCTGGGCGGGGCGGAGTTCCTGGCCCAGGGCACGCTCTACCCGGATGTCATCGAATCGGTCTCCTTCACCGGCGGGCCGTCGGTCACCATCAAGTCGCACCACAACGTGGGCGGCCTGCCCGAGCGCATGAAGATGAAGCTGGTGGAGCCCCTGCGCGAGCTGTTCAAGGACGAGGTGCGCGCGCTGGGCCGCGAGCTGGGCCTGCCCGAGAGCCTGGTCGGGCGCCACCCCTTCCCGGGGCCGGGGCTGGCCATCCGCATCCCCGGCGAGGTCACGGCGGAGAAATGCGGCATCCTGCGCCAGGCCGATGCGATCTATCTGGAGGAGATCCGCAAGGCCGGGCTTTACGACGCCATCTGGCAGGCCTTCGCCGTGCTGCTGCCGGTGCGTACCGTGGGGGTCATGGGCGACGCCCGGTCCTACGAGCACGTCTGCGCGCTTCGCGCGGTCACCTCGACCGACGGCATGACGGCGGACAGCTATCCCTTCGAGCACGCGTTCATCGCGGGCGTGGCCACGCGCATCGTCAACGAGGTGCGCGGCATCAACCGCGTGGTCTACGACGTAACCTCCAAGCCCCCCGGCACCATCGAGTGGGAGTAGGGCGCTAGCGCCGGCGTCTGCCCACGTCACCCTTGCGCAAACGCGTTTCGAGCAGGAAAGTAGTGAGAGCGCGCACGGCCTTCTGGACCGCTCAACAGACCAGTCACAGGTTTTTGATGCGCTCCGTTCCCGGATTCGGGATAGCATGATGTCTCACCGATAAGCCCGCAAAGAGCCACCGCACGCGCCGTGGCCGCATGGTCACTACGCTGCGGGAAATGGC
>JAZGBC010000121.1:0-9726 GCA_036444495.1 Kiloniellales bacterium
CGACCCAGATGCCGACGCGGCCTTGGCGCCGCTCGCCGGTCACGTTGAAGCGCGCGAGCGTCGCGATCAGCCAGTCCTCCAGGTCGCGCACATAGCCGCGCACGTCCGCCCCGCGGCCTTTGAGATCCAGCATCACGTAGGCGACCCGTTGGCCGGGCCCGTGATAGGTGAATTGCCCGCCCCGGCCGGTCCGGTAGACGGGAAAGCGATCCGGTTCCAGAAGATCGTCTTCGCGTGCGCTGGTGCCGGCGGTATAGAGCGGCGGGTGCTCGAGCAGCCAGACGAGTTCGGGCGCCGACCCTGCGCGGATGGCGGCGACGCGTTCCTCCATGACGGCGATGGCCTCGGGGTAGGGCACCAGGCGGTCGTCGATGCGCCACTCGACCTCGGGCCACTGCGAGACTGTCATCGGGGGTCTTCCGGTTCTTCCGGCCAACTTGCGATTGGCCGGGCGGTCTGCTAAGTCCCAGCCCTCAACAGGCGGACAATAGGGCAAGCCCGGGGCTGGCGCCAGAATATGCGCGCGTGATCGAATCCGACGACGCTTATGCGTCATGGCTGACGCCGCACGTCACCGGCGTAGCATGCCAAGTCCCCGACCCTGTTGAGGCCCGCCGGCCACCGCCGCGGGCCTTCGTTGTAACGGAAGATGGCAATGGCCGACGATCTGGACGAAGCCGCCCTGACCTATCACCGGGAGCCCAGGCCCGGGAAGCTGGAGGTCATCGCCACCAAGCCGCTCGCCAACCAGCGGGACTTGGCGCTCGCCTATTCGCCGGGTGTGGCCGCGGCCTGCCGGGCCATCGAGGCGGACCCGGGCGAGGCATCGAGCCTCACGGCGCGCGCCAATCTGGTGGCCGTGGTCAGCAACGGCACGGCGGTCCTGGGCCTGGGCGCCATCGGCCCGCTCGCCGCCAAGCCGGTCATGGAAGGCAAGGCGGTCCTGTTCAAGAAGTTCGCCGGCATCGACGTCTTCGACATCGAGCTCGACGAGCGCGACCCCGGCAAGCTGATCGACATCGTGGCCGCGCTCGAGCCCACCTTCGGCGCCATCAACCTGGAGGACATCAAGGCGCCGGAATGCTTCGAGATCGAGGGGCGCCTGCGCGAGCGCATGAATATCCCCGTGTTCCACGACGATCAGCACGGCACGGCGATCATCGTGGGGGCGGCGGTCACCAACGGCCTGCGTCTCGTGGGCAAGGACATGGGCAAGGTGAAGCTGGTCACCTCGGGCGCGGGGGCGGCGGCGCTTGCCTGTCTCGATCTGCTGGTGGCGCTCGGCCTCAAGCGCGAGAACGTCTGGGTGACCGACATCGCCGGTGTGGTCTACGAGGGGCGCAAGAAGGAGATGGATCCCTGGAAGGCGCGCTACGCCCAGAAGACCAAGGCGCGCAAGCTGGCCGATGTGATCGAGGGCGCCGATGTCTTCCTCGGCCTCTCCGCGCCCGGTGTGCTCAAGCCTGCGATGGTCAAGGCCATGGGCAAGAAGCCGCTGATCCTGGCGCTGGCCAATCCCGATCCCGAGATCATGCCCGAGGAAGCGCTGGCCGCGCGCCCGGATTCCATCATGGCCACCGGGCGATCCGACTATCCGAATCAGGTCAACAACGTGCTCTGCTTCCCTTTCATCTTCCGCGGCGCGCTGGACGTGGGCGCGACCGCGATCAACGAGGAGATGAAGCTGGCCTGCGTCAAGGCGCTGGCCGATCTGGCCATGGCCGAGCCCTCCGAGGTGGTGGCGCGCGCCTACGGCGGCGAGGCCCGGGCCTTCGGGCCGGATTACCTGATCCCCCGGCCCTTCGACCCGCGTCTCATTCTGGAGATCGCGCCCGCCGTGGCCAGGGCGGCGATGGCGAGCGGCGTGGCGACGCGCCCCATCGAGGACTTCGAGGCCTATCACCAGCGCCTGACCCAGTTCGTGTTCCGCTCGGGCCTGATCATGAAGCCGGTCTTCGAGCGCGCCCGGAGCGACCCCAAGCGGGTCATCTATGCCGAAGGTGAGGACGAGCGCGTGCTGCGCGCCATCCAGATCGTCCTCGACGAGGGCCTGGCCAAGCCCATCGCCGTCGGCCGGCCCGAGGTCATCGCCAAGCAGGCCAAGAAGCTGGGCCTGCGCGTGCGTCCCGGCGAGGATTTCGAGATCATCAATCCGCAAAGCGACCCGCGCTATAAGCGTTACTGGGAGACCTACCATCACCTGATGCAGCGCGAGGGCGTTTCCCCGGACCGGGCGCGCACGCTGGTGCGCACCAACAGCACGATCATTGCCGCCCTTGCCGTTTACCTGGGCGATGCCGACGCCCTGCTCTGCGGGGTGGAGGGGCGCTATCACCGGCACCTGGAGCGCCTGAACGGCATCATCGGCCTGGAGGAAGGCGCGCACGATTTCTCCGCGCTCTCTCTGCTGATCCTGTCCAACGGCACCTATTTCCTGACCGACACCTACGTCACCGCGGAACCCAGCGCCGAGGAAATCGCGGCCATGACGGTGCAGTCGGCCGCGCACCTGCGGCGCTTTGGATTGGAGCCCAAGGTGGCGCTTGTATCCCACTCGAATTTCGGCAGCCATGATACTGAAAGCGCACGGAAAATGCGCCGCGCGTTAGTGCTGCTCCAGGAGAACCACCCCGATCTGGAGGTTGAGGGCGAGATGCACGCCGATGCGGCGCTGAGCGAAGCGGTGCGCGCGCGCATCTTTCCCAAATCCCGCCTGACCGGGCGGGCCAACCTGCTCGTTCTGCCCAACCTGGACGCGGCCAACATCGCCTTCAACCTGGTCAAGGCTCTGGGCGAGGGCCTGTCCGTGGGTCCGATCCTGATCGGCACGACGGCGCCCGCCCATATCCTCACCCCCTCGGTGACCGCGCGCGGCGTCGTGAACATGTCCGCGGTGGCGGTAGTGGATGCGCAGGACCGCGCCGCCGAGAAGAAACGCGGCAAGAGAGGCGCCAGGCGATGACCGAACGGCCGCCCGAGACGAGCCCGACCGAGCCGCCGATCCTTGAATCGGAGGAGGACTACACCCTCTCCGCCGATCTTGTCTTCGCCGTGGACGAGGCTTTGGAGACGGGTGAGCCGGACAAGGCGCTCGGTCTTGTCGAGGGCCTGCACGAGGCCGACCTGGCCGACCTCCTGGAAGCCCTCGGGCGCGACCACCGCCAGCGGTTGGTCGAGGCCCTGGGTGCGGCTTTCGATCCGGAGGTGCTGCCCAGTCTGGTCGCCTCGGTGCGCGAGGAGGTCATCGACCAGCTGGGCCCCGAGCGCCTGGCCCACCTGCTCTCGGCGCTGCACAGTGATGACGCGGTCGAGGTCTTCGAGGACCTGGACGAGGAGGTCCAGCACCGCATCCTGACCGCGCTGCCCTATGCCTACCGGCACATCCTCGAGGAAAGCCTGTCGTATCCCGAGGACTCCGCCGGGCGCCTCATGCAGCGCGAGATGGTGGTCATCCCATCGGCCTGGACCATCGGCGAGACCATCGATTTCATGCGGGCGTCGGAGGAACTGCCCGACGACTTCTACGACCTCTACATCGTCAACCCGAAGCACCACCCGATCGGCTTCGTCCCGCTCAGCCGGGCGCTCCGGACGCGCCGGCCCGTGCGGCTGACCGAGATCATGGAGCCGGACCTGAAGGTAATCCCGCTGACCATGGACCGGGAGGAGGTGGCTTATCTGTTCCGCCAATACGGCCTGGTGTCCGCGCCCGTGGTGGACGATGCCGGACGCCTGGTGGGCGTGATTACGGTGGACGACGTGGTCCACATCATCGAGGAGGAGGCCGAAGAGGACATCATGCGCCTGGCCGGCGTCAGCGAGGTGGACCTCTACAGCGCGATCCTGGACACCACGCGCGCGCGTTTCCCCTGGCTGTTGGTGAACCTCTTCACCGCGATCCTCGCCTCGGCCGTGATCGGCTTCTTCGAGGCGACCATCGAGCAGATCGTGGCGCTGGCCGTTCTCATGCCTATCGTGGCCTCCATGGGCGGCAACGCGGGCACCCAGACCCTCGCCGTGGCGGTGCGCGCGCTGGCCATGAAGGACCTGACCGAGGCCAACGCGCCGCGCTTCATCGGCAAGGAGCTGGTGGTGGGCGCGGCCAACGGCGTGCTCTTCGCCGTTTTCGCGGGATTGGTTGCCTGGCTCTGGTTCGCCAGCCCCGAGATCGGCGGGGTCATCGCTGCGGCCATGGTGGTCAACATGATCGTGGCCGGCGCGGCGGGGACGCTGATTCCCTTGGGGCTGGTGCGCTTTAATGTGGATCCGGCCATCGCCTCCAGCGTCTTCGTGACCACGGTGACCGACGTGGTCGGCTTTTTATCCTTCCTGGGACTGGCCGCGGCGTTCTTGCTGTGAAGGATTAGAGAGTTCCGCCTACTCCGGCAGGCCCGCCTTGCGCAGCCCTTCGATAAAGAATTCCCGGTCGGACTCGTTCTTGTATTGGCTGCGCGCACGCTCGGCCGACAAGGTAAAACCGGGCTGCAGGGTTGCGATCTCGTCCCCCTCCCATTGGGCGTCCTCCAGCCGGCCCATCTGGCCGTAAGTGGCCGCCAGGTATTGGCGCCCAAAGAGGAACTGCGGATTGAGTTGATTCACCTTCACGAGCTCTTCCGCCGCCTTTTCAAATCGCTCCAGGTGGAAATAGGCCTGCGCCAGAATGGCCCTATAGAAGAAAGCGTGGCGCGGGTTCAGGCGCATGGCCTTGGACATGAACTCGAGCGCCTCCTCCGGGCGGCCGGCATAGATCAGGATCCACGCCATCTGCGCGTAGGAGTCGGCGTAATTCGGGTCGAGCTTGAGCACCGTTAGGTTCGAGGCCATGGCGTCTTCATGCCGTCTTTGCCTGAGGTACAGTGATCCCAGGGCGAAGTAGACCTCCCGCGTGGTGGGATCGAGCGCCAGGGCATGGCGGCCGTGTTTCATGGCCCTCTCCAAGGTCGCGGCGGGATCGTCGGCCCAGCCGGCCCGGAGTTCGTTCGATAGGGAAAGCGCGAGGTCGGCATGACCGCGCGCGAAGTCGGGATCGAGAGCGATAGCCCGCTCGAAATAGGCGCGCGCTTCGCGCATGTCTTCGCGCGTATAGCGGCGCAGATACTCCAGCCCCCGCAGCAGCATGTCGTAGGCCTCGGGGTTGGTTTCGCTGGCGCGGCTCAGGCGCTCCCGCTCGCCCTGGGTCAGCTTGATCGCGAGCGCCGAGACGATCCTTTGCGTCACCTCGTCCTGCAGGGCGAAGACGTCGGTGATCTCGCGGTCGAAGCGCTCGGCCCAGAGGTGGCTGCCGTCCTCCGCGCTGACCAACTGGGCGTTGATGCGCACGCGGTCGCCGATCCGGCGCACGCTACCCTCGAGCACGTATTTGACCCCTAGTTCCCTGCCCACCTCCTGCACCTTCACGGCCTTGCCCTTGTAGGTGAAGACCGAATTGCGCGCGATCACCAGCAGGCCGGAGACCTGAGAGAGATCGGTGATCAGGTCCTCGGTCATGCCGTCGACGAAATACTCCTGCTCCGGGTCGCCGCTCAGGTTGTCGAAGGGCAGGACCGCGATGGAGGGCCTGTCCTCCTTGAGTACGATCGTCAGGTCTTGCATCAAGGTTGGCGCGACGGCTGTCTCCCAAGGCTGCAGCCAAAAGGCAATGCCACCCGCCACGAGGACCAGGAGAAGTGCGGCCGCGCCCGCGAGTTGGGCCGTGCCGAGACCGCGCCGTCCCCTTACGCCCTTGGCCGGCGCCGCCTCGCCATCGAGCAGGATGGAATAGGCCCTGACCGGCTCCTCGATGTTCTTGACCCGCTGTGCGCCCATGCTTTGGTAGGTGAGGTCGAGCTTCGAATGGACCTCGTCGTAGACTTTGCCCGAAATGCAGATGCCGCCGGGCCGGGCCAACCCTTCCAGGCGCGCCGCGATGTTCACGCCATCGCCATAAATATCGTCGTCCTCGACGATGATGTCGCCCACGTTGATGCCGACGCGGAAGTGGATACGCTCTCCCTCGGTGCGGGCGGCGTTGCGCTCCGCTATGGCCCCTTGTGTTTCGACGGCGCAGTTGACGGCATCGATCACGCTGGCGAACTCGACCAGCGCGCCGTCGCCCATGAGCTTCACCATGCGCCCGTGGTGCCGGGCGATGCAGGGCTCCATCAGCTCCTTGCGAAAGGCCGTGAGGCGGGCGAGGGTGCCTTCCTCGTCCCGGCCCATGAGGCGGCTGTAGCCGACCACGTCGGCGGCCAGTATGGCGGCGAGCCTGCGTTCCATATCTTTTCCCCGATTCCGGAAGAATACCGGAAAGGGACCGCGCACGCCATTCCGCTGACGCGATCAGCCGTTCGGCGCGATCAATTCCTCAATCGAAGTGGGGCTATGGGAAACAATACTGCATCTCGGTGAAGCGGGCGCGGAAGGTTTTCACCCGATCTCGCCAGGCGTCCTTGTCCCTGGCCTCCGCCTCGCGCACGATTTCGGCCAGAAGCGCCGCCAATTCGCGGAAGTCGTCTTCCTTCATGCCGTAGCGGGTCATTTCGGGCGTGCCCATGCGCACGCCGCTGGCGGCGGCGAAACTGGGATCGTCGTGATAGGCCTGCGGGTTGGTGATCACGTTGTTGGCCTCCAGCACGTCGGCCACGAACTCGCCGCGCGCGCGCGCCGTGCGCAGCAGGACCTGGTGGGTCTCGGTGAAGCCGCAGGCCGGATCGCCCTCGATCTCCAGCCCTTGATCGGCGAGCGCCCGGGCGAAGGCCTTGGCGTTGGCGATCACCTGCTTCGGGTACTCGTCCTTGAACCGGAGCATCTCGTAGGCCGCGCCCAGCAGGCCGAGCAGCGTGCCCAGGTGATGGTTGCTCACGTGGCCCGGGAAGGCGCGGCTTTCGATAAAGCCCCAAAGCTCCTCGAAGGGCGAGCCGTGGGTGATGTTGCTCAGGATGACGCCGCGCTGGGGCCCGAAGAAGGTCTTGTGCGTCGAGCCGGTGACGAAGTCGGCGCCCTCTGCAAGCGGATCCTGATAGTGCGGGCCGAGCAGCCCCAGCACGTGCGCGCCGTCGAACATGATGAGCGGGCGTTGGGGATTGTCCTTGCCGAAGAGGTCGAAGACGAAATCGGCGATCTCCTTGACCGGTTCCGTCTGGATGATGACGCTGCGCCCGAAGATGATGAGCTCGGGCTGGGTCCGCTCGATGATGCGCTTCGTGCCCTCCACCTCGATACGGTGCGGGTTGTCCTTCCGGATCGGGAAGTGCTCCACCGCCGGGCGTCCGGTCTCGGGATCGAGCGCGATGTAGTTCTTCAGCGCGCCCATGGGCTGGGCGCTCAGATGCCCACCCTTGTTGAGATCATGCACCAGTACCCGCGAGATCAGGCCCGGGGTGCGGCCGCTCTTGCGCCGGTTGCGGAACTGCTTGAGCCCGTCGTAGACCGTGTCGTTGGCCATCTGGCCGCTGATCACCCGCGGCTCCACGCTGGTGCAGCCGAAGAAGGTCCGGAGCGCGGCCTTCAGGTCCTCCTCCCGGTCCATGATGAAGCTCGTGCCCTTGTAGTAGCGCACGTCGGGCGCGTCGGGGCCGAGCGCCCTGACCCGGCTGTGCTCATTGTAGCGGCTGGCCGGGTCGGCGTTGCACAGCCGGTCCACGTAGGCCGAGGTGGTTTGTTCCGAGGGAATGAGATTGATGCACTCCTGGCGCCGCCAGCGGGTGTTCTCCGCGCTCGCCTCGGTCAGGCGCGCGGCGAGGGCGGGCAGCTGCGCCGGGTCGACCTCCTCGTGCGGCCGGGGCTCGGTAAAGCCCGTGTAGGGCCGGGTATAGGGCGCCGCTGGCCAGAGGTTCTTCTCCACCAGCTCGGCCTCGAAGGTCTTGCCCCGGTCGTCCTCGATGCCGAGCACCACGGGCCGGTCGGTCCGGTAGCGCAGGTCCGAATCGATGAGAGCCAGGCCGATGGGGCGCAGCTCGTGCTTGTCCGAAGGCTTGGCCGTGATACCGGCGCCGAAGAACCGGGAGAAGGGCACGGAGGTGCCCGAGGTGACATAGCCCACGTGGCGGCCGTTGACGTGAACTTTGTAGCCGGCTCTGAGCGGTCGTTTGCCGGTGAAGACCGCGATGGGTTGCACCATGCGCTTGAGGATTCGCTCGTTCACCGGCTTGTCGATCTCGTGCCGCTTGATCTGGATGAATTCCTGGCGCTGCTCGAACAGCGCCTGCTTGCCGATGAAGTCGTGATGCTCGGTGAAGCGCACGCCGAAGGCGGCGAGCGCGTTCACGAAGATCGGAATCTCCCGGTCTTCGGCGTCCTGGCCCAGTTCGTGACCGTAGAGCGGCAGGCCCGCCTCCAGGCGCAGCGAGTCGCGCGCGCCCAGGCCCACGGGCAGCGCGCCCAGGTCCACCAGGCGCTGCCACAGCTCCACCGTGTGCTCGTGCTTGGGGAAGAGCTCGAAGCAGACCGCCTCGCCGGTATAGCCGGTGCGCGCCACGATCACCTCCTGCCCGTTCAGGCCGACCGTGGCGAGCCGGTTGCGCTTGTTCTCGGGCAGGGCGCCCTTGTCCAGGATCTGCTCCAGGATCTGCGAGGCCTGCGGGCCTTGCAGCGCGATCATGCCCAACTCCTCGCTGATGTCGGTCATGCCCGCGGTCTTGCCGTCCTTCTGGCCCTCGAGCCAGTCCCAGTCCTTCTCCCGGTTGCCGGCGTTGACCACGAGCAGGAAATGCTCCTCGCCCAGGCGGTAGAGGTAGGCGTCGTCGACCGCCCCGCCGTTCTCGTTGGCGATGAAGGTGTACTGCGACTCGCCGGGGCTAAGCGCCCGCGCATTGTTGGTCAGCGCGTGGACCAGGAAGTCCTCGGCCCCCGCGCCGCGCAGCTCGAAGCGGCCCATGTGCGAGACGTCGAACAGCCCGGCGTGACGCCGCGTGGCCAGGTGCTCCTGGATGGTCCCGGTCTTGTACTGCACCGGCATGTTCCAGCCGGCGAAGTCCACCAGCTTGCCGCCGTGCTCGGCGTGCCAGCCGTGCAGGACCGTGGCGCGCGGATTGGTCTCGGTCATGTGCGTCCCTGTTGGATGTCTTGCCGGGAGAGTTTAGGGCAGGCGGGCAGGACAGGGAAATACCCGGCTGCTCCCCAGCGAGGCCGGGCCCGCGGGACAAGGGGGGCTCAAGGCGGACCACTCCAGGGGGGAGGCGCCTGCGCCAGAGGGTCTCCAGGTCTGCGCCAGAGGATCTCCAGGCCCGCGTCAGAGGGTCTCCAGGCTCCGCGGCGCCAGGCGAACGGTCATCCTCCCCCCCCTGCCGGGCGGACGGCCAACTCCCACCCGGGGGACCGCCATCCCTCAAAAGTCCGGGGAAAAAATTTCGTCTTTACGTTTACGTAAACGTAAAGTAGTATCTTTTGCTCTTACCCTTAGGTTGGTGAGGGGCCCTGAGCCCTGAGGAGAGGTATGGAGACCACCTACGGCATCGCGGAGCTGGCGCGGGAGTTCGGCGTCACGGCGCGCACCATCCGCTTTTACGAGGCGGAGGGCATGCTGAGCCCGGCGCGCGAGGGGCAGCGGCGCATCTACCGGCCGCGCGACCGCACGCGCCTGAAGCTGATCCTGCGCGGCCGGCGCATCGGCTTTACCCTCGCCGAGGTGGGGGGGATCATCGACCTCTACGACGCGCCGGTGGGCGAGGCCGGGCAGCTCGAATACCTGCTGAACAAGATCGCGGCCCGCCGGGCCGAGCTGGAGGCCAAGCGGGAGGATATCGAAGC
>JAZGBC010000122.1:0-19004 GCA_036444495.1 Kiloniellales bacterium
TCTGGGCGCCGGTGCGCATCAGCACCGCGATCTCGGCCAGCGCATGGCCGCGGCGCTGCAGGTCCTCGATCTCCTCGCCGACGAAGCGCGCCTCGGCCTCGCCGTCCCAGAGGCCGCGCAGGCGCAATTTCTCGCCCTCGGCGTCCTCGGTCCAAAGCGTCTTGCCCAAGCGGCCCTCGTTGTGCGCGATGAGGCCCGAGGCGGCGGCCAGGATGCGCCCCGTCGAGCGGTAGTTGCGCTCCAGCCGCACCACCTTGGCGCCGGGGAAGTCGGTCTCGAAGCGCAGGATGTTGCCCACCTCGGCCCCGCGCCAGCCGTAGATCGACTGGTCGTCGTCGCCGACGCAACAGAGGTTGCAGCGCCCCTGGGCGAGCAGGCGCAGCCAGAGGTACTGGGCCACGTTGATGTCCTGATATTCGTCCACCAGGATATAGCGGAAGCGCCGCTGGTAGTCCGCCAGCACCTCGGGGTGGTCCTGGAACAGCGTGAGGGTGTGCAGCATGAGGTCGCCGAAGTCGGCGGCGTTGAGCGCGCGCAGGCGCTCCTGATAGGCCCGGTAGACGGCGAGCGCCCGCCCGCCGGCCAGATCGCCCGCCTCGCCCGCCGAGACCTTCCCGGGCACGAGCCCCCGGTCCTTCCAGCGCTCAATGGCGGCCAGGACGGCGCGCGCCGGCCATTTGCGCTCGTCCACCTTCTCCGCCTCCAGCACCTGCTTGATCAGGCGCAGTTGATCGTCCGTATCCAGGATGGCGAAGTCGGGGCGCAGGCCCAGGTGCTCGGCGTGGGCGCGCAGGATGCGCACCGCCATGGCGTGGAAAGTGCCGAGCCACCAGCCCTCGACCGGGCGATGGAGCAGGGCGGCCACCCGGTCCTTCATCTGGCGCGCGGCCCTGTTGGTGAAGGTGACCGCCAGGACCTGGCCCGGCGTGGCGCGACCGCTCACCAGCAGATGGGCCAGCCGGGTGGTCAGCACCCGCGTCTTGCCCGTGCCCGCGCCGGCGAGGACCAGCAGCGGGCCGTCGAGCGCCTCGACGGCGGCGCGCTGCGCCTCGTTGAGCGCGCTCAGGTAGGGATGCCGGGGCTCGGCCGGGGCCGAATCGGGAAAATCACTCATCGCCTCCCCTATATAGCGCAGCGCCCCGCCCGGGCCATCTTCAATCGGGCTAAAATGCGGGTCGCCCCGCGCTTGACCCGGACGCCCGCGCTGGCCCATCTATGGGGCCGGCCAAGAAAGAAAAGAGAGGCTCGACCCATCCATGGCCCGCCGCAGCGAACGCCTGCCGCTTGCCGGCGCCACGCCGGGGACCACCCGCGAGGTCCTCCTGCACCGCTATGGCGCGGCCGGCGCCCGGCCCAAGGCTTACCTCCAGGCGGCGCTGCACGCCGACGAGACCCCGGCGCTCCTGGCCGCGCACCATCTCACGCGCCTGCTGGACGAGGCCGAGGCGAAGGGCGAAATCCGCGGCGAGATCGTGCTGGCGCCTTACGCCAATCCCATCGGGCTGGCGCAATTCGCGGCGGGACGGCACATAGGGCGCAACCGGCTGCACACGGGGGTCAACTTCAATAGGGAATGGCCCGACCTGTTCGAGCCCGCCGCCGGGAAGGTGGGGGGCAGGTTGACCGCCTCGGCGGAGGAAAACGTGGCGCTCATCCGGACCGCCCTGCTGGAGGCCGTGGAATCCTTGGAGGCGCAGGACGAAGGGGCGAGCCTGCAGAAGATCCTGGCGCGCGAGGCGGCGGACGCGGACATCGTGCTCGACCTGCACTGCGACGACGAGTCGCTCATGCATCTGTTCCTGATCCCGGCGCACTGGCCGCTGGCGGCGGACTTGGCGGCCGAACTGGGTTGCCGTGCCGTACTGCTTTCCGAGGACTCGGGCGGCAGTTCCTTCGACGAAGCCTTCTCCACGCCCTGGACCCGCCTGGCGGCCCGGTTTCCGGACCATCCCATCCCGGCGGCCTGCCTGGCCGGCACCGTGGAGCTGCGCGGCAAAGCGGATGTGGACGACCGCCTGGCCGAGGCCGACGCGCGCGCCCTGTTCCGCTTCCTGCAACGCCACAGCGTCCTCGCCGGCGACCCCGGACCCGCCCCGGAGCCTCAGTGCGAGGCGACACGGCTCGATGCCTGCGAGTTCGTCCGGGCGCCCGCGGTGGGCGTGGTGAGTTACGAGGTCGAGCCGGGCGACCGGGTCCGGCGCGGCGACGTCATCGCCTGGCTGATCGATCCGGCGGCGGACGATCCGACTGCCGCACGCCAGGCGATCGAGGCCGGCACCGACGGGCTGGTCCTGTCGCGCCGCGGCCGGCGCTACGTGGCGCCGGGCATGACCCTGTGCAAGATCGTCGGCACGGAGACCCTGCCCAAGCGCGCCGGACGCAACCTGCTTACGGATTGAGGCGCAACACCAAAGCGAGCAGGGAATTCCCCAGGCGCTTCGCTCACGCCTCCCCGCGTTCCTCGGCATGGGCCTGTTCGAGGGCGCGGTGATACGCCAGCACCACGTCGTGTTCGTGGGCCACGCCGATCAGGCGCCTGGACTCCTTGTCCTCGATCACCGGCAGGTTGACCTGGCCGCTGGAGCCATAGGCCTTCACCGCTGTCTCCAGGTCGTCGTCGGCACGCAACACGGCCGGGTGGAGACGGGCCACGTCCTGGGCCACGATCACCGCGTCCTGGCTGGTATCGAAGGCGGCGTCGTGCAGGTCGGCGAAGGTGATGACCCCGCCCAAGCGCCCCTCCGAATCGGTCACGAAGAGCTCGCCCCAGGGCGCGTCCTGCAAGCGCCGGCGCACCTCGGCCAGCGATGCGCCGGGCGCGATGGTGGCATAGCTGGTGCTCATGACATCGCGGGCGCGGATGGTGCGCAGCAGGCCCACGTCGCGCCCGCCCTTGACCGACACGCCGCGCCGCGCCAGCTGCCAGGTGAAGAAGGAGTGGCCGTGGGTCTGGTGCGTGATGATGCTGGCGATCGAGGTGGCGACCATGACCGCGATGGTGGTCGCATAGTCGCCGGTCAGCTCGAAGATCATCAGGATGGTGGAGATCGGCGCGCCAAGCACCGCGCCGGCCACCGCGCCCATGCCGACGATGGTGTAGGCGGCATGCCCGGATGAGAGGTCCGGGAAGGCGCCGGTCGCGATGATGCCGTAGGCCCCGCCCACCATGGCGCCGATGAACAGCGAGGGCGAGAAGACCCCGCCACCGAAGCCGCAGCCCAGCGAGATAGCGGTCGCGCAGAGTTTGAGCGCAATGAGCGCAAGCAGCAGCCAGAGGGGATAGAGCCCGGAGAGCGCCGCGTCCGTCGCCTCGTAGCCTACGCCGAGCACTTGCGGAAAAGAGATTCCGATGGTGCCGACCGCCAGCCCTCCGATCGCCGGCCAGGCCCAGCGCGGAACGCTGGTGCGCTGCGTCAGGTCCTCGGTCATCATGACCATGCGCATGAAAAGCATCGCCGCCGCCGCGGAAACCACGCCGAGCAGCGCGAAGGCGGGAAATTCCCAGAAAGAGGCGATCACCACTTCCTCGGGCAGGATGAAGGCGGGGAAATCGCCGTAGTACATGCGGCTGACCATGGTGCCGATCACAGCGGCGATCACGATGGGCGCGAAGGCGGTGAGCGCATAGTGGCCGACCACCACCTCGAGCGCGAAAAAGGTCCCCGCGATGGGCGCGTTGAAGGAGGCCGCCACCGCCGCCGCCACGCCACAGCCGAGCAGCGTGCGCGAGGGCGTGCGCCCCAGGTGCAGGCGCCGGGCGGCGAAGGCGCCGAGCGAAGCCCCCAGATGCACCACCGGTCCCTCGCGCCCGACCGAGGCGCCCGCGCCGATCGAGGCGGCGCTGACCGCGGCCGCCTTGAGCCCGACGATCACCGACATGCGCCCGCCGCGCAGCGCGTTGGCCTCGATCACCTCGGCCACCCCGTGGGGCCGGCGCTCGGGCATGACGAAATACACGAAGAGCCCGATCAGCAACCCGCCGCCCGTCGGCACGGCGAGCAACTGCCACCAGGGAAGCTGGCGCGCCAGGGTCACCACCTGTTCGCCGGCAAAACCGAAGCCCGCCTGTTGAAACAGATCGATGGCTATGCGGAAGCCGATCGCAGCACCCGCGGCGGTCACCCCGATGACGACCGCCAGGAGAGACAGGATGACCTGGTCGTTGCGGGTGAAGCGCCTGAGCGAAGGCACCAGGCCGTTGGGCGATTCGCTGGCCTCGGACATGCGCGCCGTACTAACACAGGCGCGCCTGGACCGCCATTGCGTCTCCCGGATCAAGGGCCATTGTCCGACCGGCCACCGCCCGGCTAATCTCGTGACCATGCAAAGCAAGACAAATTCGGCGCCCGTCATCCGCGCGGCCAAGCCCGAGGACGCGGGAACTATCGTGCGCCTGATCCGCGAGCTCGCCGAGTTCGAGGGATTGCTGGAGGAAGTGCGCGCCAGCGAAGAAGACATCCTGCGCGACGGGTTCGGGGAAACGCCGCGCTTCGAATGCCTGCTCGCCGAGGTCGGCGGCAAGGCAGTCGGCTTCACGCTGTTCTTTCAGACCTATTCGACCTTCGAAGGGCGCGCCGGGATCTTTCTGGAGGATATCTACGTCGCGCCCAGCGCGCGCAAGTCGGGGGTGGGGCGGGCGCTCATGGCGCGCCTCGCGCGCCTTGTGATCGAGCGCGAATTCCGCCGCTTCGAGTTCAGGGTGCTGCACTGGAACCCGGCGCGCGAGTTTTACCAGCGCCTCGGCTTCGAGCACACTTCGGACTGGCTGCCCTACCGCATGACCGGCGAGGATCTGCGCCGCCTGGCGGCGGAGGACGGCGGAGCGTCTTAGACGACCGCGAGAGAAAATTTAGAAATAGGATCCGGACTCCGGATCGGCGCTGCGGGCGTTGCTATCGGCGCCATCTTGGCTCTTCTCATCCGCGTCGTCCCGCCCATTAGCCTCCGTGTCCTGCCGAGCGTCACCATCCGCCGCGCTCCGCCCGTCGCCATTGGCGTCATCCCGCCCGTTAGCGCCGGCGGCAGCCTGGCCCTCATCCGCTGCCTTAGCCCGCCCATTGCCTTTTTCGCCGCGGCGCATTTCGACGATGCGCCGGTAGGCGTGGATGATGCGGATCATGCGCGTATTTGCCAGTTCCACGTATTCCGGGGCGATCTCGAGGGCGAGCAGCTTGTCCGGATGATTCTGGCCGCACAGGTCGTGATAGACCATTTTGAGTTCGTCTTCGCCGATGTCCCGGGGCACGCCGAGAATGTCGTAGGGGTCGGTCACGGACTCCCGGTCGGCCACCTGACCGATCTCCATAACCTTGGTGACGGCTGTCTTTCGCAAATGGACGATGATCCCGTCCGCGGTCAGGAAAGGCAGGAAAGTACGAATGTCGCCCAGCAGATCCGAAACCCGCTGCATCGGCTTGATGAAGAGATAGCCGAGCAGACGGCTGCCGTTGTCGAACTCGACTTCGACCTCGACCTTCTCCATCGCGATTTTCTGGTCCGACTCGTACATTGGCGGTGACAGGCCCCGCTTCCAGGAACAGGCATGATTAACGCGACATTAATTGTAGCATAAATGAAATATTAAACATAGTTAATGCCCGTTAACGAATAAGATGAAGACCGGTTATTTTCAGGGGTTGTCTGAAAAAATCACAAGTATTTACCCCCTAAAACCTGTCGCCGGCATGGCCGGCGCGCAAAATCATCCCGGTCAAATGGTTCCTATCCACCTAGAACCGACCTAGTTACAGCGGCCGCGCGAGCCCTCGGCGCAGATGCGCTTGCCGTCGATCCAGGTGGCGCCGGAAAGGTCCGCGCGCGTCAGGTCCGCCCCGGTCAGCCGGGCCTGGCTCAGGTCCGCCCCGCGCAGGATCGCGCTGAAGAAGCGCACGCGGCGCAGGTCCGCGCCCACAAGCGAGGCGCCGGTCAGGTCCGCCTTGGTGAAATCCGCTTCCGACAGCTTGGCGCCGTCCAGCACGACCCCGCGCATGGTCGCGTTGACGAATTTGACGCGGAAGGCGCTCGTCTTGGACAGCTTGGCGCCGGTCAGATCGCTGCGGAAGAAGCTGCCGTCGCGCAGGCGCGCGCCCGTCAGATCAACCTCCTTGAGATCCTGCCCATCGAAGGCGCAGCGCTGCCAGTTGACCTTGGGCGCCGGCGGGTCCGTGCAGGCGGCCAGCGCCGCACCGGGCGCCAAAGCGGCGGCCACCAGCCCCAGCGCCAACAGGCGCGCGATCCTGATCCGATTGCCAAGCATATATCTAGAATCCGCAATCCTCCGGCCCAGGGCAATGACCTTCCTCAGATATCGTCGATTTAATCGAGCCGGCACCAACTTAGGCCGGCCTGGGCATGGGCGCACGGATGACGCGCCCGGCCTCGGGCGGCCAGGGAAGCGCGCGGTGGCTCTCGTGGATCTCGGCCAGGCGCGTCGCGATCTCCTCGGGCATGGGGGTCACAGCCCGCGCCGCCAGGTCCACATGGAGACTCATCCACTCGGTGGTCGCCGCCAGAAAGCCCTCTTCCGCGTGGAACATCTGGACAAAGAAATGAATGCGCTTGGCGTCATAACCCAGGAGCTGGATGGAAAAGCGCAGCGGGTCGCCCTGGCTCACCTCGCGCTGGTAGGTGATGTGGCATTCCGCGGCAAAAGTCGTCCCGCCGGTGCGCGTCCGCCAGGGCTCGTCCATCCCCACGTAGTCGAGGAAGGCATCGCAGGCGTGATCGAAGGCAAGCACATAATAAGCCACGTTCATGTGGCCGTTGTAGTCGAGCCATTCGGGGCGGACGGCTTCACTGTGCAGATCGAGCGGTGCGGGAGTGGACATGAATGGCTCCTGGGCCGGGCCGCGCAAGATAGAACATCGGCGGCGCGGCGCAAAGACAGGACGTATTGCCCGGTTGGCCGCGGGGGGAGAACCGCAGCGAGACGTGGCCGGGGCCGCTGAGGCCGCCCCAATCCGCTTCAGGCATGCTGAATCCGGCGACTGTGATATTATTGCAACAGTATGGGAAATTGCCCACTCTCGGAAACTTGAGGTTTCTAGCCTTTGGCCGGTCTGTATGATACGTGACGTGCAAGGTGGGGCGAATCCGCAGCCGGGGAATTCCCAGGAGGTGGCTGCGGTAAGGCTCCATTAAAGCAATTTTGCCAAGGTCCGGGCCGCGCCGACCGACGGAGACGCGAATCAAGACGACCGGCTCGGAGCAGTTTTGGATTCTGCGGCGCTGTTTTGCCGGACCGGTTACGGGACGGGACAACAAGGCCGAAAAATAGGGGCAGGATGCCTTTGTCTGAGATGTTGCGCGGATTTGTGGTCTGGCCGGTCCTCCAGCGACTTACGGGGTTTCTGGCCGTTTTGATTCTTGTGGCCGGCTGCGCCAGCCAGCCAAAGCCGGAGACCGGTGCCGGAACCGGCGGCCAGGACAGCGAAGTCGTCGACTTCGAGGACGAGAACGACCCGATCGAGCTGTTCAACCGCTTCAGCTTCGCCTTCAACCTGGCGCTCGATACCCTGGTCTTCAAACCCACGGCGGCGACCTACCGCTTTCTGCTGCCCTCCGAGGTGCGGAATTCGGTGCAGAACTTCTTCCGCAACCTGAGCACGCCCGTGGTGCTGGCCAACGACCTGTTCCAGGGCGAGATGGACCGCGCCGGCGACACCTTCATGCGCTTCATCATCAATTCGACGATCGGGGTACTCGGCCTGTTCGATGTAGCGGCCGACATGGGCTATCCTTACCACGACGAGGATTTCGGGCAGACGCTCGCCGTCCACGGCGCGGGCGAAGGCGCCTATCTGGTGATCCCGATCTTCGGTCCCTCGAACTTCCGCGACGGGATCGGCAAGGTGGTCGACCACTTCCTCGACCCATTGACCTACGTAGGTCAGTATTACGACGCGGAAGACTGGATGATGGCGCGCACCGTGATCTCGGGCATCGACACGCGCTCGCGCCACATCGACGAGTTGGACGACCTTAAACGCGACTCCATCGATTTCTACGCCCGGATCCGCTCTCTCTACCGGCAAAAGCGGCAGAACGACATCAACAATGGCGAGTTCGAAGGTGATACGCCGACGCCGGGCCTATACAGCTTCGAGTTCGAGTTCGAGGATGACGACCAGCAGTCCAGCCAGAGCACCAGCCAGAGCAATTGAGAAAATGCGGCGCCTGTTTCTTCACCGCCCGGCAACGGTATTTTTCGGGATCGCTATGCTCCTTGCGCTCCCGGTGGAACTGCGCGCGGGAGAGCAGGAGGCGGGGAACTTCCTCGGCAACCTGACCACGCGGGCGATCCAGGATCTGAGCGACGAATCGCTCCCCATGAAGGAGCGCCAGGACCGTTTCCGCGGCCTGTTCCGTGAGAACTTCGACGTTCCCACGATCGGGCGCTTTGTCCTGGGCCGCTATTGGCGCCGGGCAAGCAAGGACTCCCGCGCAGACTTCCTGATGGTCTTCGAGGAAGTCATGGTGGCGCGCTTCGCGCCGAAGTTCGCCGGCTATGGCGAGACCCGTTTCGATGTGGGCGTGGTGCGTCCGCTCCAGGACAAGGGCCAATATATCGTCAGCACCACGATCAGGCCGCCCGAGAGCGAGGTCTTGACCATCGACTGGCGTGTGCGCGAGCACGGCGGGCGCTTCAAGGTCATCGACGTGATCGGCGAGGGGGTCAGCATGGCGCTTACGCTGCGCTCCGAGTACTCCTCCGCGATCAGGGATCTCGGCGGGAAGGTCGAGAACCTGACCGCCATGCTGCGCGAACGGGCACTGAGCGGCGAAGGCCCCAAAACAACTGAAAGCGCGTCGAACTAAGGCTGCATCGGCTCCTAGCGGCTAAGCGGCTTGTACTTGATGCGGTGCGGCTGATCGGCCCCCGCGCCCAGGCGGCGGCGCCGGTCGACCTCGTAATCCTGATAGTTGCCCTCGAACCAGACCGCCTGGCTGTCGCCCTCGAAGGCCAGGATGTGGGTCGCGATGCGGTCGAGGAACCAGCGGTCGTGGCTGATGACCAGGACGCAGCCGGCAAACTCCAGAAGCGCGTCCTCGAGCGAGCGCAGGGTGTCCACGTCCAGGTCGTTGGTCGGCTCGTCCAGCAGCAGGACGTTGGCGCCCTCCTTGAGCATCTTGGCCAGATGTACCCGGTTGCGCTCGCCGCCCGAGAGCTGGCCGACTTTTTTCTGCTGATCGCCGCCACGGAAGTTGAAGGCGCCCACATAGGCGCGCGACGGGACCTCGTGCTTGCCCAGCTCGATCACTTCGTGGCCGCCTGAAATCTCCTCCCAGACCGTCTTGCCGGCCGCCAGGGCGTCGCGCGACTGGTCGACGTAGCCGAGCCGGACCGTTTCGCCCAGGCGCAAGGTCCCGCCGTCGGGCCGCTCCTGCCCGACGATCATGCGGAACAGGGTGGTCTTGCCCGCGCCGTTGGGCCCGATGATGCCCACGATCGCATTGGGCGGGATCTTGAAACCCAAATTCTCCATAAGCAGCTGCTCGCCGTAGCCCTTGTTCAGGTCCTTGGCCTCGATCACCAGGTCGCCCAGGCGCGGCCCCGCCGGAATCTTGATCTGGCCGGGCTGCGGCGGAGTCTTGGCCGCCTCGGCGAGCAGGCTGTCGTAGGCTTGCAGGCGCGCCTTCGACTTGGCCTGGCGCGCCCGGGGGCTCTGGCGGACCCATTCCAGCTCGTGCTGGAGGGTGCGCTGGCGCGCCGACTCTTCCTTGGCTTCCTGGGCCAGGCGCGCCGCCTTCTGCTCCAGCCAGCTCGAATAGTTGCCCTTGAAGGGGATGCCGTGGCCGCGGTCCAACTCCAGGATCCAGCCGGCCACATTGTCCAGGAAATAACGGTCGTGGGTGACCGCCACGACCGTACCCGGGTATTCCTCGAGATAGCGCTCGAGCCAGGCGACCGATTCGGCGTCCAGATGGTTGGTCGGCTCGTCCAAAAGCAGCATATCGGGCTTCTGCAGCAGCAGGCGGCAGAGCGCCACACGGCGGCGCTCGCCGCCGGAAATCTTGGTCACGTCGGCCTCGCCGGGCGGGCAGCGCAGCGCGTCCATGGCGATCTCCACCGTGCGCTCCAGGTCCCAGGCGCCGACGGCCTCGATCTTCTCCTGCAGATCGCCCTGCTCGGCGATAAGCGCGTCGAAATCGGCGCCCTCCTCGGCGAAGCCGGCGTTGACCTCCTCGAAGCGGTCGAGCAGCCCCTTTATCTCCGCCACCCCCTCGTAGACGTTGCCGGCCACGTCCTTGCCCGCGTCCAGATCCGGTTCCTGCGGCAGGTAGCCGACCCTGATCCCCTCGGCGGCCCAGGCTTCGCCGTTGATCTCGGTATCGAGGCCGGCCATGACACGCATGAGCGTCGACTTGCCGGAGCCGTTCAGGCCGAGCACGCCGATCTTGGCGCCCGGCAGGAAGCTGAGACGGATGTCCTTGAGGACCTGCTTGCCGCCGGGGAAGGTCTTGGAGACCCGGTCCATGTGGTAGATGTACTGGTGGGACGCCATCTCGGCCTTTTACCCTCGCGCCGTAAATAATACCAAAGGTCCTTGATATCGACCTATTTCATGGGAGCAAACCCGCCTTCGCGAAGCCCGCTGGGGTGAAATGAGTCAATATCAAGGAGAGTCGGTATTAGCCCGCCGGCAGGCCGAGCAGCGCGCGCGCCTCGGCCGGGCTGGCCGGGTGGCGGTCGAACTCGGCGCAGGCCCCGGCGGTACGCGCCACCAACTCGGCGTTGCTCTTGGCCAGGCGATCCCGGTCGAACTTGATATTGTCCTCCAGCCCCGTGCGGCAATGGCCGCCCAGCTCCAGACACCACTTGTTGACCTCGAACTGATGGCGCGCGACGCCGGCGGCGGTCCAGGTCGATCCCGGCAGCACGTCGTGCAGTTCCGAAATCAGGAATTCGAGCACCGAGCGGCGGCACGGCAGGGCGTTGGGAATGCCCAGGACGAACTGCACGTGGGCCGGGGTCTCGAGCAGCCCCTCCTTGGCGAGCCGGGCGGCATTGTACAGCATGGCCAAGTCGAAGACCTCGATCTCCGGCTTGATGCCGTACTCGAGCATGGCCTTGGCCAGGGCGGCGATGAAGTCCGGCGGGTTCGCGTAGATGTCGGTCGGGAAGTTGACCGAGCCGGTGGCCAGCGACGCCATGTCGGGCCTGAGATGAAGCATGGCGCCGCGCTCGGCCGGCTCGCGTCCTCGCCCGCCGGTGGAAAACTGGATGATCATGCCGGGACAATGCTTGCGCACGCCCTCCTGCACCTGGGCGAAGAGCTCGGGATCGGAGGAGGAGGATTCGTCCTCGTTGCGCACGTGGATATGCACCAGCGAGGCGCCGGCCTCGAAGGCTTCGTGGGTCGATTCGATCTGTTCGGCGGGCCTCACCGGCACCGCCGGGTTGTCCTTCTTGCACGGCAAGGCGCCGGTGATAGCCACGGTGATGATGCAGGGCTCGCTGGGCATCTGCTCTCCCGATCCTACCAAACAACGTGCCGAACGGCGGGACCGTCCGGGGAATCGCGGGCCCGGCAGGAAACTCACCGCCCCCACCCAAAACCCAGGTTTTCTGCGCCACTCCGTTATCCGGCGGCACGGTAACTGTACCAAACCACCGTACCAATTTTCTAGATTTATCTTAGGAGCGATCCGATTGACGGGACGTCGGAGGCTGAAAGTATGACGATGGGCGTTCAAGAAGACGGTGTCGCGCCGTCAACCATATGCGTGAGCTTAAGTGACCTAGTTTTTACGCAGGAGAGTTGATAGGCTGAGTTGCTACCTACGTCTGCGAATGAATTGGGCGTAGCAAAAACAGCACCCGGCCAAGCCGATCCAACGGCGCAGCGGGGCCTGAAACAGGGAGGTCAAAATCTACCGATATTGGACGAGTTCATTAGGAATTCCTTTGCGTTTCCTGCTGTCTGCCGTCGTGGGGACTATCATCTCTATGTCGGTGATGTCCGATGCGGCCGCTGGATCAGGCGAGTGTCCCGACGGGATAACTCCAAGCTTCATCGACAATTGTTATTTTGAATGGCTCGCCCAAGGTACGTTTGACCCCGTGGTGGACGGGGTGACTTGCTATGATGATGCCGAGGGTTCCGAAACCGGCCTATCCTTTTACAGCGTCGGTGCCCAGATGGTCCTTGGCGTACAGGGGAAAGATCGTGTGCAGTTAGTCGCGGTGGTCGCTAATGATAAATTACCCCCCGCGGTATGCGACACGATCGTTTCACCATTAACCGACGCCCAGAGCCACTCATGCCGGAGCGCGATCCTCCGCAGTGCCCCCTGGCGTCAGATATGTCGAACGCAGGCGCATTCAGCTAACTAATACCAAATCTCGCTGATAATGACCCAATGCGGACGATCGCGGCAGGCCGACGCCTAAGAGGTACGTTCACGGCTTGCCCGCGCCGCGGCACGCGCCACTGCGTCAGCGTCTAACGTGAATCCCAATCCGGGCGCATTCCATTGACCAAGCCGACCATTGGTCAATTTCAGGGATGGCGCCGCGATCAGGCTCTCCGCCAACAGCTTGCTCATGTCTTGGTTGCCATCGTCGATATTCGGGATCGCAAGCGACGCCTGTTGGTTGGCGCAGGCAGTTATCTGTGTCTCCACGGTGGCGTGCAGGCAGAGCCTCACACCGCCGGCGTCCGCAACAGCGGCCGCTTTGAACAATTGGCTGAGCCCCCCTGCTTCATGAGGGCCGAGTACGATCACATCGGCCGCGCCTGCGGCAACATAGGCGAACACGTCGGCCGGAGAATGAATGGCCTGGTCCGCGGCGACAGCGCAGGTAACAGCATCCTTGACCGCCTTTAGGGCGCTCAATGAATGACTCGTGACTGGCTGCTCGATGAACTCAGGACTGTAGGGGGCCAAGCGGTGCGCCATGTCAATCGCCTGCATCACGTCCCATGCCTCGTTGGGGTCCAGCCGAAGCCGGGCATCGCCGATGGCAGCCCGAACTACGGTCGTCGCCGCGATATCCACGTCGTCACCACGCCCCAGTTTCATGTAGATGACGCGGTGCCCCTCCCTGACGGCTTGCGCGGCATCCTCGGCAAGCTCTTTGGGCGTATCGCCATTAACGAAGGCGAAATAGCCAATATCATGGTGCAACGGGCCACCCGCTAGAACGCATGCCGGCACGCCGGCCGCCTTCCCGTTCAGATCCCAGAGCGCCATGTCCAGGCCTGCCACGACCCGCCGGGCAAAGATATCCAAATCGCCGCCCGGTGTGCTCACGATCCGCGTCATGACCGATTGTACGATGGCATCTACACCTCGGGGGTCACGACCGATGACTAACCCGGAGATCTCATCCAGCACGCTCGCGACGGTTCGCATATCGGGACCGGCGATCGACTCTCCAATTCCGATACGTCCCGCGTCATCCTCAACCTCGACCATGATCACCCGTGCCGTATCTCGCGCGCCATAGCTCGAGTGAATGGGCCGCTTAAAGGGCACGATGAGAGGTGTAGTCCGAACCGCCGAAATCTTCATGACAATGCATTCCAATTTTCTCTTGCCCAGAGCACTTCTAGGACAGGAATGGAAACAACGGTATGTCGAGTACAAACTAACCTTCAACGATCGGCCAACAAAATTATATCGTTAACCTTGCGGCATCAGGGTCTCAAAAACTCAATAGCACCGCTTGTTTTCCGGTATGCACGGAAATGAGGGCTGGTTGAGATTACAGGTACTCATCCGTGCGATCAGTTAGGCATGAAAGAGGCAGGGGGACTTTTAGGCTTACGATGCTCTCCGGAATCTTTCGATCGCAAAGGGTTCAATAGGAAGTACGGTTTCACCCTTGGTGATCAGGTCGGCGATGATGCCGCCAACCAGGGGACCCAGTTGGAAGCCGTGGGCGGAAAAACCGAAAGCGTGGAACGCGCCGGGGATGCCGCTGGCGCCGATGACCGGGATGGCGTCGGGCATGCAGCCTTCTATGCCGGCCCAGGCGCGGACGATCCGGGCCTCGCCCATGATGGGGAAAATCTCCCTCGCCGCGCGGGCGCTGTCGGCCAGGCCATGGATATCCAGACGGGTGGCGTTGGTCCCGGGCGCCGCTTCGCCTCGTTTGCCGCCGCCGATCAAGACGGTGCCGTTCTCGAACTGCTTGAATGAAAGGGCCCGTCCCTGGGTGCCGACCACCGGTCCGACGAAGGCCGGCATGCGCGCGGTGATCATCAGCATCGGCGCCTCGGCGGCGATCGGCACCGGCTCGTCCAGCATCGCCGCCACTTCCCCACCCCAGGCCCCGGCGCAGTTGACCAAGATCGGCGCCTCGAGCGGGCCGGACGTGGTCTGCAAGCGCCAGTGACCGCCGCGGCGATCGAGGCCCAGGACCCGGGTTCCCTCCAGAAAACCTGCGCCGAGGGTTTCGGCCTTGCCCTTGAAGGCGCGGACGGTGCGAAAGGGGTTGGCGTGCCCGTCGCCCCGGACCAGCAAAGCGCCCACACAGTGGGGCGATATGGCGGGAAGCAGCATGCGCAGGTCCTCGCCGTCGATGACCTCCTCATGATCGAATCCCATCTCGCGGAGCCTTCCGGCCCGTTCGCTTAGCGCGCGCATCTCATCTTCGCTTTCGGCGACCAAGACCTGGCCGCAGGGGATGAAGCCGCAGGTGTCATCGACCAAATCTTCGATGTGACGCCAGATTTCGCTGGATGCCATGGCGAGTGGGATTTCTGCGAAATGGCGGCCGAGCCGGCGGACGCCGCCGGCGTTGACGCCCGACGCATGGCGGCCAATGTAATCCTTCTCGATGACGATGGACTCGAGGCCCGCGAGGCCCAGATGAAGGGCCGCCGAACATCCGTGCAGGCCGCCGCCGATGATGGCTACGTCGGCGGTATTCATGGAAGCGAAGTCCGGCCGGTCATTCCGCCGCCGGTGAGTCGAGGTTGGCCAACTCCTCGAGCAGCAACGGCTTCACCGGTGGGCGCAGGCGGTAGTACCCGACCTCGGCCATCGGGCGGCCGGTCTCCTCGGCGATCAGTTCCGAAACCGTCAGGCCGCAGAAGCGGCCTTGGCACGGACCCATGCCGGCGCGGCAAAAAGCCTTCAACTGGTTGGGGCCGGCGCAACCGGCGGCCACCGTCTCGCGGATGCGTCCGGCGCTGACCTCCTCGCAACGGCACACGAGGGTGTCGGGCTGGCGCGGAATCCGGAAAGACTTTCCCGGCCGGAACAGGGCGTCGATAAACGGCCGCGCCTTACGTTCCCGCGCCAGGGCAAGACGATGGGGTTTGCACCGCCGGTGGCTATTTTCGCCGCTCAACCGCCCCAGCCGGGCGAGGGCGCCAAGCGCGGCGATCCGTCCGGCATGCTCCGCCGCCTGGGCGCCGAAAATGCCCGCCCCGTCCCCGGCCACGGCGATACCCGGAAGCGACGTCTCACCCCAGCCGTCCGTTTGCGGCCGCCAGCAAATCTGGGCCGCATCCCATTCGTGGTCACAGCCCGCCGCCATGGACAGGTTGACGTTGGGAACGACCCCTTGATGGAGAAAAACATGCTCGGTTTCGATGCGCCGCCGAACGCCCGTGGCGGTCTGGAAGTTCACCGCCGCCACCCGGCTGTCTCCCTCGATGGAGAGTTCGGTCACGCCACGGATAAAAGGCGTTCCCGAGCGCTGGATATTCCGTATCCACCCTTGCCCCTTGGCCAGAAGGTCAAACCGGGCGAGGGCGCCGGGCAAGTGCCGGAGGGCCCGCCAACGGTTTCCCGGCGGCGTGGTGTCGAGCAGGGCGGCCATGGAAACGCCCGCTCGGAGGTACTGATTGGCCACCAGGTAGAGCAGAGGCCCCGTCCCCGCAAGAACGGCGCCGTCGGCGACAACGCCGGCTGTCTTGAGAAGGATTTGAGCGCCTCCGACGGTTGACACACCCGGCAGGGTCCAACTGGCGACTGGAAACGGGCGCTCCAGGGCGCCCGTCGCCAGGATGATCTGACCGGCCGACACAAGCTGCGCCGTCCCGTTTCTCGAAACACCGATCTCGCGCTCGGCCGAGACCTGCCACACCGTGGTTCCGGAAAGGTAATCCACCGGCGCGCCTCGCAACTGCTCGACGAGAGGGCGGCCCTGCCGGTATTCCTCGCCCAGGATACCGGTCTGCGCCGGCGCCGGATTTTCTATGGCCCGGTAAATCTGACCGCCGGGGCCCGGCTGCTCATCGAAGAGGGCAACCTCCGCGCCGGCCTCGGCCGCTTCCAGCGCGGCGGCGAGCCCGGCGGGCCCGGCGCCGATGACGGCGATATCATAATGTGATTTCACGGCCTGATACCAAAGGTCCTTGATATTGACCCATAGAGATCGCGTGGGCGATCCGCCGGGTAGGAGGGAAGCCGCGGGCGATATGGGGCATGGGCAAGGTTTTCCGACGCCCTCCGGCAGTTCGCCCGCGCGACCGGAACGGCGGCTTCCCAAGGCTTTCGGACGGCGTCGCGCATGGCTTCCGATGCCCCACATCGCTGCGCCACGCGCTCCTGGCCGAAAACCTTGGGAAACCGTCTCTATGAGTCAATATCAAGGACCTTTGGTATTACCCCGCCGGCCGATGCCTCGGGGCCGAGGGCGGCCGCGCCGCGTTGACGCCTAACCCGCATGCCGCTTTCAACCGGCGTAAGGCAGGCCTGCCGGTTGGGGACGCCGTCAATCTCGACCATGCAATCGAAGCAAACGCCCATCATGCAGAAGGGGCCGCGCTCGGCGCCGCTGACGGGCGACGTGCAGAGCGCCACTTCGCCCACGGCGATAAGCGCCGCCGCGACACTATCCCCTTGGCGCGCCTGGATATCCCGCCCCTCGAACTCGATGACGATGGTTGGCGCCTCGGCCGTCTCAATCCGCCGCATGACTGAATTTCTTTGCGCCCATGGGGTGAAGCATTTCCGGTAGCGCCCCGTCGCGGATGGATTTTGCCAGACGGTAAACATGAACCGCCGCAAGGGTGACGCCGCTATGGCAGGCGGCGGCGAACAGGCCGGGAATTTCACTGGGTTGCTCGTAAATGGGATATCCGTCGGGGGTCATGATGCGGAGCGAACCCCACGCCCGGACGACGCGCGCCCTTTTCAGGAAGGGAAAAACCCGTGTCGCGCGGTTTGCGATCCTGTTCATGATGCCGGTGGTTGTTCCTTCGTCGAAGCCCACATCTTCATGGGAGTCGCCCAACAAGACGCTTCCTTCATTGGTCTGGCGCAGCAGGGACATGGGCAGGTGCAGGAACGGCTGCACTCGCTCGGTAACCAGCAGCTGACCGCGAAGGGGGTGGACGGGTACATGAAAGCCGACCATGGAGGCGAGTTCATTGGTTCCGAGCCCGGCGGCAAGCACAAGCCGTCTGCCCTTAAAGGCGCCTTTTTCAGCCATCACGGAAAAATCCCTGCCCTGGCGGTGGATCGCGGTGACCCGCGCCCCAACCTCAATCCGCCCCCCTTTGGCCCGAAAACCCGCTTGCAGGCCGCGCAGCAGGTAAAGCGGATTTGCATGGCCGTCGGCGGGGGAATAGCTCCCGCCCACAACCTGGTCTCCAAGGCCCGGTAATTCCTCGGCCAGGGTCTTTCGGTCCAGCATTTGGAACGTAAACTCGGGCTGATGGCTTTGCAGCCGATTGAGGCTGGATTCCGTTTCCGAAAACTCAGCTTCATCCAGGCAGACTTCGATGCCTCCCGGGCGGGAGTATGCGGTATCGACGCCCGTCAGCTCTTGAATTTCAGCGTGTAATTCAGCCCAGGCCTCGGCCGATTCCCAGGTCCATCGCGCGTAGGGCGGAAAATCGATCCCCTTGCTTTGAACCCAGACAAGGCCGAAATTGCCGCGCGCCGCGCGAAAGGCAACATCCCCTTCATCGAGCATAACGGTCGATAGGCCAAGACGCTGCAACCCGAACGCTATGGCTGACCCGACCATGCCGCCGCCGACGACGATGGCGTCGTAGGACCTTGTCATCCCCATCTCCCCATTCACCTAGTTGAATCGGTCTAGACGAAAAGGTTCCATGTTCACATTCAGGGGCTCGTTCGCCGCCAGGGCGGCGACCATGCGTCCGGTCATCGGAGCCCCGGTGAGACCCAGATGACCGTGTCCAAAGGCGGCATACATATTTTGGTGACCGGGAACAGGTCCGATAAACGGCACCGAATCCGGTGTAGCCGGGCGAACGCCCATCCACTCCTCGGGGGAATCGGTGTTGAGGTTCGGCAGAAGTTCCTTGGAATGACGTTTGAAGACGCGGGCGCGGCGATAGTTGGGCGCCGCGTCGAGACCGGCAAACTCCGCGGTTCCGGCGCTACGTACCCCCATTTCCATGGAACTGATGACGAATTTACGCTCCGTGTCCATGATCGAGTGGGTGAGCGACAGGCCCGGGTCCTTGAAGACGAGATGATATCCCCGCTCCGCCTCCAGCGGCAGGCGGACTCCCAAGGCCGTGAGCAGCCGCGCCGACCAGGCGCCGGCGGCGAGGACCACGGTTTTGGCGGCGTGGCTTCCCTGGTCGGTGTCGATCCGGTAGCCGCCGCCCGTCTCGGGGGCGATCCGCTCGACCCGGCCGCGCAGGAACCGCGCGCCTTGGGCCTCCGCCTTGGCCGCGAGAACCTTCCCGAGGCGGCCCGGATTGACGGTTCTGCCTTGTTGTTTGACGACCATCGCCGATTTGATCTCCGGCGACAGTTCCGGTTCCACTTCCTGGACCTCGCCGTTCCTGAGAACCTGCAACGGTACGCCCCGTTCCCGGCGCAGACGCCAGGGCAGATCATCGGGATCGGCGCCGTCCAAATCCCGGTAGACATGCAGGTAAAGGCAGTCCTGGACCAGGTTCTCGGCGCCGCTGCCGGCGAGCAGCCGGTGGTACATATCGACGCTCGGCCGGTTGACGGCAATCATCGCATCTGCAATGGCCGGGAGACGATCGAGCGCGCCGGACCGGAGAAACTTCAACAACCAGGGGGTCAGTCGGGGCACATAGGACCAGCGCAGC
>JAZGBC010000123.1:0-4280 GCA_036444495.1 Kiloniellales bacterium
GCGGGGCGGAATTCCTGGTGGTGGTTACGGGCGCCATCATGACCATGCCGGGCTTGCCCCGGGCGCCCGCTGCCGACAACATCTACCTCAACGAAGCGGGCCAGATCGAAGGCCTGTTCTAGCGCCCCTGTCGCACGGTGGCGCTTGCCGGCGGCACCGGCGGGTGGAGGCAAACCATGTCCGATCTTTTTTCGCTCGATGGGCGCGTGGCTTTTGTCACCGGCGCGTCGCGCGGCATCGGCTGGGCCATGACCGAGACCTTGGCTGCCCATGGCGCGCTGGTCGTGCTCTGCGGGCGCGATCCGGCGACACTCAAAGCGCGCGCCGAGACGCTTAAAGCGCTCGGGCAGAAGGCCGAGATCAAGGCCTTCGACGTGGCCGACCGCTCCGCGGCGACAGAGGCGCTGGATACGGTGGCCGAAACCCACGGGCGGCTCGACATCCTGATCAACAACGCCGGGATCGTACACCGCGAGCCGCTCCAGGAGATGACGGACGAGAGTTGGGACCGGGTGATCGAGACCGATCTCACCGCCGCCTTCGTGCTGGCGCGCGCCGCCGCGCGCCACATGACGGCCCGGGGCCAGGGCCGCATCATCAACACCGCCTCCATCATGGGCCCCATTTCGCGCCCGGGGGTGAGCGCCTATACCGCGGCCAAGGGCGGCCTGGCCGCGCTGACCCGGGCGCTGGCCGCCGAGTTGGGGCCCCAGGGCATCACCTGCAACGCCATCGCCCCGGGCTACATCCGCACCGAGATGACCGCCGCACTCTCCCAGGACCCTGAGTTCGACGCCTGGTTGCGCGCACGCACGCCGCTCGGGCGCTGGGGCCGGCCCGAGGAGATCGGCGCGGCGGCGCTCTTCCTCGCCTCCGACGCCGCCTCCTACGTCAACGGCCAGGTGCTCGTGGTCGACGGTGGCCTGACCACCTCCTTGTGAGGTAGCGGGCGCATCTTGGCGGAACTCCTCCCATGAAAGTCGTCATCACCGGCGGGGCCGGGTTTCTCGGGCGCCGCGTGCCGGGGGAGGGATGCCGGCCCTGTGCCGGAAAGGAACGGGTGATCCGCGCCTATTCGGCCGCCTTGGCGCTGCGCCGCGCGGCCATGGCTTCGGCGAGGACGCAGAGGATCTCGAACATCATGGTGGCGGCCACGATGGCGGTGTTGCCGCTCGGGTCGAAGGGCGGGGCGACCTCGACCACGTCGCCGCCGACGAGATCGAGCCCCTGCAGGCCGCGCAACATCTTCTGCGCCTCGAAGGTGGTGAAGCCGCCGATCTCGGGCGTGCCCGTGCCCGGCGCATAGACCGGGTCCAGGCCGTCCACATCGAAGGAGATGTAGGTCGGCCCCTGTCCCACGACCCGGCGCGCCTCGGCAACGACCGCGTCCACGCCCAGGTCGTAGAACTCCTCGATGGTGATGACCCGGATGCCCTGGGCCTCGCCCCAATCGCTGTCGCCGTCGCTGTAGAGCGCGCCGCGGATGCCGATCTGCACCGTGCGCTTGGGATCGAGCAGCCCCTCCTCGATGGCGCGGCGGAAGGGCGTGCCGTGGGTGTAGTGGCTCTCGCCGAAATACTTGTCCCAGGTGTCGGTGTGGGCGTCGAAATGCACCATGCCCACGGGCCGCTTCTTGGCCAGCGCGCGCATGATGGGCAGGGTGATCAGGTGATCGCCGCCCACGGCCAAGGGAATGACCCCGGCCGCGTGCACGCGCGCGAAAAACTCCTCGATACGCCCCAGCGTATCCTCCAGGTCGATGGGGTTGACCGGCACATCGCCCAGATCGGCGCAGTTGCACAGCTCGAAAGGCTTGATGCGGCTCTGGTGGTGCACGTTGCGCGTCATGGTGGAGACGTCGCGGATCTGGCGCGGCCCGTGGCGCGCGCCGGCCCGGTTGGTCGTGCCCCCGTCCCAGGGCACGCCGATCATGCCGATCTCCACCCCCTCGGTGTCGCTCACGTGCGGCAGGCGCATGAAGGTGGCCACGCCGGAAAAACGCGGCATCACGTTGCCGGAAATGGGTTTGAAGGACGGCGGTTCGGCCGGCATGACGCTTCCCTCCCTGATACTCCTCCCGCCCGTTGGCTAGGCGGGTTCAAAGCGCATATTCGGCGTTTAGGCGGAGGCTTGTCAAATAGGCGGCTCGTAAAAGGCCCTGTCACCGGCTGCGCGGCTCAAACGCCTTGAAGTGCTTGCTGAGCTTGAGCCCCTGCTCCTGGTAGGAGGAGCCGATAGCCGCGCCGTAGAGCTCGTCCGGGTCGTCGGCCATGCGTTCGTAGACCAACCTGCCGACCAATTGTCCGTCTTCGAGAATGAACGGGATCTGATGCGAGCGGACCTCCAGGACCGCGCGGGTACCCCGCTCGTTGCCCGTCTTATAGCCGAAGCCCGGATCGAAGAATCCCGCGTAATGGGCGCGGAACTCGCCGACCTGTGTGTCGTAGGCGGCCATCTCCGCCGCATAGCCGGGCGGGACCTTGACCGGTTCCTTGGACGCCAGGACGTAGAATTCGTTCGGGTCCAGGATCAGCTTGCGGCTCGCTGTAGCAAAAATCGGGTCCCAGAACTCCTCCGGCTCATAAAAGTCGACGCGGTCGACGTCAACCAAGGCAGCATGCTTCTTCGCTTTGAATCCAACGAGCTTTTTGGTCGAATCTCCCGCCAAGTCGATGGTTAGATCCAATGTAGCTTTTCTGACTTTCTTTTGACCGGGCCCGTCCCCGACAAGGCCAATTTCTTCGTGTACTGCTTGCAGTTTTACATCGCTCGTAACCGGAGTGCCTCGGCGAAGGCGAAGTTGGTTCAGCCGCGATCCCCGGCGCACGAGGATGCCGAAGGTCTGCGGCGAAATCTCCGCATAGAGCGCCCCTGCATAACCCGGTCGGACCCGATCGAACTCTTCGGCGTAGTCCGCAATCAAGCGGGTAAAGACATCTAAGCGTCCTATGGAGCTTTTCGGGTTGGCCCAACCTGCATATTGGCTGCGCAAACGGAGCCGTTCTTCGAGTTGCACGACATAGACGCATCCGGTTTCGAGCACCGCCCCCTGAGTCAAATCAATTTCATGCAGGCTGAACTCGTCGATTTTCTCGGCAACGGTTTGCCGCGGACCCGGAAGAAAGCTCGCCCGGACCCTATGGGCTTTCGGCCCGAGGCGCAGGTCGAGGCTGGCCGGTTGGATCTGCCTGGGCTCGATGTCGCGGACGGCGGCGATCTCTTTGGATCGTATGAGTTCCCTGATGACGTGGGAGGGGAGAATGCCCGTCCGCGGCTGGGCCGGCCGCGCCGGCTCGTCCGTTGCATCGGGGAAAAGGCCTTGCGCCGGTCCGATTTCAGCCATCTGCCTGAGGCCTTTTCTGCATGGGCGCTCGTTTCCGCGCCGATCGAACTCTGCCGTCTTCACCCTAGCAGGCAGGATCGCGGGAGGAAAACGCTCCCGCCGGTTTCGGGTTTCCTGTTTGATATCAAAGGGGAAGAAATCGATCAACGGCGCTTTCGCGGCTTCTGCGCCCGGAGCGCCCACAGAGTTACTCACACCGCCACCTTGCGCCGATCCCCAATACCAAATCTCGCTGATAATGACCCATAGAGATCACGCGGGCGATCCGCCGGCCAGGCGCTTGTAATCGCCCGGGGCCTCCTCTAAAGTATGGTCTTACTATACTTAGCACCATTAACCGAGATGACGCGGCGGACTTGGCCCGAACGCGTCCTGATTCTTCCTATCGCCAAGGGAGGTAGACAAATGAAAAGTTGGTTGAAATGGGTCTCGCTTTCGCTGGCGGGCGTATCCCTGCTTGCCTCGATGGGGACCGCGTCGGCCGGTGAGGCCATCAAGATCGGTGTTACCGAGCCGCTCACCGGCCCGGTCGCGGCCTCGGGCAACTACGTCGTCCAGGGCGCCAAGATCGCCGAATCGTTCCTCAACGCCTCGGGCGGCATCCTCGGCCACAAGGTCGAACTGATCGTCGAGGACAACAAGAGCAACCCGAAGGAAGCGGTCGCCACGGCCGAGAAGCTGATCGTGCGCGACAAGGTGCCCGTGCTCATGGGCGCCTGGAGTTCCACCTACACGCTCGCCGTCATGCCCAAGCTGATGGAGTACGGCGTGCCCATGGTGGTCGAGACCTCCTCCTCGGGCAAGATCACCACCTCGGGCAACCCCTGGATCTTCCGCATCAGCCCGACCTCGGCCATGGAGGCCAAGTCGTTCGGCACCAAGGTCGATCAATTCGGCATCAAGAAGGCCGATTTCCTGGTCGTCAACAACGACTGGG
>JAZGBC010000124.1:0-11763 GCA_036444495.1 Kiloniellales bacterium
GAGCCCAACCTGGTGGTCGAGTTCTACTCGAAATAACCGCACCCGCCACCCGCGCCGCGCTTGCGGCGTGGTGGCAATTCAGAAAAGCTGTCATGCGGAAACGCCGGGCGGCTTTTTTGTTGGGAGGCGATTATGCCGAAGGTTGCACTTTACGCGGCGGCCGCCATCTTCGCCCTGGTATCGCTCGTCCACTGGGTCCGCTATTTCCTGGGGACGGAGGTCAGCATCGGCGGCAGCGCGTTCCCTGTCTCCGGCTCCCTCATCGCCGGAATCGTCGCCGCCGTCCTGGCGGCGTGGATGATATTCGCCAGCCGAAAGATGTGAGCGCTCCCGCGGCTGTTCTGCCGGGCACGGAGCGGGGCCCGCAAGGCTTGCGCGCGCCCGCGTTCTCGGCTTTACAGGAGCTTGCGGGAAAATTCCGGTGGGGACTGCCCGGCATGACGGCCGTTTCGCTTGCGCTTCTGAGTTTCGCCGCCGTCTTGGCGGCAAGCAGCGCGTTGCTGGGCTGGCATGTCCTGCGCCTGCGCGCGGAGAAGCACGGGCGCGGGCTGCTGGGCCCCTGGCCGGTCCCCGTAGTCGTGCTGGAGGATTTCGACGCGCGTTTCGCGGCCGGGCCATTGGGTCCCTCGCGCGAAACCGAGATCGCCTTTATCGGCGCCTACCGCGTGCCCGGCGGCGTCTCGGACCTGGAGACCTGGGTGCTCGGCTCGCTGGCCAAGGATGCGGGCAGGATCTTCGAGTTCGGCACGGCGACGGGCAAGACCACGTACCTCCTGGCTCGCAACGCGCCGGCGGCGGCGCGCGTCATCACGCTGACGCTCAAGCCCGCTCAGATCGGCGAGTACCGCGGCGAGGCGGGGGACGACCCGGCGGCCGAGCGCGCCGCGGCCGAGGAGTCGCGCTTCGAAGCCTTCTACTACAGCGGCACTGACGTGGAGCCCAAGATCACCCAGCTTTTCGGCGACAGCAAAGCCTTCGACGCGGCGCCTTACGCCGGGACCTGCGATCTGGTCTTCGTCGACGGCTCGCACGCCTATTCCTACGTGAAGAGCGACAGCGAAAAGGCGCTCGAGATGGTCAAGCCCGGCGGGGTCGTGCTCTGGCACGACTACCGCGGCCCGCGGAGCACCAAGGGCGTCTACCGGGCGCTCAACGAGCTGAAAGACGAATTGGGCCTCCGGCGCCTCGAGGGCACCTCGCTGGTCGCCTACCGCAAGCCGGGGTGAGGGCGGTTGCCTACATTTCGATGTGGACCGCAATAAAGCCCTCCCCCCTTTTGGGACCTTTGCGTAATCCATTTTTGTCACCCTCGGGCTTGACCCGAGGGTCCACTGCGGCCGCAGAAGCAAACAACAATGATCGTAGAATCAACAGGCTGCGAACGTTGGCCTGGATGCTCGGGTCAAGCCCGAGCATGACAAAGAGGTGGTCAGGGCAATTACGCAAAGGTCCCCTTGTGGGGGAGGGAGTAAATGGCTTAGCCCCCCCCACGAAAAAGCCGCGCCCGGATGGACGCGGCCTTTTGTTCGGAAGTCCCGGAAGGGCCGGATCAGGCCGCCGGCTGGGCTTCGACGCCCTTGTCGTCGAGCAACTGCTTCAGCTCGCCGTTCTGGAACATCTCACGCACGATGTCGCAGCCGCCGACGAACTCGCCCTTGACGTAGAGCTGGGGGATGGTCGGCCAGTTGCTGAAGGACTTGACGCCCTCGCGCAGGCCCGGGTCCTGGAGCACGTCGATGCCCTTGAACTTCACCCCCACGTGGCTCAGCACCTGCACCACCGCGGCCGAGAAGCCGCACTGCGGGAAGACCGGCGTGCCCTTCATGAAGAGCACCACCTCGTTGCTGTCGATTTCCTGGCGGATACGTTCCGCGGCGAGATTGTCCATGTCTACTTTCCTCGTATCCTGACGCTGACGCTGACTCTGATGCTTCGGCTAGGCCTCGGTCGGAACCGAGGTCTGCAGGGCCAGCGCGTGCAGTTCGCTGCCCATCCGCCCCTGTAGGGCCTGGTAGACCATCTGGTGCTGCTGCACCCGGGTCTTGCCCTTGAAGGAGGGCGAGACGATGTAGGCGGCGTAGTGATCGCCGTCCCCGCGCAGGTCCTCGATGGTGACCTGGGCGTCCGGGATAGCCTGTTTGATCAGGCCCTCGATGTCTCCCGGGCTCATCGCCATCCTGATAGCTCCTCCTCGTTCCTTCGCCGGTCCCTGCCTGCGCCCGGATCTATCCGTTCATATAGGCGGGCAGCCAGCTCTCATGCGCCGCCTCGATCTCACCCAGCGATATGGGGCGTCCGCCGGGCAAGGTCAACACATCGCCCCCGGTGACCCCGATCCGGGCGGCGGCAACGCCGGCTTGCCGGGCGGCCTCCAGGACCGGCTCCGCTTCCCTGGCGGTGACAAGATAGCGCCCCTGGTCCTCACCAAACAACCATGCGTGAATTGGGGGCGCCGCGGCGCCATTGCCCGCCCCGTTTTTGGCCTGTGGCGCCTCGATCGCCGCCCCCAGTCGCCCGGCCAGGGCCATCTCGGCCAGCGCCAGCGCCACCCCCCCATCGGAGAGGTCGTGGCAGGCGCTGACCCGGCCATCGCGGATCAGGCCGCGCACGAGGTCGCCGTTGCGACGCTCGATGGCGAGGTCCACAGGCGGGGGGGCGCCCTCGCGCCGGCCCACCACCTCCCGCAGGTAGATGGACGCGCCCAGATGGCCGCGCGTCTCGCCGACCAGTATGATCGCCTCGCCTGCGGCCTTGAAGGCGAGATCGGTCGCGCGCGAGATGTCGTCGACGAGGCCGACCGCGCCGATCACCGGCGTCGGCGGGATGCCTTTGCCGTTGGTCTCGTTGTAGAGCGAGACGTTGCCGGAGACGACCGGAAAGTCGAGCGCCCGGCAGGCCTCCGCGATGCCTTCGACGCAGCCGACGAGCTGGCCCATGATCTCGGGCCGCTCCGGGTTGCCGAAGTTGAGGTTGTCGGTGACGGCGAGCGGCTGCGCGCCGACGGCGGTCAGATTCCGCCAGGCCTCGGCGACCGCCTGGGCGCCGCCCGCCCGCGGGCTGGCCTGGCAGTAGCGCGGCGTGCAGTCGGTGGTGATCGCGAGCGCGCGCTCGCTGCCGTGGATGCGCACCAGCGCCGCGTCGCCGCCCGGCCGGCCCACCGTGTCGGCCATGACCATGTGGTCGTACTGCTCCCAGACCCAGCGCTTGGAGCAGAGGTCGGGCGCGCCGAGCAGGCGCAGCAAGGCTTGGGCCGTGTCCTCCGGCGGCGCCAGGCTCTCGGGCGTGACGTCGGCGGGCTTCGGCGTCGCGGCCCACGGCCGGTCGTATTCGGGCGAGGCCTCGGCGAGAGGGTCGATCGGCAGGTCGCCGACCACCTCGCCGTTCAGTTTCAGCACCATGCGCCCCGTATCGGTCAGGCGGCCGATGACGGCGAAGTCCAGGTCCCACTTTTCGAAGACCGCGCGCGCCAAGGTCTCCTTGCCGGGCTGGAGCACCATGACCATGCGCTCCTGGCTTTCCGAGAGCATCATCTCGTAAGGCGTCATGCCCTCTTCCCGGCAGGGCACCCGATCGAGGTCGAGCTCGACGCCCAGGCCGCCCTTGGAGGCCATTTCGAAGGTCGAGCAGGTGAGCCCCGCGGCGCCCATGTCCTGGATCGCGACGATGGCGTCGGTCGCCATCAGCTCCAGGCAGGCCTCGATCAGGAGCTTCTCGGTGAAGGGGTCGCCGACCTGGACGGTCGGGCGCTTCTCGTCGGTTTCCTCGTCGAACTCGGCCGAGGCCATGGTCGCGCCATGGATGCCGTCGCGCCCGGTCTTGGAGCCGACGTAGACGATCGGGTTGCCGACGCCCGAGGCCTCGGAGGTGAATATCCGGTCCTTGGGCGCGATCCCGACGGTCATGGCGTTGACCAGGATGTTGCCGTCGTAGCCCGGGTCGAAATTGACCTCGCCGCCGACGGTGGGCACGCCGACGCAGTTGCCGTAGCCGCCGATCCCGGCGACCACGCCGGCGAGCAAGTGCCGCGTCTTGGGATGCGCCGGGTCGCCGAAGCGGAGCGCGTTGAGGTTGGCCACCGGCCGCGCGCCCATGGTGAAGACGTCGCGCAGGATACCGCCGACGCCGGTGGCGGCGCCCTGGTAGGGCTCGATGAAGCTGGGGTGGTTATGGCTCTCCATCTTGAAGACGGCGGCCAGGCCGTCGCCGATATCGATGACGCCGGCGTTCTCGCCCGGTCCGTGGATCACGCGGGGCCCCTCGGTCGGCAGGGTCTTGAGCCACTTCTTGGAGGACTTGTAGGAGCAGTGCTCCGACCACATGACCGAGAAGATGCCGAGTTCGAGCAGGTTCGGCGCGCGCCCCATGAGATCCAGGATGAGGTCGTATTCCGCCGCGCTCAGGCCGTGCTCGGTGACGATCTCGGGCGTTGGCGCGCGCTCGTTCGGCTTCACGAAAGCGCCTCCACCAGGCCGTCGAACAGGGGCCGTCCGTCGCTGCCGGAAAGCGCCGGGTCCGCCAGGCGCTCGGGGTGCGGCATCATGCCCAGTACGGTCTTCTCCTCGTTGAAGACGCCGGCGATGTTGCGCGCCGCGCCGTTGGGGTTGGCCTCCGCATCCGTCTCGCCGTTCTTCCCGCAGTAGCGGAAGGCGATCTGGCCGCGCTCTTCCAGGCGGTCCAGCTCGTCTTCGTCGGCGACATAGTTGCCGTCGTGGTGGGCGACCGGGATGCGCAGGCGCTGTCCCGTCTCGTAGCGGCTGGTGAAGAGGCTCTGGCTGGTCTCGACGCGGATGTGGACGTCGCGGCAGACGAACTTCAGGCTGGCGTTGGGCAGGAACGCCCCGGGCAGCAGGCCGGTCTCCGTCAGGACCTGGAAACCGTTGCAGATGCCCAGCACCGGCACGCCCTTTTTCGCCCGGCGCACCACCTCTCTCATGGCCGGCGAATGGGCCGCCATGGCGCCGCAGCGCAGGTAGTCGCCGTAGGCGAAACCGCCGGGCAGGACGATGAGATCGACCTTCTCGAAATCCGCCTCCTTGTGCCAGACCATGGCCGGCTCGCCCTTGCCCCGCAGCGCGCGCATGGACTGGCCGAGCGCGACCTGCACGTCGCGGTCGCAGTTGGAACCGGGAAAGACGATGACGGCGGCTTTCATTCTGGCCAGATCCTCGTGCGGGCCTCGGGTTCCGCGGCCGGAGGGCTCCGATAGAGATCGTGCGCGGCCCGGCTCACGGGGCGCCTTGGCCGTCCAGCTCGATCGCGTAGTTCTCGATCACCGTGTTGGCCAACAGCTTCTCGCACATGGCCGTCAGGCTCTCCCGCGCCCGCGCCGGGTCGCTCTCGGCGAGGTCCAACTCGATCACCTTGCCCTGGCGCACCCCTTCCACGCCGGCGAAGCCGAGCGATGCGAGCGCGTTCTGGATGGCCTTGCCTTGGGGGTCGAGGATGCCGGGTTTGAGGGTGACGTGGACGCGGGCTTTCACGAAAAAGAGCCTCCCCGAATCGCCCCCACCGGCATGGCGGGGAAGCGGAATTTACCGGCGCCTTGGTGGCATGACAAGGTGTGGGCGATAGCCTGATAGGGGATAAGTCCGTGGTCTTTGCAAAGGTAGGCCGTCACCTTCGGTTTCTCGCTTCCGGGCGATTGCGCAGTGCAAGAGATAAAAGTCCTAAATCCAGGAGTTGTGCTAATTTAAACTTATTCACCTTCTTAGGAAATATATATAAGTTATTGTGAAAATTTATAAATATCATTTTATCCCGTCGATTATCCACAGAGCGATCCACATGTATAAATTCCTAAACTCTTGCATTGGTAGGTCTCTTGGTGCATACTCCCGATCGCCCTGGGGGGGATGATCGGGTATAGCGGGAAGGCATGATCAGTCCATATCTCTTGCGGCCCTTGCGGTCGCTGAAGGAAGCTTTTGGCATCTTGCAGGAGGACCCGGGGCGGCGGGACGAGTCGCCGGGCCCGACGGCTGTGCCGCCTTCAGCCGGGGGACAGTGGGCGTTGGGGGCGGCGGAGCTGCACGAGGCGGCAAAGCGGGCCCGCAGTACTCCCGGCAGAGCTTCCGGCGCCGGGATCCTGACCGAGGAACGGCCGAGGCCCAGCGGACGCTCGGCGGCAGAGGACTGATCGGAACACCTGTCCGCGCGGTGGACCAGCGAACGAGGGCGCCCTCGAAAGGGCGCCCCAAATCATCCAGCATCCAGCGATGAGCGGTCCGCTTCGGCCTACTGGACCAGCTTGGGTCCCGTATGATCGGCGGGGGCCGCCTCGGGCAGCACGCCGAGGCGGCGGGCGACCTCCTGGTAGGCCTCCTCGACCCGGCCCATGTCGCGCCGGAAGCGGTCCTTGTCCAGGCGCTCGTTGGTCTTGATGTCCCACAGCCGGCAGGAATCGGGGCTGATCTCGTCGGCCAGGACGATGCGCATCTCCTCGTCCTCCCACAGCCGGCCGAACTCCAGCTTGAAGTCGACCAGCTTCAGGCCTACGCCGAAGAACAGGCCGGAGAGGAAGTCGTTGATCCTGAGCGCGAGTTGGACCATGTCGTCCAGATCCTGGGTTCCGGCCCAGCCGAAGGCGGTAATGTGCTCCTCGGTGACCAAGGGGTCGCCCAGCTCGTCGTTCTTGAGGCAGTACTCGACGATGGGCCGGGGCAATTGCTGGCCCTCCTCGAGCCCCAGGCGCTCGGCCAGCGAGCCGGCGGCCACGTTGCGCACGATGACCTCGATCGGAATGATCTCGACCTCGCGGACCAACTGCTCGCGCATGTTGAGGCGGCGCACGAAGTGGGTCGGGATGCCGATCTCGGCCAGGCGCAGCATGAGGTACTCGGAGATGCGGTTATTCAGCACCCCCTTGCCGGCGATGGTGCCCTTCTTCTTGTTGTTGAAGGCGGTGGCGTCGTCCTTGAAGTACTGGATGAGCGTTCCCGGCTGGGGGCCCTCGAAGAGGTCCTTCGCCTTGCCCTTGTAGATCCGTCTGCGCCGCATAGTGTTAGCCTCCTGGAAAGCCCGGAAAATTGCGGATTCCGGGGCCTCCGGCGGGAACAGCCCGCTCATCAGGTTAGCAGTTGGCCCCGGCCGAAACAATGACGGGCTCCGGGCCCCGGAGGGTGCCGGCAGGGGGAAACGCCCGTTGGTTTCCGCGGAAAACGGCCCCGGCCTGCCATTCTGGGAGAATAGGTCTATGTTCCTAATTTTTCCCTGGCGAGCGGAGGCGGCGGGAGGCTAGGATCGCGCGGGGAACCGCGCATCGGGGCGGGAGGACTATGTGAGTGCTGGGTGAGAGGGCCTAAACCTCCACCCTCTCGTAATCCGCTTCGTCCGGGCTGCCGGGGGCGAAAAGCCAGACCGGTTTGGGCGGCTCCCCGCGCAGGGAGCGTGGAACCTCGGGCAGCCCGATCATCGAGCTGGACACCGTGCCGAAGCCCGCGTCGGTGACGATGGTCATGGCCGCCTCCGGGCCCTGGTCGACGGCGTGATGGCGGCTCGCCAGCAGGCGCTGCCAGGGCTCCCAATTGCCGGCCTCAGGATCGGGCACCGCGGCGGCCTCGAACTGGGGCAGGTGGGTGCGGATGCGCGGGCTCATGGTGTCGTTGCGCTCGCGCGCCGTGATCATGGAAAGCCCGGTCGGCAGGGGAAAGATCTCCACGCAATCGGGCGCGCCCGGCTCGCCGGCCCGGTTGCGCAGCCAATAGGCGTCCCGGTTGTCCGCCACCACCAGGTTGAAGCTGCGGTAGGCCGCGGGGTTGAGGTCGGCCAGGCTCTCGGCGGCGGCGAACGCGTCAGCGTGGTCGAGGGCCTCGAGCACCAGCTCGCCGCGGCTGCGCTTGTCTTCTGCGGGTCCGAGCGAATCCACGCGGTTGAGCACGCCGGCCACGACCCCCTGGTCGTTCAGGCCCAGCCAGGAGCCGCCGGCGGTCTCGTCCAGGCCGGCCACGACATAGGGCCGGTCGGGCCAATGGCGGCCCGGCGGGCGCCAGGGCCGGCCCAGCATCTCGTCCCGGTTGGCTGCAAGAAGTAGCGGCCAGGGGTGCCCGGGGCGGCGCAGGATCACTAGGGTGCACATTCTGGGTTCTTTTGTTTCTTGCGGTTTCCGGCTGCTTTGCCTATCTCTCGGGTAAGGCTGCGAAGAGAGCGCCCGTCACGCCCCCGCCGGGGAGTGGCCAAGCGCCCGAATGCAAGGAGGCCAGGGCAGATGACCACTTTCGATAAACGCGAAAAGGCCTTCGAGGACAAGTACAAGCACGACCAGGATCTCCAATTCAAGGTCGAGGTACGGCGCAACAAGCTGCTCGGCCTCTGGGTCGGCGAGCTGCTCGGCCTCAGCGGCGCCGACGCCGACGCCTACGCCAAGGAAGTGGTTTCATCCGACTTCGAGGAGCCGGGCGATGCCGACGTGGTGCGCAAGATCCAGGGGGATCTAGAGGCACAGGGCCAGGAGATGAGCGAGCACCGCCTGCGCAATAAGATGGACGAGCTGACCGCCGTGGCCAAGCAACAGATCATGACGGAGTAAGGCGGCCGCTCGCTCGGCGATACGAGACAAAGGCGCCCCCGTCCGCAAGGCGGGGGTGTTTTGTTATGCCGGATTTACCACAGAGGCGCAGAGACGAGAGAGAAGAAAAAACTCGCCACAAAGTCACTAAGGGCACGAAGAATGTTAACGCGCGCGAAGCGCGCAACAAGAAAACTTTCGTGTTCTTTGTGACCTTCGTGTCTTACGCCTGCCGAAGTCGTACGGCGCGCAGGTCGCGGTGAATTTTTCTCTTTTTGGTTCTCTGTGCCTCTGCGCCTCTGTGGTTCTCTTGATTTTTGGTTTCGAAATACTTCAAGCCAGCTAGTCCTCGCCGAAGACCCGCTCGAAGATCGTCTCCACGTGTTTCGTGTGGGCGGCCTCGTCGAAGCAGGCCTCCAGCACTTCGGCCTCCAGGTGCTTGGCGACCGTCTTGTCCGCCTTCAGCAGATCCAGGAAATCGCCCTCGCCTTCCCAGACGCGCATGGCCACGGACTGCACCGCGGCATAGGCGTCCTCCCGGCTCATGCCCGCCTGGGTCAGGGCCAGGAGCACGCGCTGGGAATGGACGAGGCCGCCCAGCTTGTCCAGGTTGGCGCGCATGGCCTCGGGGTAGACCAGCAGCTTCTCGATGACGCCGGCTAGCCGGCCGAGGGCGAAGTGCAGCGCGATGGTGGCGTCCGGCGCGAAGACCCGCTCCACCGAGGAGTGGGAGATGTCCCGCTCGTGCCAGAGCGCCACGTTCTCCAGCGCCGGGACCACGGCGGCGCGCACCACGCGCGCCAGCCCGGTCAGGTTCTCGCTCAGGACCGGGTTGCGCTTGTGGGGCATGGCCGAGGAGCCCTTTTGGCCGGGCGCGAAGAACTCCTCCGCCTCGCGCACCTCGCTGCGCTGCAGGTGGCGAATCTCGATGGACAGGTTCTCCACGGAACTCGCGATCACGCCCAGGGTCGCGAAGAAGACCGCGTGCCGGTCGCGCGGGATCACCTGGGTGGAGATGGGCTCCACGGCCAGTCCCATCTTCTCCGCCACGTATTGCTCGACGAAGGGATCCACGTTGGCGAAGGTGCCGACCGCGCCCGAGATGGCGCAGGTGGCGATCTCATCGCGCGCGTGGGCCAGGCGCTCGCGCCCGCGGGCGAAGGCGGCGTAGTGTCCGGCCAGCTTGAGCCCGAAGGTGGTGGGTTCGGCATGGATGCCGTGGCTCCTGCCCGGGCAGAGCGTGTCCTTATGCTCCAGCGCGCGCGTTTTGAGGGCGCCCAACAGGCCGTCGAGTTCGGCGAGCAGCAGGTCGCTGGCCTGAGCCAGCTGCACCGCCAGGCAGGTGTCCAGCACGTCCGAGGAGGTCATGCCCTGATGCACGAAGCGGGCGGGTTCGCCCACGTGCTCCGCCAGGTTGGTCAGGAAGGCGATCACGTCGTGGTGGGTCTCGCGTTCGATCTCGTCAATGCGCGCCACCTCGAAGGCGCCTTTGTCCCAGAGCGCCTTGGCGGCCGCCTTCGGGATGACCCCCAGCTCGGCCTGCGCGTCGCAGGCATGCGCCTCGATCTCGAACCAGATGCGGTAGCGATTCTCGGGCTCCCAGATGCGGGCCATCTCGGGGCGGCTATAGCGCGGGATCATCGGGGCCTCGTGGCTGATAGGGTCGTTGGCGCGACTCGGAGGGCGCCGCGCCGGATCAAACAAGCCGGGGCGGGCGCGCCCTGTCAACACCCGGGCCGGGTCCCGGCGCCATGAAATGGGTCAATAGCAAGGACCTTTGGTACAAGACCGGCAGGCTCTGTCATGCTAGATTCCCGGTCCAAGTGGGGTTGATCTTTTGAAAGACAGGAACCGGCTCAAGACCGGACCGATCGGCAGCACGGTTGCCTTCCTGCGCATGCGGCGGGGGCGCGGGTAATGGTCGTTACCGCCACGCTTATCACTTGTCCGGAATGCGCGCACCCGGAGGCCGAGCAGATGCCGACCGACTCTTGCATCTACTTATACGCCTGCAAGGAATGCGGCGCGGTGCTCAAGCCGAAGCCTGGGGACTGCTGTGTGTTTTGCTCCTACGGCTCGGTTCCCTGTCCGCCCAAGCAGGCGGAGCGGGGGAAGGCTGAGGCGCCATAATGCCGGACCATCAGTACCCCCCGGAAGACTTCCCGGACGCATCCGGCAGTCTCAGTATCATTCGCCGTGTCTGTCCGCTGTGCGGGCACGACAACGCCGAGGAACCCGCCACCCGGTATTCCTACGGTAACTGGGAGGTGAAGCGCTGTTGCCGGTGCGAATTCGTTTACATCGAAAACGCCCCCAACTACGAAGAGCTGTTCTCGAACATGGCCTGGGAGCGCACCACCCAGATCGAGCATCGGCGCCGGTCCCGGATCCGCCCGCTCTCCTATAAGCTCAGCCGGTATACCAGGGTGCGGATGCAGCTTTTTCCGCGCCAGAAGGTGGATCTGCTGATCAGGGCCCACGCAAGGGCCGGGAGGTTGGTGGATGTCGGATGTGGCGGCGGGGCGGGGGCCGCCAAGCTGTCGGACAGCTTCGTGCCGTTCGGCGTGGAGATTTCGACGAACTTGGCCCGTTCGGCGAATGAATTGTTCGAGAGTCTGGGCGGCCGGGCCATAAATGCGCCTAGCCTGGAAGGGCTAAAGGAGTTTCCCGACGAGTTCTTCAGCGCCGCGTCCCTGCGTTCCTATCTCGAGCACGAGTTGAATCCCGTCCCGGTGCTGCGCGAGCTGCACCGGACCTTGGAGCCCGGAGGTAAGGCGGTCGTCAAGGTGCCGAACTTCGCTTCACTGAACAGGTTGGCCATGGGGCGCAAGTGGTGCGGATTTCGTTATCCGGATCACCTCAACTACTTTACGCCCCGCACGCTGAGGGCCATGGCGACCAAGTGCGGCTACCAGACATCGTCCAGATTTATGTTCCGGTTGCCCACGAGCGACAACATGTACGCTATCCTGACAAAGGCATAGTCGGCCGCATCCGGCGTCCGGAACCTACGGGATCGACTCTGCCATTATACCAACGGTCCTCGATATCGGCCTATTTCATGGGCGCAAATCGGTTTGTCCGGGCAGGCGCGGCGCGAAGCGCGATGCGGGGACATCGGGCGAGCGGCGCAACGAACCTGGCGACGACGATTTGCCCCACCGAAGGCCGGGCGCTTTTTCCCGCCAGATGCGTCGCTCGCCGCTTGAAGTGTCCCGCACTACGGCGCAACTCGCTTCTGTCTGGCGGGCAAAAATCGC
>JAZGBC010000125.1:0-8464 GCA_036444495.1 Kiloniellales bacterium
TGCGCACCCAGGTGCAGGCGGTCTCCAAGGGCCTGGGGGCGCGGCTCAAGCTCCTGATCGGCAAGCCGGGGCTGGACGGCCATTCCAACGGCGCCGAGCCGATCGCACTCAGGGCGCGCGACGCCGGGATCGACCTGGTCTACCAGGGCATCCGCTTCACCGCCGCTGAGATCGTGGCCGCGGCCCGGGCCGAGGGCGTCCATGTCGTCGGCCTCTCCGTGCTCTCCGGCTCCCACGTCCCGCTGGTGCGCGAGGTGCTGGCGGGGCTCAAGGAGGCGGGGCTCGATGGGGTGCCGGTCGTCGTGGGCGGCATCATCCCGCCAGACGATGCCGAGGCCTTACGCGAGGCAGGCGTGGCCGCAATCTTCACCCCCAAGGACTATGAGTTGAACGCCATCCTCACGCGGATCGTGGAGCTGGCCGCCAAGGCGGCCGAACGCGCGGCGTGAGCTGTGGTCAACCCCTGCCGCCTTGATTCCGGGCGGGGGCGGGGGTAGCCTCCTCCCGTTATGGCACGCGAACCTCTGTACGAGCGACTTAGCCGAATTAGCGCCCCGGCGCTCTAGCGAGCGGCCGGGCCTCGCCGATTCGTCTTCGTCACTTCCGTGCAGGAGTTAGCGTGTTATGTCCGTTCAGACACTGGAATCCCCAGCCCCAGCCTGTCCCCAGGGCGCGCCCGCGCCGCGAGGCCCCGCGCCGTGCCCGCGGGTCGCCTGTTTCTCCGTCCATGCCGCCGCCGAGCCGGGCATCATGCCCCGGGTCATGGAGCTCTTCGCCAAGCGCGGCCTGGTGCCCATGCGCTGGATGAGCGACGTCACCGGTCCCGGCGGCCGGGAGCTTTCCATCGATATTCAGATCGAGGGCCTGACCCCCGAGCTCGGCGATTACATCGCCCGCTGCCTGCGCCAGATCCATGGGGTCACGACCGTGCTCACCTCGGAAAAGGGGCGGGGCTAGGGCGATGTCATCCGGGCGTATGTCGAAGCCATGAGCTATCTGGACCGCATCGCCGTCTGCAAGCGCTGGGACCCGGCGGCCTACCGGCCCTTCGCCATCGGCGGCCGGGACATGGGGCGCATTTCCCACGGCTTCGCCAGGCGCCTGGGCGATTTCCCCCGGGTTTTCGAGGTGAGCGATCGCGCCGTGACGCTGAAGTCCGATCTAGCGGACTTCGAGGCGCGCAGCGCAGCGGTGCTCGAGGTGCTGCTGGAGCTGAAGGAGGCGGGCGAGTTCCCGGGCTGGCGCGGCGAGGACTATCCCGTGCTGCGCCGCTGGGACGAGGCACCGCTCATGAAGATCGAGCGCGCCGCCGTGCCGCTCTTCGGCCTGCGCGGCTTCGGCGTGCACCTGAACGGCCTGGTGCATGCGGCGGACGGGCTCAAGCTGTGGGTCGCCAAGCGCGCGGCCGACAAAGAGACCGCGCCCGGCAAGCTGGACCACCTGGTCGCCGGCGGCCAGCCCTATGGCCTGGGCATCGAGGAGAACATGATCAAGGAGTGCCGGGAGGAAGCGAACATCCCGCTGGAGCTGGCGCGGGCCGCCGTGCCCGCGGGCGCCATCTCCTACCTCTGCGAGCGGCCCGAGGGCCTGCGCGACGACGTGCTCTTCAACTTCGACCTGGAGCTGCCCGAGGATTTCACGCCCGAGAACACCGACGGCGAGGTGGAGTCCTTCGCCCTCTGGCCCATGGACGAGGTCATGGAACGCATCCGCGAGACCGGCGACTTCAAGTTCAACGTCAATCTCGTGATCCTCGACATGGCAATCCGGCGCGGCATCCTGCGCCCCGGCGAGCCGGACTTCCAGGAGATCTGGGAAGGGCTAAGGCTGGCTGAGCGGGACTGAGGCCAAACACCGGTAGCGTCGCGCCGGCAAAGCCCGTGAACGGCATAGAATTCGGGGCCGGAGGCAAAACGCACCCCGGCCCCGTCTTTCGGAGTCTTCAGAGACGGCTCCCTAGAAAAGGGACCATCGCGCAATTTTGCCCTTTCGGGCTTAGCCGCTGCCGGAGGCCGCAACCGCGTTGGTCAACTCGTTATCCACCGTCCCGAACAGGGTCTTCAGGGAATTACCCATGGCGGTCAGAGCGGCAATCGCGGCGACCGACACGAGCGCGGCGATCAAGCCATATTCAATCGCGGTCGCGCCCGACTCGTCACTGCAGAAACTCTCAAAACGCTTCAACATGAACGTTCTCCTAGTGTACAGCGCATCATCCAGCCCAATGGTTTACATAATAAAAACTAATAAATGGTAAAAAATTCCATAAAGATATTGTAAAAAACAATGTAATTAGGCGGGTCTTGTGCCGTTTATGTACATTATCGGAATTATTTACTTGGATTAACTATAGGTATGGTTGGGATTATTTTCGCCCCGTTTTGCGACAGGCCGAAGGGTTTGGCCTAATCCGGAAATCCCGCCAGCGCGCGCACCTCGGCCGGGCTCTTTCCCGCCTCCCTGAACGCGCGGATCGACTGGGCGTCGGCGCGCTTGGCCAGGCGCTCGCCGTCCGTGCCGGTGATGAGCCCGTGGTGCTGCCACTCGGGCACGGGGAGGTCCAGCAACGCCTGCAGCAGGCGGTGCACGTGGGTGGTGTGGAACAGGTCCTCGCCCCGGGTGACCAGGGTTATGCCCTGATCCGCGTCGTCCAGGGTGACCGCCAGGTGATAGCTGGTGGCGATCTCCTTGCGCGCCAGCACCACGTCGCCGAGCGAGGCCGGATCGGCCGCCAGTTCGCCGCGCTCCCGGTCGGACCAGGTGAGCGGCCCGGCGCGCGCCACTGCCGCTGCCACGTCCAGGCGCAGGGCATAGGGTCGGCCGTCATTTATGCGCGCCGATCGCTCGCCTTCGCCCAGATCGCGGCAGGTGCCCGGATAGAGCGGCCCGTCGGGGCCGTGCGGCGCCTGGCCCGCGCGCTCGATTTCGGCCCGGATGCCCTTGCGCGTGCAGAAGCAGGGATAGAGCAGGCCCAAGCCGTCTAGGCGCGCCAGGGCCGCGGCGTAGTCCGCCATATGGTCCGACTGGCGCCGCACCGGTTCTTCCCAGTCGAGGCCCAGCCAGGCCAGGTCCTCCAGGATCGCGGCCTCGAATTCGGGCGTGCAGCGCGCGCCGTCGATATCCTCGATGCGCAGCAGGAAGCGTCCGCCGGCCTCCCTGGCGATGCGCCAGCCGAATAGCGCCGAATGCGCATGGCCCAGGTGCAGATAGCCGGTCGGCGAGGGGGCGAAGCGGGTGACGGGGGGCATGGGGGCTGGCAGTAATCGAGCGACACGCTAAAGTCCAGCCATGAGCCCGCAACCCCGGCCCGATGAATCCCTGCGCCCCGCGCTCGAGGCGCTGGCCGAACGCGACGGCGACATCGCGCGCCACTACGAGATCTGCGGCCTGCCGCCGGAGCGGCGGCGGCCCGAGGGCTTCGCCGGGCTGGTGCACATCATCGTGGCGCAGCAGGTCTCCGCCGCCGCGGCCAATACCATCATCGCGCGCCTGGAGGCCGCCGCCCGGCCGCTCACGCCCGAGACTTTCCTCAGCCTCGACGAGGCGGCGTTCAAGGGCATCGGGCTGAGCCGCCAGAAGGCGCGCTATGGCCGGGCGCTGGCCGAGGGCCTGCTTGCCGGGAGTCTCGATCTCGACGGCCTGTCCGGCCTGGAGGACGAGGCGGCGATAGAACGCCTGACCCAGGCCAAAGGCATCGGGCGCTGGAGCGCCGAGATCTATCTGCTTTTCGCCATGCGGCGTCCGGACGTCTGGCCGGCCGGCGACCTGGCGGTGCAGGCCGCGACACAGCGCGTGAAGGGCCTCGATGAACGCCCGGGCCGCGCGGTCCTGGTCGAGATCGCCGAGCCCTGGCGGCCCTACCGCAGCGCCGCCGCGCGCTTCCTCTGGCACGTTTACCGCCACCCCGGCCTGCCCGACCCGTCCTCCGCAGCAGCGGCGGCCCACTCCGCCGAAGCAGCCGCTTCGGCTGCGAAGGCCGGGCTGCCGCTGCTGCGGAGGGTGGAGGGCGAGGCGTGACGCGACTGCGGGCACGGGCTATCAAGACCGGGGGACGAATCCCAACTTGAAAGCTTTCATCGATCTGGACGGGCCGCGCTTCGGCTGCGCGGCTGGCGAGGCCAAGGAGTTGGTCATCCTGTTGCACGGCCTGGGGGCCGACGGCAGCGATCTGATCGCGCTGGCGCCGCTCTTCGCCCGGGTCCTGCCCGATGCCGCTTTCGTCTCGCCCCATGCGCCCTTCCCCTGCGACATGGCGCCCGTCGGGCGGCAGTGGTTCTCCTTCCAGAACCGCGATCCGGAGGCGGTCCTCGCGGGCGTGCGGGCGGCGGCGGCACACCTGGACGCCTTCATCGACGCGGAGTTGGAACGCTTCGGGCTCGGCGACGGGCGCCTGGCGCTGGTCGGCTTCTCCCAGGGCAGCATGATGGCGCTGCACGTGGCCTTGCGGCGGGCCAGGGCCTGCGCGGTGGTTATTGCCTACTCGGGGGCCGTGGTCGGATCCGCCGTGCTGCCCCAGGAAATTCAGAGCCGCCCGCCGGTGCTTCTGGTCCACGGCGATGCCGATGAGATCATGCCGTTCCAGTCCATGGCCGAGGCGGAACAGGCGCTTGTGGGCAACGATGTGCCGGTTCAGACCAGCGCCCGCCCGGGCCTGGGCCACGGCATCGACGAGGCGGGGATTCAACTGGGCTGTGCCGCGCTAAAGGATCATCTGGCCGCCGGTGTGGAAGCGCCCTGAGCTGCCTACCCCTGCGCGCGGTGTGACGATGGGCCGGCCTAAGGGGCGAGGTCCGCGGATCAAGCCGTGCCGCGGATCGGGTAGTTGCGCTCCTGAATGAACGAGATGCCGCGCAGCAGGCCGGCCAGGGGCGGCCGGGCGAAGGGCGCGCTGGAAATGTCGATGATGTGCAGATTGCCCTCCGGGTTGACCAGGAAGGTGCCCGGCTCGGTGAAGGGCCGGTCGGTCTCCTCCGCGCTGCGCGGGTTGGAGACGTAGAGCCCCAAATCGCGCGCCTGCGCAATGGAGAGGTCGTAGCCCACGGGCAGGCTGAGCCCCAGCTCGCCGGCGTGGGCCTCGGCCTTCTCCTTGGGATCGCAGGAAACCGCCACCACTTCGGTGGAAAGCTTGGCGAAATCGTCCTTCATGCCTTCCATCTCGGTCAGATAGTGGGCGCAGATCGGGCAGTGCTTGCCGCGGTAGACGATGACCAGCTGCCAGCGTCCGGTCCCGCCCAACTTGACCTCGCCGCCGCCCAGGGCCGGCAGAACCATCTCCGGCATGGGCCCGCCCGATTGCAGCTTCGCGCTCATGGGACACCTCTCCTCGATCCGTTAAGAATTCTTAATAGATTAGCCTCACAATGTTCCTGTCGGCCGGGGCAAATGCAAGGCCTCCGGCGTGCCGATTCCGCCGGGAACGGTACCCTCATGGGGGACGGCCAATCGGGGCGCCGGGTCATGAGTCAGGGCCATTTGGGGGCCTGAACCTTGTGCGTGAGGCGGCGGTCGAGTATCAAGGTGCAAGCCACTGATTTGCGGGCAAAGCGGTTGGCGGCGGTAACGACAAAACGGCACAGGGGCCTGTAAGACGTGAACGCGGTGGCGGCAAATTTTCCCGTACTGGTACTGAACGCCGACTTCCGGCCGCTCAGTTACTTCCCCCTGTCGCTCTGGTCCTGGCAGGACTCGGTCAAGGCCGTGTTCCTCGACCGGGTCAACATCGTCTCCGAATACGACCACGCGGTGCATTCGCCGAGCATGGAGATGCTCCTGCCCAGCGTAATCGCGCTCAAGGACTACGTGCATCTGGACCGGCGCCCGGCCTTTACCCGCTTCAACGTGTTCCTGCGGGACAGCTTTTCCTGCCAGTACTGCGGCGGGGACTTTCCCTCCGAGGACTTGACCTTCGACCACCTGATCCCGCGCTCGCGCGGCGGGCGGACCGTCTGGTCCAACGTGGTGACCGCCTGCCAGACCTGCAATCTCAGGAAGGGCGACCGCAAGCCCAACGAATGCCACGTGCATCCGCTGCGGCCCGTGATCCAGCCCACGACATACCAGCTACAGGAGAACGGCCGGGCTTTCCCGCCGAACTTCCTGCACGCGAGCTGGCGCGATTTCCTCTATTGGGATTCCGAGCTGGAATCCTAAGAAACGGGATTTCTGCCTTATCGGCGCTGCGCTTCGGGTCGGTCGGCCGGCTCGTCTTGGCCACCGCCGGTCTCGGCTTCATCGGGTTGGGCCGGGCCATCGGCGCCGCCCAGGGCGTGCAGGATGGAGCCCAGGAGCGGCAGCCAATCGGCAAGGCCTGAGGTGCCGTCGAAGTTCGAACTGGGTGCGCCCATTTTCCTTACTTCCCGTTGCTTTGAAGGGGCGCAAACGTTAGCCCGATTTGGTTAAGGGAATCTTGCCATAAAGCCGGCGGGGGTCTGACGGGCACCGTCCACCGACGGGCGCCGCGCCCTTTCAAACGCTGGTTAAATCTTCGACTTCCGCTTTGGAGGCCTCTTCGAAGACGAGCCTCAACTCCTCCTTGCGGCCGCAATAGTCGTCCACGCACAGGATGATATCGACGACCTTGCCGTCGCTCGAAAAGGGCAAGCGGAGTATGGCGTGGGCCCGCAGCAAGCCGTCCTTGGTCGGCACCTTGTGGAGGTACAGGCCCGGGGCCTTGCTCTCCGCCACCTCAACGTACTGCCGCCAGACCATCTCGGCGAAGGTCCGCGGTCTGACCTGCATGACCGAGGCGCCGGTCAGATCGACGCCGTGGAGATCGGCCACGCCTGTCCCCCAGACGCGGTAGGTGAAGGCGAGCGGTCCGTAGCGCACGTCCACCATCATGATGTTAGGCAGAATCCTCAGGGGGACTTCGGCCGGATCGAAATCGGCGCGCGCGGGCATAGGGCGTTCGCCACGCAACTCGAGCCAGTGATCGTACATGAGACGGAGGTCGGGAAAGGGGATGGCCTGAAGGTTGGCCTTGACCGAGACGAAGGGCCTATCGACTTCCGCCAACTCCGGCGGCTCGGCCGGAACGCGCTGTCCTTCTCTGTCCTTCGCGTCCGGCACCGCAGCCTTCCCCCATCAAAGCGCCAGGTTCCCTGCACGAACGAGAAGCTTCCCGTTGAAGGAGCCCAGAAACTGACATGATGGCGAACCCTCCCACGTAGCTTGGAGCATAGGAAATTGTGGAAATATAAACAACCATGGGATGTATATGGATAATTGCCGGTGGGCCCCCATGCGGTCACATGGGATGTCGCGAAAACTCGCGATTTAGGAGTGGCCGGACGTCGCGCCGGCCGGAGCGGGGTTACACCCGCTCCGACAGCCAGATGGCGAGCCGCGAGCCGGATTTGATGGCGGTGGTGAGCAGTCCATAGCCCGGCGTCGCCTCGGCCCCGTGGGCCAGGCCGGTGTCACGGTGCGCCTGCTCGTCGGCGCGGAACTCCTCGATGGTTTCCTTGAGCTCCGCCTCATCGGCGCCCAGCTTTTGCGTCTGGCCGGCATAGTGCGCATCGATCACCTCCTCGACGGCGACCGTGCAGGCCATGGCCGCGCGCTCGCCCATGAGCGCGGTGGCCGCACCCAGTGCGAAACCGGCCACGTGCCAGAGCGGCTGCAGCGCCGTCGGGCGCACGCGGCGCTCAACCATGAGATTCTCGAAATGCTCCAGGTGCTCCAGTTCCTGTTCGTACATCTGCTGTATGGCGCCGCCGCCCCCACGCGGCCCCAGCACCGCGAGCTGGCCTTCGTAAATGCGCCGGGCGCCGTATTCGCCGGCGTGATCGACCCGCAGCATGCGTTCGATGAGCGCCTCGCGGCCGAGATCGCCCGGCAGGCGCGGCTCGCCGGTAGCGTGGCCCCCGGGCCCGACCTTGGGCTTTTTGCGCACCGTTTGTATCGCCGTCATCCTGCCGCGGTCCTTGCCATGCGCCGGGCCGCCCAAAAGGCGGCCACGGCCAGTCCCAGGGAGGCGATGACATTGTAGCCGGCTATGGAGAGACCGAACAGGGACCAGGGAATCTCGTCACAGGACACGAAGCGGGTCCCGAGCATTTGCTTGCGCAGGTCCGCGATGGACATATTGGGGTCGAAGGCGGGCGCGTGGCATTCGGCCGTGCCGCGCCACCACTGCTGCTCCACGCCGACGTGGAAGAAGGCGATCCCCGCGCCGGCCAGGAAGGCAAGTCCGGCGAGCGCTACCATGAGGCGCCGGCCCCCGGGCATGCCGCCCAACAGAACGCCGCTCGCGCCGAAGGCGGCGGCGCCGACATAGGCCCAGCGCTGATAGATGCAAAGCACGCAGGGCTGCAATCCGCCCCAATACTGCGAGGTCAGCGCGGCCGCGAGCGCGCCCAGGCTGACCCCCAGAATAAGCGCGGGCACGAGGCGCGGATTATCAAGGACCGTTGGTATCATCCCTCGCCGCCCGTCAGAACACATAGCGGACCGCCAGGAAGCC
>JAZGBC010000126.1:0-22669 GCA_036444495.1 Kiloniellales bacterium
AGAGCGAAGCGGCGCGCTCGACCGGAATGACGGCGGCGCAGTGCATGTGGCACGTGGTTCTGCCCCAGGCCCTGAAGCTGATGATCCCACCCATGGGTGGTGTTTACGTCATCATCATCAAGGGCACGTCCATCGTCTCGGTCATCGGCATTTCCGAACTGGTCCGGGCCGGTGAACACGCCACCCAGCGCCATCCCAGGGAACTGATGGTGATCTACGGCGTGGTTGCGCTCATGTACTTCGCCTACTGCTACCCGGTACTTCGAATCGCGCGCTGGGCGGAGAGCAGGTTCGGAAGTGTCGAGCTAAATACGTAACGCCGATTTCACGGAGGCCGGACCCGGCTGACCGGAACCACACCCGTAAGCAATTTGGCCCGGCCCGGCATAGAACCGTGAGGAAGCGGCCGCGCGGGTAAAGAGCGAGTGAAATGAATAAGCATACCGTTCGCTTGGGACTCCACAGCTTCAGCTTCGAGAATCATTTCCGGTACAAGACCGGGTTCGACGCCTTCGCCTTCATCCGCGAGGCGGAGCGGCTGGGCCTTTCCGGGGTGCATATCAGCATGAACGACGAGCGCTACCGTTGGGTGGGCGGCACCTCGCCCGAACGCTTGCGCGCGGTCGGCGCGGCGGCGCGGGAGTGCGGCATGTACATGGAGACCGATACCTCGGGCACCGACCCGGTCCACCTCGTCAAGATGCTGCGCGCCTGCCGGCTGCTTGGGGCGGATCGTTTGCGGACCTACATCAGGCACAAAGGGCGCCCAGAGGAACAGGTCGAGGCGGCCATCCGGGATCTGCGCGAGGCGGCGCCCGTAGCCGCCGATCTGGGCGTCAACATCCTCCTCGAAAACCACGAGGATTTTACCGGCCATGAAATCCGCCAAATTCTGGAGGCCGTGGACCATCCGTCGGTGGGGGCCCTGTTCGACTTCGGCAACTCGATGATGGTTCTGGAGGACCCGCTCGAGGCGGCCAAGGAAGTGGCGCCGTTCGTTCGCTCCGTGCATTTGAAGGATCATGTCGTCGTGCTGCCGCCTCATGGCCGTTCTTCGAATCCATCGGCGGCGCCACTCATTTGCGGCACGCCCATCGGCCGGGGGCGCATCGATATAGATGGAGTCTTGGCCTATCTGCTGGAGAACACGGCTCTCAACCGCGTCTGTATCCAGAGCGTCTACGGCTTTAGCGCCCCGATCGCGCGCCATGTCGAGCGATTCGCCGAAATTAGCGGCCGCTACCCGGCCTTCGTTCCCCTCGAGCCGCCCTGGGATGAATCGATCTGCCTCCTCGATTCCGCGGCACTGGCCGAATCCGACCCCGGCCGGCTCTTGAGCTATGAGTTGAGCGCCGTAGCCTCCGGCACCGGCAAGGTCCGGGAGATACTGGGTCGTCTGGGTTTCGGGCCGGCCGATACCGGCAATGACGCCGCCTTCGTCAAGTCTCGCGCCGAGCCAGGGTCCTGAATCCGTATCAACGAGACTAGGATTGAGACGCCTCCGCGCCCGCGTACCAGGCGAGCTTGCCGCGCAGGGTGACCACGCTGCCCACAATGATGAGCGCCGGTCCTTCGAGGCCGGCCCCGGCGGCTTCGTCCGCCAGGGTCTCCAGCGTGCCGGTGACGACGCGCTGGGCGCGCCGGGTGCCGCTGTCCACCACGGCCGCCGGTGTGTCCGGCGCGGCGCCGTGGTCGATGAAACCGCGCGTGATCTCGGTGAGCGACGACAGGCCCATGTAGACCACCACGGTCTGGTTGGTGTGGATCAGCGCGTCCCAATTGAGGTCCGGCCCGCCGTCCTTGCCGTGGCCGGTGACGAAAATGCAGGCCTGGGCGTGGTCGCGGTGGGTCAGCGGGATGCCCGCATAGGCGGCGCAGCCGTTGGCCGCGGTGACGCCCGGAACCACCTGGAAGGGGATGCCTTCGCCCGACAGGGTGGCGATTTCCTCGCCCCCGCGCCCGAACATGAAGGGATCGCCGCCCTTGAGGCGCAGCACCCGCTTGCCCTCCTTGGCCAGGCGTACGAGCATCTCCGAGATGTCTTCCTGTTGCAGGGTGTGTTCCTTGGGCATCTTGCCCACATAGATGCGCTCGGCGTCGCGGCGCACGAGCTTCAGGATGCCTTCGCCGATCAGGCGGTCGTAGAGTACCACCTCGGCCTGCTGCGTGAGACGCAGCGCCCGGAAGGTGAGCAGGTCCGGATCACCCGGCCCCGTGCCTACCAGGTAGACCTCGCCGGCGGGCGGGTTGTCGCCGGCTTTTTCGGCCTGCGCGATGGCCGCGTCCATGAGCTCGCCCGCCTCCTCGTCCTGGCCGGCCAGGATGCGCTCGGCGACCAGGCCATAGACCACCTCCTCCCAGAAGCGCCGGCGCTGGGTGGAATCGGGCAGGCGCCGCTTGACCTGCTCCCGGTAGTCGCCGGCGAAACGCGCCAGCCGGCCATAGGCGGCGGGAACCAGGGTCTCGAAACGGGCTTTGAGGATGCGCGCCAGTATGGGCGCCTTGCCCCCGGTGGAGGTCGCCACGATGAGCGGCGAGCGGTCGATGATCGAGGGCATGATGAAGCCGCAAAGCTCGGGCCGGTCCACCACGTTGACCGGAATGCGCGCCGCCGTGGCGAGGGCGTGCAGCCGCTCGTTCAGGGCCGCGTCCTCCGACGCGCCGATGACGAGCGCGCAGCCATCGAGCATCTCCGCCGTCAGCGGGCCGCTGTGGTGTGTCACGGCCTTGTCCGCCGCCAGCCGGGCCAGGTCCTCTTCGAGCGAAGGTGCGATGACGGTGACCCGGGCGCCGGCCCGTAGAAGGAGTTCCGCCTTGCGCGCGGCTCGCGAGCCGCCGCCGGCGACGACCGTCGGCCGTCCCGCGATCTTCAGGAAAAGGGGCAGGTAATCCATCAGGCGGCTTTCCCGTGGCGCCGCGCGGCCCCTGCCCGGCATGGCCCGGCGGGTGACAGGTCCCGATGGCCGGTCATGGCTTATCGGGCTCGGTGCATGCGGCCCAGGCGCTCATGGCCTCGCCCCAATGGGCCGCGGTCGCGGCGTCGAGGTCCATGATGGTAAAGCGCGTGCCCTCGCGGATGCGCAGGCGCAGGAGCCGCAGACCGCTTTCGTAGAGCACGTCCTGCAGCTCCACCTCCCGGCCGTAGGGAGCCTGGAAGCGCTCCAGGCGGGTAACCGTCTCCCCGCTCACCGGTCGCCTCGGTAGAAAGCCGCCTCCAACCGCCATTCCCAGTTGCGCGGCGTATCCACGTAGTCCGGCTTGACGTCGAATTGGAGATGGATCTCGCCCTCCCCGGCGCGCTGTTTCAGCAGCTCCACCAGATCGTAAAACGAGGTGACCTCCGGATTTTGAATGATGAGCTCGCTCAGGTTCAGCATGGAATCTCCGGGCTAGAGGGAGTCATTGGGCCGGTCCCCGCGATGCGGTCGAAGAAGCGCGCGCGGAAGAGGTGCCGCCGGCGGGCCGAATCGTCCTCGAAGGCCGTGCGGTTGTGCAGCACATTGTTACCGATGATTCCCTGGCCGGGCGCCAGGCGGCAAGGGATGGCCGGGCCGTCCGGGTCCGCCAGCAGCTCGTTCAGGAAACCTACCGCCGACCGGGTCGCGGCGTCGTCCCGCCAGACGATGTTGCGCGCGCGGGCGGAGTAGCGCAGGTGCAGCGCGCCCGTCGCCGGATCGACCGAAAAGATGGGCCCCGCGCGCGCCGGCCGGATTTCGGTTCCGCCTTCGCGATTAGCCGGGATGGTCATGGCGTGCGGGTGCATCAGGGCCTCGATAAAGGCGGGCTCGGTATCGCGCAGCCGGATATAGGCGATCTCGTGATCCAGCAAGGCGTTCTCGCCGCCGGCCGGGGCGTCGGCCAGGCAGTGCAGAATCAGGGCGCGGACGCGCTGGGACTCCTCGTTGTAGTAGCCGTCCGTATGCCAGCTCAGCGCCTGGTTGCTGTAGGGAACGTAGCCCCGCCGCCGTCCGGACTCGGCGGTGGTCAGGTCGGTGATGCCGCTCTCGTCCGCGCAGAGGTGATGGTCGAGGCGGCGCAGGCCGAAGGCCGCGGCGAAGGCGGTGAGGGCGGCCCGATCGGCCCTGGTCCCGTCCCGGCAGGCATAGATCGCCATGTTGGCCCGGCGGCAGCGCTCGAGAATTGCTTGTTTCTCCGCCGCGCTGGGCGCCCCGAGGCGGGCGATCTCCACGGTCAGCTCGGCCGCGCTTGCCGGATAGGCGGCGAGCTTCTGCTCGCGCCAGCGCCCATAGGCCACCCCATCGCCCAGGTCGAAGGGACCGCCGGCATGGCGCCCGTGACCCTCGACTCGGCCGCGGCGCGGGACCTGGCCGGAATATGTCTGGCTGGCGATCATGGACGGCAAATTAACACAGCGTTAACCAAGGCGGGGGTTATGTGAAAGCCCGGTGAAACCGGCTCCTGGTCCCCAGGGATAGCGCCGCGGCCCGATTGGCGCGCATCGGCCCGCTCTTCGTCCGTAAATAGTGGTTATCAAAGGATAAAACATGTAATCCAGGTGACAGGAAGCGGCTCGAGTCGAGTTTGGCGGCGTCTTGCAGGTTCCGGTATCTCCCAGGGCCGGCGGAATTCGGTCTTTAACAATTTCCTATATTGCCATATGCAAACTTGTGAATATAAACTACAGTCCAGGCTTGAGGCAGACAAGACGGGATAAAACCCGCAGAAAAGTAGGGATTTGGCCCGATGTTCGAGGCGCCCGGCAAAGGAACCCGTAACCGGCTTCGGAGGAATCTTCTCGGTCTTGAGGGGAACTAGCATGGCCAAGAAACAGCACAAGACGGACTTGCTCGACCAGTTGGAGGACGGCCCCTGGCCCAGCTTCGTCACGGGCCTGAAGCGCCTGGCCACCGACGAGGGCAAGCCCTACGCCGGCATGATGACCGACCTCTTGGGCCAGCTCGAGCATTCCTACGAGACCCGCACGGGCTACTGGAAAGGCGGCACCGTCAGCGTCTACGGCTATGGCGGCGGTATCATCCCGCGCTTCTCCGAGGTTGCGGACAAGTTTCCCGAGTCCAAGGAATTCCACACGCTGCGGGTCCAGCCCCCCGCGGGCATGCACTACTCCACCGACCTGCTGCGCCAGATGTGCGACATCTGGGAGCGCCACGGCTCGGGCCTCATTGCCCTGCACGGCCAGAGCGGCGACATCATGTTCCAGGGCGCGACGACGGAAAACGTCCAGAAGGCCTTCGACGAGCTGAACGAGGTCGGCTTCGACCTGGGCGGCGCCGGCCCGGCGCTGCGCACCTCCATGAGCTGCGTCGGCCACGCGCGCTGCGAACAGTCCTGCTACGACGAGGTGCGGGCGCACCGCACCATCATCAACAATTTCCTCGACGAGATGCACCGCCCGGCGCTGCCCTACAAGTTCAAGTTCAAGTTCTCGGGCTGTCCCAACGATTGTGTGAACGCGATCCACCGCTCGGACTTCGCCGTCATCGGCACCTGGCGCGACGACATGCAGGTCGATCAGGAGGAAGTGAAGAACTACGTCGCCAAGGTCGGCCGCAAGTACATGATCGACCACGTGATCGCGAACTGTCCGACGAGGTCGCTCAGCCTGAACGACGACGACACGATGGACGTGGACAACAAGAACTGCGTGCGCTGCATGCACTGCATCAACGTCATGACCAAGGCGCTATCGCCCGGCAAGGATCGCGGCGTGACCATCCTCATCGGCGGCAAGCGCTCGCTCAAGATCGGCGATCTGATGGGCACCGTGATCGTGCCCTTCATGCGCCTCGAAACCGACGAGGATTTCGAGAAGCTGACGGAGTTCGCCGAAACCGTGATCGATTTCTTTGCCGAGAACGCGCTGGAGCACGAGCGGGTCGGCGAGACCATCGACCGCATCGGTCTGTCCAACTTCCTCGAAGCGGTCGGCGTGGAGGTGGACCCGAACATGGTCAACCATCCACGCACCTCCTCCTACTTGCGCACGGACGACTGGGACGAGGAAGCCCAGAAGTGGTTCCGGCGCAAGGCCGAGAAGCGCGCGGCCAAGCAAGCGGCCAGCCAGGCGGCCGAGTAAGCGCCCCTTGGTGATCTTAAGGTTCATAGGTATCGGGTGACAGTCATGAGCGAAGCAGTCCAACCGCGCCGGCCCAATGAAACGGGTGTCATGGACCCCTTCCCGCACATGCACCCCCTGCTGAAGAAGAACTACGGCGATTGGAAGTGGCACGACCGGCTGCGCCCGGGCGTCCTGCACCACGTCGCCCACGGCGGGGACGAGGTCTGGACCGTGCGCGCCGGCACCCAGCGGCAGATGGACGTGCATACCATCCGCCTGCTCTGCGACATCGCCGACGAGTACGCCGAGAGACACGTCCGCTTCACCTCGCGCAGCAACATTGAGTTCATGGTCAGCAGCGAGGCCCAGGTGGCTCCGCTGATCGAAAAGCTGGAGGCCGAGGGCTTCCCCGTGGGCGGGACCGGAAACTCCGTTTCCATGATCTCGCACACGCAAGGCTGGCTGCACTGCGACATTCCGGGCACGGACGGCTCGGGCGCGGCGAAAGCGCTGATGGATCAGCTCTATTACGAGTTCACCCACGAGGAGATGCCGAACCGGGTGCGCATCACCACGTCCTGCTGTCAGATCAACTGCGGCGGCCAGGGCGATATCGCCATCAACGTGCAGTATGCCAAGCCGCCCAAGATCAACCATGACCTGATCGCCAACGTCTGCGAGCGGCCCGCGGTGATCGCCCGCTGTCCCGTGGCGGCCATCCGGCCGGCCATGGTCAACGGCAAGCCTTCGCTGGAAGTGGACGAGAAGAAGTGCATCTGCTGCGGTGCCTGCTATCCGCCCTGTCCGCCGATGCAGATCAACGGTCCGGATTCGACCAAGTTGGCCATCTGGGTCGGCGGCAAGCATTCCAACGCGCGCAGCAAGCCCACGTTCCACAAGCTGGTCATGGCCGGCCTGCCCAACAATCCGCCGCGCTGGCCGGAGGTGGCCGAGGTGGTCAAGACCATTCTTTACGCCTACAAGGAAAACGCCCGCGATTGGGAGCGCATGGGAGAATGGATCGAACGGATCGGCTGGCCCCGGTTCTTCGAACTGACGGATCTGCCTTTCACCAAGCACCACCTGGACGATTGGCACGGCGCGCGCGCGAGTCTCAATGCCTCGGCCCATATTCATTTCTGAGGCGGGGGCCCACCCGCGCTTGGTTGGCAGAGGCTTGGCGACGGTGGAATCGGCCGGCTGAGCCGGGAATCGAGCAGCAGGAGCGCCTGATGAAATTCGGAATCCTGGTCAACGAGGGGCCTTTCACGCATCAGGCCTCGGATTCCGCCTATCGCTTCGTCGAGGCGGCGCTGGCCAAAGGGCACGAGATCATGCGGGTGTTCTTCTATTTCGACGGCGTCAACAACGCGAACAGGCTGTCGGAGCCACAGGCCGACGACCGCAACCTGGTCAAGCTCTGGTCCGAGCTTGGCCAGAAGCATGACCTGGATCTGGTCGTCTGCGTGGCTGCCGCGCTGCGCCGCGGCATGAAGGACGAGTTGCTCGCGGCCGGGTTCCACATCTCGGGCCTGGGCCAGTTGATCGAAGCGGGCATCCAGGCCGACCGCCTCGTCGTGTTTGGCGATTGAGCGGAGGCTGCGCTGTGTCCGACGAGATGGAAATGGGTGGTGTCGTCAAGCGGTTCATGTACGTCAACCGCAGGGCGCCCTACGGCACGATCTATGCGCTGGAATGCCTGGAGATGGTCCTGATCGCGGCAGCCTTCGACCAGGACGTGAGCGTCGTGTTTCTGGACGACGGCGTGTACCAGCTCAAGAAGGGCCAGGACACCGAGGGCATCCAGATGAAGAACTTCTCGCCCACCTTCCGCGCGCTGGACGACTACGACGTGGAAAAGCTCTACGTCGAGAAGGAATCGCTGGAGGCGCGCGGGCTGACGGCGGACGACCTGGTAGTGCCCGTGCAGGTGGTCGGAACCGACGAGTTGCGCGAGATCATGGCGCAGCAGGACGTCGTGCTGAGCGCGTAAAGAGGGACGCGGAGATGCTGCACCTGGTCAACAAATCGCCCTTCGAGAGGACCACGCTGCAAAGCTGCCTGCGCCTGGCGAAGAAAGACAGCGCCGTCCTCTTGATCGAGGACGGGGTCTATGCCGCGCTCGAGGGCACCGCCGTTTCCGATGAGATCGCCGGGCGGATGAGCGATTTGGCGTTCTATGTGTTGGGCTCGGACATCGCGGCCCGCGGCCTGAGCGAAACGCCGTTGATCGACGGCGTTCAGGTGGTCGACTACGGCGGATTCGTCGACCTGGTAGCGGAACATGACGCCACGCAATCGTGGCTCTGATATGAGTTAGCTTTACGTAGGACTGAAGGAGGAAGCGGCCATGGCCTATCAACACAATGGCGCGACGGTGGAAGCGGACGAAGAGGGCTACATCACGGACATCAGCCTCTGGAGTCCCGAGCTCGCCGAGCTGATTGCGAAGGACGAAAACATAAACATGTCGGACGATCACTGGGAGGTCGTCAACTTCTTGCGCAGTTACTACGAGGAATATCAGATCGCGCCGGCCGTGCGCGTGCTGACCAAGGCGATCAAGAAGACCCTGGGCGAGGACAAGGGCAACAGCAGGTATCTTTACGAGCTGTTCCCCTACGGGCCGGCCAAGCAGGCCTGCAAGATCGCGGGATTGCCCAAGCCGACCGGCTGTATCTGAGCCGGATCGCGGGTAGGAGGAGTCCCTTGGCCACGCGATCGGTCCGAGGGACCGCCGTTTCATGTTGACCGCGGTATTCGCGCTTTTGTTCTATGCGGCCACGGCGCTGCTGCTGGCCGGCTTGGCCTATAAGATCAGGCAATACGCGCGTGCGCCCGCGCCGCTCAAAATCCCCACCATGCCCGCGCCCATGACGCGCCAGGGGGTGGTCCTGCGCATGGCGCGGGAGGTGTTCCTCTTCGAGAGCCTGTTCAAGTCCAACAAGTGGATATGGGTCTTCGGCTGGATGTTCCATGCCGCCCTCCTCCTGGTCCTGCTCCGGCACCTGCGTTACGTCACCGAGCCCGTCTGGGGCTGGGTCGCGCTGCTGCAGCCCATCGGAATGTATGCGGGCTTCGCCATGCTGGCGGGCTTGGCGGGGCTCTGGCTGCGGCGGGTAATGGTCGAGCGCATCCGCTACGTGACGGGCCCGTCGGACCATCTCATGCTGGCGCTGCTCGCCGCCATCGCGGCCAGCGGCTTCGCCATGCGATACGTGGTTCGCGCCGACATCGTCTCGCTCAAGGCCTTCGTCCTGGGGCTGATCTATTTCGACTGGCAGCCGCTTCCGGCCGAGCCGCTTCTGCTCCTCCATCTGGGCCTGGTGGCGGCGCTCATGATCGTCTTCCCCTTCAGCAAGCTGCTGCACGCGCCGGGCGTCTTCTTCAGCCCGAGCCGCAATCAGGCCGACGATACCCGGGCCAGGCGTTACCTGGCGGCCTGGACGGGCGGACTTGGAACGGCGGGGAAATAGGCCATGGCGCCGTTCGACGTACCCCAGCTGACGGAATACCCTGAGGTCCCGTGCCTGGCCGAGGGGGCCATGCGGCACTCCAAGCCCTACGCTGCTTCGCAGGAACACCAGGAGGCGCTGGGCTTTCCCGGCGAGCTGGTCGAGGACTGGCAGGACAAGGCGATCGAGAAGTTCGGCGAGATACTGGAGCGCTCCCGGCCGCTCAGGGTCTACATGGACGCCTGCGTGAAATGCGGCGCCTGCACCGACAAGTGCCACTACTTCCTGGGCACGGGCGACCCCAAGAACATGCCGGTCGCGCGCCAGGACCTCATGCGCAAGGTCTACCGGCGCTATTTCACCCTGGCCGGCAAGTGGCTGCCCTGGCTGGTGGGTGCGGAGGACCTGACCGAAGAGGTGCTGGAGGACTGGTACAGCTACTTCCACCAGTGCTCCCAGTGCCGCCGCTGCTCGGTCTATTGCCCCTACGGCATCGACACGGCCGAGTTCTCCATGGCCGCGCGCGAGATCATGGACCACGTGGGCAAGGGCCAGAAGTATTGCAACGAGATCCTCGGCAAGGTGCACAAGATCGGCAATAACCTGGGGCTGCCGGAACCCGCGCTGGCCAACACCCTGGAGGGCCTGGAGGAGGACATCGAGGAGGAGACCGGCGTCAAGGTGCGCCTGCCGCTCGACGAGAAGGGCGCGGATATCCTGCTGGTGACCCCGAGCGCCGATTTCTTCGCCGAGCCCCACGTGGACGGGCTGATCGGCTACGCCAAGGTGTTCCACCAGGCGGGGGTTTCCTGGACCATCAGCTCCTATGCCTCCGAGGCCGCCAACTTCGCCATGTTCATCGGCTCCCACGAACAGATGCGCGAGGTGGCCGAGCGCATCCGCAAGGCGGCGCTGGATTTGGGCGTCAAGCGCATCATCGTGGGCGAATGCGGCCATGCCTGGCGCGTCGCCTACAGCTTCTGGAACACGCTGGTAGGGCCTTTCGACTTCCTCGACCCCAACTATCCCGTGCCCCAGCACATCTGCGAGTTCACCTACGACCTGATCCAGCAGGGCGCCTTGACGCTGGACAAGTCGCGCAACGACCACATGACGCTCACCTTCCACGATTCCTGCAACGTGGCGCGGGGCTCCAGCATGGGCGATGTGCCCGGCGGCCAGTTCGAGATACCCCGCGCCATCATCAGGGCCTGCTGCAACAACTTCGTGGACATGCCCGCCGACACCATCCGCGAAGGCACTTTCTGTTGCGGCGGCGGCGGCGGCCTGCTGACCGACGATCTGCTGGAGCTCAGGATCAAGGGCGCGCAACCGCGCATGCAGGCGCTCAAGCAGGTGACGGAAGACCACGGCGTGACCCACATGGCCGCCATCTGCGCCATCTGTAAGAGCCAGTTCTCCAAGGTCATGCCGGAATACGGCTTCCAGATGGATGCCATCGTCAGCCTGCATCAACTGGTCAGCAACGCGATCGTCCTGGACGGCCGGGAAGAGGCCAGGCCGGAACAAGAAGCAGCAAGCGCAGGCGCCGCCGCGCAAGCGGGCGCCTAGGGCAGGGAGAAGACAGGTTTATGGACGATACGCGACTGCCGCAGGACGAAACGAAACTGACCAGGCGCCGCTACAAGGACGGAGACACCGCCCACCTTCCCTGGCAGGAAGAGATCTTCACGGCGGACTATTCGCACAAGTGCCCGACCTACGTGCACCGCACGCCGCCCTGCCAGGGCAGCTGCCCGGCGGGCGAGGACATCCGGGGCTGGCTCAACATCGCCCGCGGCATCGAGAAGGCGCCGGGCGACATGCCCTGGCAGGAATATGCTTTCAGCCGTCTTGCTGACTCCAATCCATTTCCCGCCATTATGGGGCGGGTCTGCCCCGCGCCCTGCGAGGACGGCTGCAACCGCAACGAGGTCGAGGACCACGTGGGCATCAACGCGGTGGAGCAGTTCATCGGCGACTACGCCCTCGAACACGGCCTGAAGCTGCATCCCGCCGGTCCCGACACGGGCAAGAAGGTGGCCATCATCGGCTCCGGCCCGGCGGGCCTGACCTGCGCCTATCAACTGCGCCGCATGGGGCACGCCTGCACCGTCTTCGAGCGCCACGGCGAGCTGGGCGGCATGGTGCGCTACGGCATCCCCGGCTACCGCACGCCGCGCGAGGTGCTGGACGGCGAGATCCAGCGCATCCTCGATCTGGGTGTGGAGGTGCGTACCAACACGCGCATCGGCGTGGACGTGACCCTGGAGGAGTTGGAAGAGGAGTTCGACGCGGTCTATCTGGGCCTGGGCGCCCAATCGGGCACGGCCCTGCCGATTCCGGGCGGCGAGGCGCCCAACTGCATCAGCGGCATCGCCTTCCTCGAGGCCTTCAACGACGGGCGGCTCAAGCATTCCGCCCACAAGGTCCTGGTGATCGGCGGTGGCGATACGGCGATGGACGTGGCCGCCGTGGCGCGCCGGCTCGGGCATATCAGCCAGGTTCACGATAAGGACCGCCCTGAATACGTGGTGCTCGGCCAGACCACGCACGACGTGGCCGGCGTGGCCAAGCGCGAGGGTGCCGAGGTCACCATCGTCTACCGTCGGCCCATCGCGAAGATGCCGGCGGCCGAGATGGAGCTGGAGCATGTCCAGCAGGAGGGCGTGAATATCCGCGAGTCCTTGATCCCGGTCGAGGTGGTCCAGGGCGAGGACGGGCGCGCCACGGCGTTGCGCGTGGCCGAGGTGGACTGGAGCAGCGGCCAGATGGAGGTCAAGGAGGACTCGGAGTTCGATATCGAGTGCGACCTGATCGTCGCCGCCATCGGCCAGGTCTGCGACTTCACCGGCATGGAGGAGCTGGACAACGGCAAGGGCCTGATAACGGCCGACAAGGTCTATCGGGTGCAGGGCCGGGAGAAGCTCTTCGCCGGCGGCGACGTGCTGCGGCCGCATCTCCTGACCACGGCGATCGGCCACGCCTCGATCGCTGCTCAGGGCATCGACAGGCTGCTCGGCGACGGCGAGCCCACGCGCCGTCCCAAGGTGGACGTGCACCACTACTCGTTGCTGGAGAAGCTGCGGGAAACCGGGCTTTCGCCCGGCGATTACGACCACGAGCAGAAGCGCGGCACCGACAGCGATGAATACGCGGTGCACAACTACGAGGACCGCTCCCATGTGGAGATCGTGCCCTCCGACGAGCTTTTCCTCGGGCACTTCGCCTACGACGCGCGGCGCAAGCGCCAGGAGAGCGACGTCAACGCCGAGAACGTGCTCGGCTATTTCGGCGAGCGCATCAAGGGGCTGAGCGAGGAGGAGGCCCGTGAGGAAGCCGACCGCTGCATGAGCTGCGGCATGTGCTTCGAATGCGACAACTGCGTGGTCTTCTGTCCCCAGGACGCCATCTTCCGGGTAAAGAAGGACCAGTCGACCATGGGCCGTTACGTGGATACCGACTACACCCGCTGCATCGGCTGCCACATCTGCGCCGACGTCTGTCCCTCGGGCTACATCCAGATGGGGCTCGGGGAATAGCCCATGGCCCGCGGCGCCGTCATTGTCTTGGCCCTCGTCATGGGACTGGTGGCGCTCACCGGGCCACCTTGGGGCGGCGCGATCCAGGCTGCCTGCGCCGCCGAGGATAGCCGGGTGCCGCTTCCCGCCATCACCAAGGGCAAGGGCGAGTCTTGCGTCGCCGAGACGGGCTTCATGCGCCGCAACCACATGAACCTGCTCGACCATCAGCGCGACGAGACGATGCGCGAGGGCATCCGTACGACGCGTTTCAGCTTGAAGAACTGCGTTGCCTGCCACGCGGTGCCGGGCGCGGACGGCAAGCCGGTCGGCGCCGACGACCCGCGTTTTTTCTGCACCGCCTGCCACGAGTACGTGGCGGTCAAGATCGACTGCTTCCAGTGCCATGCCTCGCGCCCCGAAACCCCGGCCCGGGCCGGGCTGCGGGAGGGATTCGGCGGCAACGCGGCGCTCTCCATGATCGGGAAGGACTGGCGGTGAACGGCGAGGGACAAAAGGGCGCGCCGCAGGGCTTCGATCCCAGGCGCCGCAGATTCCTGAGCGCGGCGGCGGCCGCCGCCGGGGTGGCGCTTGCGCCGGGCGTGATGCTCTACGGTATCGCGGCCTCGACTCCCGCCGGTGCGCGCGCGCCGGAGGAAGCGGCCTCGCCCTGGGTGCGCTGGGGCCTGCTCGTCGACGTGGCCCGCTGTCGGGAAGGGTGTGACGCCTGTGTTACGGCCTGCGCCGAGGAGAACGGCCTGCGCGGCCAGGGCCGGCCCGAGACCGACGCCCAGTGGATCCGCAAGGTCGAGCTGCGCGATCCCGCGAGCGGGACCGAGCGCTCCCTGCCTGTCATGTGCCAGCATTGCGCCGAGCCGCCCTGCGTCGATGTCTGCCCGACCGGCGCCTCCTTCAAGCGCGCCGACGGCATCGTTCTCGTCGATAAGCACACCTGCATCGGCTGCCGCTACTGCATGATGGCCTGCCCCTACAAGGCGCGCTCCTTCGTGCACGAAGCGGTGACCGGCCAGAAATCCTATGCCCCGCGCGGCAAGGGCACGGTGGAAAGCTGCACCTTCTGCGTCCACCGGGTCGATGCGGAGCGTAGCCCGGCTTGCGTCGAGGCCTGCGCCGATTCGGGCGGCGGCGCCATGCTCTTCGGCGACCTGCACGACCCGGAGAGCGAAATCTCCAAGCGCATCGCCACCTACGCCACGACCCGGATTCGGGCCGATCTGGGGCTCGATCCCGGCGTGCGCTACCGGAACCTGTGAGAGGCGGAGCCGGGATGCAACGCGTCACCTACCGCGAACTCAAGGGAAGTCCCGCGGGTTTCCACGCCGTCCTCGCGCTCTACGGCCTGCCCATCCTGCTCGCGCTCTGGGCGGCCTGGGCCATGGAGCACGAGGGCCATCACATCACCGGCATGAGCAACCAGATCGTCTGGGGCCTGCCCCACGTCTTCGCCATCTTCATGATCGTGGCCGCCTCGGGCGCGCTCAACGTGGCCTCCATCGGCACGGTCTTCCGGCGCAGCGCCTACAAGCCGTTGGGCCGTCTCTCGGGGCTGCTGGCGATCGGGCTGCTGCTGGGCGGCTTGGCGGTCCTGGTGCTCGATCTGGGCCGGCCCGACCGGCTGATCGTGGCCATGACAAACTACAACTTCAAATCCATCTTCGCCTGGAACATCTTTCTCTACGTCGGCTTCCTGGGACTGGTGGCGGCCTACCTCTGGGTGCAGATGGAGCGGCGCATGAACCGCTTCGCTCCCGCGTTCGGCGTCGCGGCGCTCATCTGGCGTCTGGTGCTGACCACCGGCACCGGCTCCATCTTCGGCTTCCTGGTGGCGCGCCAGGCCTACGACGCGGCGGTCATGGCGCCGCTCTTCATCGCCATGTCGCTGTCCCTCGGGCTGGCCGTGTTCAACCTGACGCTCATCAAGGTCTGCTGGTGGGAGGGCAGCGAGCTCGGCGAGGCCCTGGTGAACCGTCTCGGACGCCTGCTCGGCGTGCTGGTGGCCGTGGTGCTCTATTTCACCGCCGTACAGCACCTGACCAACCTCTACGCGGCCGAGCACCTGGGCGTGGAGCGCTTCCTCCTGCTCGAAGGAGGTGTCTACACGGCGCTGTTCTGGCTCGGCCAGGTGATTCTCGGTTCGCTGATCCCCATCGCGCTGTTGTTCGCGCCGCGGCTGGGACGCGCGATCGGCCGTGTGGCGCTGGCCTCGGCGCTCGTCGTCCTGGGCGGTTTCGCGCAGGTTTACGTCATCGTGATCGGCGGGCAGGCCTATCCTCTCGTGCTCTTCCCGGGCAAGGAGGAGAGCAGCAGCTTCTTCGACGGCGTGGTGGCGTCCTATACGCCGTCCTTGCCGGAGATCGCCCTGGGCCTGGGCGGCCTGGCGCTGGCCGGGGTGATCGTCGTGGTGGGGCTCAGGGCCTTGCGTTTCCTGCCCGAGAGCCTGGCCGACGCGGCGGTCGACCCGCACCACCGCGCGGTGCCCTTAAGCGGCGAGGAAAAGGCCGCGGCCTAGCTCGCCGCCATGGCCCGAGAGCAACAGGGACGGTAGGATAAGACCATGAGCGAAGCATATCCCTTCTCCAAGTTCGTGGGCATCCTGGGCCGCGGCAAGAGGCTCTCGCGCTCGCTGACCCTGGAAGAGGCCGAGGAGGCCATGGCCATGATCCTGCGCGGCGAGGTCCTGCCGGAACAACTCGGCGCCTTCCTCATGCTGCTCAGGGTCAAGGAGGAGACGCCGGAGGAGATCGCCGGCTTCGTGCGCGGCGCGCGGGCCACCTTCACGCTGCCCGATCCGCTGCCGCGGGTCGATCTGGACTGGTCGTCCTATGCGGGAAAGCGCCGGCAGTTGCCCTGGTTCCTGCTCGCCGCGCTCACCCTGGCGCAGGACGGGGTGCGCATTTTCATGCACGGGACCGAAGGCCATACCCCGGGCCGGCTTTACACGCGCGCCACGCTCGAGGCCTTGGGCCTGCCGGTCTCGGCTACTCTCGCCGAGGCGGCGGGCCGGATCGAGGCCGAGGGCTTCGCCTACCTGCCGCTCGAATGCCTCTCGCAGCGGCTCTACGACATCATCCAGCTCAGGCCGATCCTGGGCCTGCGCTCGCCGGTCCATACGCTTTCGCGCATGCTCAATCCCTTCGGCGCGCCCTATCTGCTGCAGGGCATCTTCCACCCCAACTACATGCCGATCCACCAGGAGGCCGCGCGCCTGCTCGGCCAGCCGCACATGGTGGTATTCCGCGGCGAGGGCGGCGAGATCGAGCGCCGGCCCAACAAGCCTTGCGAGGTGCGCACCCTGGTGAACGGCCAGCCGGGCTCGGAGACCTGGCCGCCGATCCTGTCCAGCAGCCGGCAGCCGCACGACGAGGAGATGGACATCGCGCGCCTGGTCGCCTTCTGGCGCGGCGAGATCGAGGACGGCTACGCCACCGCCGCGGTGACCGGGACACTCGCCATCGCGCTCAACACGCTGGAGCGGGCGCAGGATATGGAATCCGCCCAGGCCCTGGCCGAGACCCTCTGGCAGGCCCGCGACCGGGAACGGCTCAAGGCCGCGGCCTGACCGCGCCGCGCCGCTTCGGCTTTCGACCCCCTCACCCCGGCCCTCTCCCCCTGGCCAGTGGGAGAGGGAGCTAAGGAGCGGCGCCCCGCCTAACCCTCTCCCTGGGGAGAGGGAGGGGCCCGCGTCAGCGGGAGGGTGAGGGGGTTGACGCCGACTAACTGCGCCGGGCGCGATCGGAGCTCGTTCCATGTCCCATCTGCTGATCTCGGCCGCGCACAAGTCCTCGGGCAAGACCTCGATCGCGGTGGGCATCGCCGCCGCGCTCAGCCGGCGCGGGGTCACGGTGCAGCCCTTCAAGAAAGGCCCCGACTTCATCGATCCGCTTTGGCTCGCGCGCGCCGCCGGGCGCGACTGCCACAATCTCGATTTTTACACCATGGCGGAGCCGGAGATCCTGGAGCTCTTCGCCCGCCATGCCGGGGGCGCCGAGCTGAGCCTGATCGAAGGCAACAAGGGGCTTCACGACGGCGTGGACCTGGAGGGCCGCGACAGCAACGCGGCGCTCGCCCGCCTGCTGGGCGCGCCCGTGGTTCTGGTCATCGACACGCGCGGCACGATCCGCGGCGTCGCGCCGCTGGTCCTCGGCTACCAGGCCTTCGACCCCGCCGTCTCCATTGCGGGCGTGATCCTCAATCAGGTGGGCGGGCCGCGCCACGAAGGGAAGCTGCGCGCCGCGCTGGAGCGTTATACCGACGTGCCGGTCCTCGGCGCGGTGCAGCGCGATCCGGCGCTGGAGATCGGCGAGCGCCACATCGGGCTGATTCCCGCCAACGAGGAGCGCGAGGCCGACAGCAAGATCGCGCGTCTGGCGGACGCCGTTTCCGCGCAGGTGGACCTGCACCGGCTCTCGGAGATCGCCCTGGCGGCGCCGCTGCCCGCCGCCGCGGCCGCGCCGCCCGCGCCGCCCGCGCCGCCCGCGCCCGATCTGCGCATCGCCATCGCGCGCGACGCGGCCTTTGGTTTCTATTACCCCGGCGATCTGGAGGCCTTCGCCGCCGCCGGAGCCGAGCTGGTTCCCTTCGACACACTGAGCAGCCCGGAACTGCCCGAGGCGGACGGGCTGTTCCTGGGCGGCGGCTTCCCCGAGAGCTTCATGGCCCGGCTATCGGCCAATGCGGGCCTGCGCGCCTCCATCAGGACGGCCATCGGGGCTGGCCTGCCTGCCTATGCCGAATGCGGCGGTCTCATGTATCTTGCGCGCAGCCTGCGCTGGAACGGCGAGCGCCACGAGATGGCCGGCGTCATCCCGGGAGACGTGGTCATGAACGAGCGGCCCAAGGGCCGCGGCTACACGCAGGTGGAGGAAACGGGCCGGGGCCTTTGGCCCCTGCAAGACGGCACGGGCGGCAACGCACCGGCGCGCTTTCCGGCGCACGAGTTCCACTACGCCTCGCTCGAGAACCTGCCCGGCGATCTTACCTATGCCTACCGCGTGCTGCGCGGCTTCGGCGTGGACGGGGCGCGCGACGGCATCGTGATCGGGAACCTGACGGCCAGCTTCATGCACCTGCGCGACGTGCGGGCGAACCACTGGGTCGAACGCTTCGTCGGCTTCGTGCGCGAGCGGAAGCAAAGCCGCGCCTAGGCGCCGCCGTGGCCGGTAGCTGGTGTAACCCTATAGCGAATTGGGGGAATCCCTCGGCGGAGGCAGGGCGCGCAATGGCCGCTGGCCTCGACAGACGGGGCAATACTCGACTAGGCTACTTCCCGGGGCGAAACTTGTCGAAAACCGAGGGTTGGGAACAAGGAGTTCCGCGCCGCCACGCCTGGGCGATTGACTGAGCCCAATGCGACGGCTTGGCGGATGACATAACAATAAGTTTTAGAGGGAGGCAGGTTCCATGCGCAAATTCAAGACGCTTATGCTCGGCCTGGCGGCGGTTGCCGTGGCGGCGGCCGTGATCGCGGCCCCGGGTACGTCCTATGCCCAGAAGGTCACGATACGGGTCCAGTCCGTAATTCCCGCCAAGGCGGACGAAGTCGTGATGCTCAAGGACTACGCCGCTAACGTCAGCGCGCTGACCAACGGCGAGGTCAACATCGTGGTGCTGCCGGCCGGCGCGGTCGTCGGCGTCAAGGAGACCCTGGAAGCGGTCGACAAGGGCCTGATCGAGGGCGGCTTCGCCTGGACGCACTACTGGTCCGGCTATCACCCGGCGGCCATGCTCTTCGGCTCGCCGACCGCGGGTGCGGGGCTCGGCATCGACAACATCGCCTGGATCTCCTGGTACATGTACGGCGGTGGCAAGGATCTCTACGACCAGCTCTGGGTAGAGATGGGCATGAACATCAAGGGCCTGATGCTGCAGCCGGTCGGCCCCGAGGCGCTGGGCTGGTTCAAGGAGCCCATCAACTCCATGGAAGACTTCCGCAAGTACCGCTTCCGCACGCCTCCGGGCATTCCCGGCCAGACCTACAAGGACATCGGCGTAGCCGCGGTCGCCATGGGCGGCGGGGAAATCCTGCCGGCGTTGGAGAAGGGCGTGATCGACGCCGCCGAGTGGTGCTGCCCCAAGCCCGACCTCGTCTTTGGCTTCTATCGGGTGCTGAAGCACTACTACCTGCAAGGACTGCACCAGGTCGTGGTGAACGCGGACCTCTACATCAACGGCGATGTCTGGAAAAGCCTGACGCCGCACCAGCAGAAGGCCATGGAAGTGGCTGCGGACGCGTCCCTCATCCGTTCCATGTCCTACCGCATCTATGAGAACGGCAAGGCGCTCAAGGAGCTGACGGAGAAGCATGGCGTCATCCTGCACGATACGCCGGAGGACTACTTCCCCGAGTACATGAACGCGGTCATGAACTCCATGAACAGGTACAAGAAGGAAAACGCCTTCTTCAAGAAGGTCTGGGATTCACAGAAGGCCTTTGCCGATATCGCGGTGCCGTTCTGGTCCGGCGCCCAGACGACCAACGCCAAACTCGGCATGGCTTACGCCAAGCAGATACAAGCCAGGCAGGCACAATAAGACGAACCCCTTCTTGGTGACGTCACATTCTAGGGTAGCGGGCCGGGGGGCCCGCTTCTCTTGAGCCAGAAGGCCGGCCGGCCATCCCCCGCTCGCCCCCTCGGCGCGGCGGGCGCGGGGTAGCCGGTCCCTTCTGTTAAAGGGCGCCGGATGACCGACACGCCGGAAATGACCGACGAGCTGATCGCCGAACGGCGCCCGGACAGGCGCGGGGCCATGCCGCCGGACATGCCCCGCTGGATGGCGCGCACCATCACCTGGATCGATTTGTTCAGCCTCTGGATCGGCCGGATCGTCTGCTGGCTGACCATCCCGCTGTTCGGGACGATGGTCTACGAGATCTTCATGCGCTACCTCTTCGTGGCGCCCACCATGTGGGCCTACGACATCAGCCGCATGATGTACGGCGCCCTGTTCATGCTGGGCGCCGGCTACGCGCTGTCCAAGGGCGTGCACATCCGGGCCGACTTCATCTACCGCAACTGGTCGGCGCGGACGCAAGGCATGATCGATGCGTTTCTCTATATTGTCTTTTATTTTCCGGGGCTTATCGTCTTCCTCTGGACCTCGCTCGATTTTGCGGGCCTGGCCTGGATGCGCGGCGAGCGGGGCATGGACACGGCCTGGATGCCCTACGTCGCGCCGATCAAGTCGGTGCTGCCCATCGGCATCGCGCTTCTTCTCATCCAGGGCGTCTCGGAGACGCTGAAAAGCCTCTATGCCGCGACCAGGGGGAGGTGGCCGAACGATGTCGCCTGAAACCCTCGGTCTGATCATGATCGGCTGCATGCTGCTCGCGATCTTCATCGGCTTTCCGATCTCCTTCACCCTGATCTTCCTGGGCTTCGTCTTCGGCTACATCGGCTTCGGCAAGCTGGCGTTCTACCTGATGACCTTCCAGTTCTACTCGGTGATGATGGAGCAGACGCTCGCCGCCGTGCCGCTCTTCGTCTTCATGGGGATTCTCATGGAACAGGCGGGACTCATGGAACGCCTGTTCAAGGCGATTCAATTGATGCTGTCGCGCCTGCGCGGCTCGCTCTATCTGGCCGTGCTCTTCGTCTCCACCATCTTCGCCGCGGCCACGGGGATCGTCGGCGCCTCGGTGACGATCCTGGGCATCATGGCGGCCAAGACCATGAACCGCTCCAACTACGACGTGCGCCTGGCGGCGGGCACCATTACGGCCGGGGGCACGCTCGGCATCCTGATTCCGCCCAGCATCATGCTGGTGGTCATGGGGCCGGTGATCCAAGTTCCGGTGACCGATCTCTTCGCCGCCGCCATCATTCCAGGGATCATGCTGGCGACGCTTTATGCGGTCTATACGCTCGTCCGCTGCTGGTTGAACCCCTCGCTCGGCCCGGCGCTGCCGCCCGAGGAGCGGGCGGAGAGCCTGCGCCATGTGTTGGTCGAGTTTTTCATGGGACTGGTCCCGCCGGCGCTGCTCGTGTTTTCCGCCTTGGGCAGCATCCTGTTCGGCCTGGCCACGCCGACCGAAGGGGCCGGCTGCGGCGCCCTCGGAGCGCTGCTGCTGTCGCTCGCCTACCGGCGTTTGACCTGGAAAAAGCTCATGAATGCGCTGATCCGCACGCTGGAGATATCGGCGCTGATCCTGTTCCTGGTGGCGGCGTCCAACTTCTTCGGCGCGGTCTTCTCGCGCCTCGGCACGCCCTTCATGCTGACCGAGTTCCTGCTGCAACTGGAAGTTCACCGCATGGTCATCCTGTTCATGATCATGGCGTTCATCTTCCTGCTCGGCTGGCCGCTGGAATGGGTGCCCATCGTGCTCATAATCGTGCCGATCCTTCTTCCCCTGGTGGATAAGTTGGGCTTCAACCTGACCTGGTTCGGCATCCTGGTGGCGGTCAACCTGCAGACCGCGTGGCTCTCGCCGCCCGTTGCGCTCTCCGCCTATTTCCTCAAGGGCGTGGTGCCCGAATGGGACCTGAAGGACATCTATTACGGCATGATGCAGTTCATGGTCCTGCAGCTCTTCGGGCTGATATTGATCGTTATCTTCCCGCAAATCGCCTTGTGGCTGCCCGCCGTCATCTACGGGGATTGAACCGCCCGGGGCGCCGGGATTGCGGGATCTTTCCATGTCGCTAATCGTTAGGTGATCGCTATGGCTAGAATTGGCTTCATCGGGCTTGGACAGATGGGCGGCGCCATGAGCCGCAATCTGATCGAGGAGGGGCACGCTCTGCGCGTCTACGACCTGGACCGGACCGCGACCGACGCCGTGGCCGCGGCGGGCGCGGAGGCGGCGGACAGCGGCCGCGCGGCGGCCGAAGGTGCGGAGTTCGTCTTCACCATGCTGACCGTCGGTCCCATCGTGGAGGCGGCGGTCTTCGGCCCCGGCGGCATCGCCGAGGGGATATCCCGGGACGCGCTCTTTATCGACATGAGCACCATCCGGCCCGATGAGACGCGGCGCATCGGCGCGCGCCTTGCCGAACAGGGTGTGGCCATGATCGACGCGCCCGTGGGGCGCACCTCGGCCCACGCGGTGGCCGGGACCTCCACCTTCATGGTGGGCGGCGAGGCGGCGGATATCGAGCGCGCCCGGCCGCTTCTGGAATGCCTGGGCGAATCCATCACCGTCTGCGGGCCGCTCGGGGCTGGGGCCATGATGAAGCTGGTCAACAACTACATCTCCGCGGTGGTCAACCTGGCGACCGCCGAGGGGCTCACCCTGGGCCTCAAGGCCGGCATCGCGCTGGACACCATGGTCGAGGTGCTCTCGCAGACACCCGCCGGGCAGGGGCACATCCGCACCACCTGGCCGGAGAAGGCGCTCAAGGACAACCCGGAGCCCGCTTTCATGCTGGACCTGGCCAGCAAGGACCTGGGGCTGGCGCTGGAATCGGCGGCGGCGCTCAAGGTGCCGCTGGCCACGGGCGCGGCGGCGCGGCAGATCTATGCCATGGCGCAATCGGCCGGGCGCGGGCGCGAGGACTGGACCACCGGCATATTCCGCACCCTGCGCGGGCTCACCGGACAGTAAAGCCAATCCATAGCGGGAGATGAGGAGGAGAGATCATGGACAAGGAACGCTTCGATGCCGGGCTTAGGGAGCGCAAGGCCGTGCTGGGCGC
>JAZGBC010000127.1:0-5324 GCA_036444495.1 Kiloniellales bacterium
CCAAGGTACCATTTCGCGGCCTCCACCGGGTTCTCCGGAACCCCTTTACCGGTGTCGAACATGTATCCAAGCCAATATTGGGCATCGGCGTCATTGTGCTCGGCGGCTTGGTGGAATTCCTCCAGCGCGGTCGCATAGTCGCCGCGACTGTATGCGTCGATACCCTTTCTGAAGTCGGCCTTGACCGGGCCAGCGTGCGCTGCCAACACGCAGACGACAAGCCAGACCAATAACCGCCAACCTTTTTTCAAGTGATTCGCGAGGCCATGAAAATAAGGCTTCAAGCCCCCTCGCCGTCCTTGCCGTTGCCGCCGCCGGCCTTCTCCGCGCCTTCGCGCTCGGCCAGCACCTTGGCGCGGGCTTCCTCGATCTCGGCCTCGCGCAGGTAATCCTCGGTGGTGCGCGGCTTGGGCCGGTCGGGTCCCTTGAAGGGATCGTCGGTCGCCTCGAACTGGACGATGACGCGGCAATCCTCGCACATCTTGATGCGTGCGGCCTGGTCGCTGTCGGCGAAGAGCTCGTGCTTGCCGGCGAGTTGCTCGGAGATGCGCTCGATGGTGCTTTTCACGCCGAAGGGCTTGCCGCAGCGGATGCATTCGAAGGGCTCTTCCTCGCGGATGGTGAGCGCGCGCCGGGCCTCCTCGGTGAAGTTGAGGCGTGGCTCCAGCGCGATGACCGATTCCGGACAGGTCACGCGGCACAGGCCGCACTGCACGCAGGCCTCCTCCTTGAAACCGAGCCAGGGCTTGTCCGGATTGTCCTGCAGCGCCCCGGTGGGGCAGGCCCCGACGCAGGCCAGACAAAGCGTGCAGCCCTTGGTGTCGACAACGACCGTGCCGAAGGGCGCGCCCGCGGGCAGCGGCAGGATATCCACCTTGTTGGGCGCCTGGCCGTGCAGATGGGCCAGCGCTAGGGACATGCGCGCACGCTTGCCGCCCAGGGGCAGGAACTCGCCCGCCGGCGCGGGCTCGCGCTGCTTCAGGCCGTAGAGTGTCGCCTCGACCTTCTCCGGGTCCGGATCGTCGAGCAACTGAATGCGATCGCCGCCGTAACCCAGGCCCTCCATCACGGTCTCGGCCAGGCCGATCTGCCCGGCCAGGCCGGCCAGCTCGTCGCGTTTCGCCGGGCTGACCAGGATGCAGATCTGGCTCGCCCCATAGGCCAGGGCGGACGCAAGAAAATCCAGACCCACCTGGGTCACCTCGTTGAGGGGGAAGGGAATGACGTTGGCCGGCAGGCCGCGGCCGGTGCGCGCGACGATGCCGATCATCTCCTCGCCGTGTCTGGTGTCGTGCAGCAGCAGCACCGGGTCCGACCCGCCGGCCGCGCGGTAGGCGCCGAGCAGGGTGCGCAGGCGCTGGAACAGGCCGTCGCCCGCCGGGAACTGATAGCCCGCCGCGCCCGTGGGGCAGACGCTGGAGCAGGCGCCGCAGCCGCCGCAGAGATGCGGGTCGATCTCCACGTAATCGCCCGCCGGCTTGATCGCCGAGGCCGGGCAGGCGTCCAGACAGAGCGAGCAGCCGGTCTTGCCGCTGCGCGCGTGGGCGCAGATATCGGCCTTGTAGTCGACATAAATCGGCTTCTCGAACTCGCCGACCATATCGGCGATCTCGAAGACCGCCTTCTGCACGGCCACGGGGTCGTCCGGGTCGGGGCGCAGGTAGCCGTCGCGCTTCTCGTGCTCCGGGAAGAGCGGCGCGCCGCCGGAGAGGTCCAGGATCAGATCGCACTCGGAGAAGGCGTTGTTCCGGGGCGTCTCGAAGGCCAGCGCCCGGCGCGAGGAGGGTACGGCCGGGGCGTAGCCGTTGACGTCGACGCCGAACTTGCCCAGGTGTCCGCTGGCCTGGGTGATGGTGCCCTGGAAGACCGGCACGTCCATCAGGCCCGGCGGGACGATCTCGTCCGCGCCGGTCAGCATGACGCTGACCTCCAGGCGGCCGGCGAGTTGCTTGGCGGCCTCGAGCGCCCGCTCGTCCTTGCCGTAGACCAGGCAGATGCCCTCCGACTTCAGCTCCAACGCAGGCGTCGGCTCCATGTCGAGCGCCGCCTCGGCGATGAGCGCCGCTATCTTGGGCAGGGCCTTGGCTCCTTCGGCCGACCAGCCGGCGCGCTCGCGGATGTTGGTGAAGCCGAGCTGGGCGCGCGGGTTGTCTTCCGCGGCGATCTCGGCAAACAGCGGGGCTTCCTGGGTGCAGGCGACCAGCACCGGCCGATCCCCGATGATCTCCTTCTGGAAGTTACCGAGCTGGGCGCGGCAGAGCTGGTTGTTCAGCTCCAACTCGCCCTCGGCGCCGGCGGCCTGGCAAGCCTTGCTCAGCTTACCCTCGTCCAGCGCCATGGTCTCCTCGCAGGAGCAGACGAGAACGCGCTTGCCGCCCAGGTCCATCGGAGGCCGTCCTTCCCTGTGGGTCTCGGGACCGGCTTGAGCGCCGGCCCATTGGTATTACCAATTATGGCCGCGGATACTAGCGGCCCGCCAGCCCCCTTACGACCCCAAAATTGTTGAGGCCATGGCGGTCGCTCAGGCCGGCGTCCGCGGCCGGGAGAGGGCGTAAACGGCCTTTTCGAGCCGGCGCGTGAGCGCCGCCACGTCGCCCTGGGAGAACTCGTCGTGGGCGATCGGCCGGCCGACCCGGACGGTGATGTGCTGAGCTACCGGATTGACCATCTCGCGCGCCACCAGGGCCTGCCGGAGCTTGCGGGGCAGGGACAGGAACAGGAAGCTGCTGCGGCCCGAGATATGGACCGGCAGGACGTCGGCCCGGCAATCGCGCAGGAAGTGTACGGCGCCGTGCTTCCAGGGGTGGTCCCTAATGCCGCGCAGGGTCTGCTTGGAGATGCCGCCCGCCGGGAACAGGATGACCGCCTGTTCCTGTTGCAGGGCGGCGGAGATGCGGGCCCGCGCCTCCGCGTCGAACCCGGAGTAGCGGTCGACCGCCAGGCAGAGCTCCGTGATATGGGGCACGAGCAGCGGGCCGAGCCTGTTGACGACGACGCGCACGTCCTCCCGCGCGCGGTGCAGGCACTGCAGCATGAAGAAGATATCGGCGGCGCCGACCGGGTGATTGGCGACCACGAGCAGGCGGCCCCGGGGCGGGATGCGCTCGCGGTTCTCGTAACCGACCGAGAGGCCGGCCCGCTCGATGATGGCGTCCACGGCTGCGAAACCGGTCAGCCCCGTCATCTGGTCCAGAACGGCGCGCAGTTCGTCCACGGCCATGAATTTCCTCAGCGCGGACTTCAACCAGGGCCGGCGCAGCGGACGCGGGAGGTGCTTCTCGAAGTACGCCTCTATCAGGCGGTCGAACTCTGCGCTGTCGATGGTGGTCATGACCCTCGTAATCCCGGGACGGGAAAGCGTTGCGCCGCCTGGGTTTACCAATTCGCGCCGCGCCATACCAGCAATGCACCCGGGGCGCCTGGCCGGGGCGAGAAATTTCCTGCGGTCATGACGGCGCGGCGGCGGCTATAGTAGGCGCATGGCGCAAGCGGCGGACTCACCCGGCACCCAGGAGTTCATGACCACCAAGGAGGTGGCCGGCTACCTGCGCATCAAGGAGCGCCGGGTCTACGAGCTGGTGCGCCGGCGCGAGATCCCCTGCACCCGGGTCACGGGCAAGTGGCTCTTCCCCAAGGCGCTCGTCGACCTCTGGCTGGCCGAGCACGCCGACGGCGAAGCCGCGCTCAGGCCGCCGCCGGTCATCGCCGGCAGCCAGGACCCGCTGCTCGACTGGGCGGTCAAGGAATCGGGCTGCGGGCTGGCGCTTTTGCCCGGCGGGAGTCTGGACGGGATCAAGCGCTTCGCCGAGGGCGAAGCCATGGCGGCCGGCCTGCACCTCTTCGATGCGGAGACGGGGGATTTTAATTTGCCGGCGCTCGGCGCGAGCCTGACCGGGCCGCTGCTGGCGCGCCAGGGTCTGCTGCTCATGGAATGGGCCTGGCGCCAGCAGGGCCTGGTGACGGCCGCGGGCAACCCGCGCGGGCTGGCCACCCTGGCCGACCTCACGGACAAGGGCCTCACCGTCGTGCGCCGCCAGGCGGAGGCGGGCAGCCACCTGCTGCTCGCCCATCTCCTGGAGCGCGAGGGCCTGAGTTTCGAGGATATTGAGTTCGCCGACGGGACCGCGCGCGGCGAGACCGACCTGGGTCTGGCCATCCTCGAAGGCCGGGCGGAAGCCGGGGTCGCCGTGGAATCGGTGGCGCGCTCCCTCAAGCTGGGTTTCGTGCCGCTCATGCGCGAGCGTTACGACCTGTTGCTGCGCCGGCGCGACTACTTCGAGCCGCCGCTACAGAAACTCTTCGCCTTCACGCGCGATCCGGCCTTCGCCAAACGCGCCGAAGCGATGGGCGGCTACGACGTCTCGGGCCTTGGCAGGGTGCACTACAACGGGCCGTGAGTGCGGAAGAACATCCGACGGTTTACTTGTAAATTGTCATGCTCGGGCTTGACCCGAGCATCCAGGAATCACTGGGTGATCGTGTCATACAAGTCATCCCAGTCGGGATTCTCGCGCTCGATCAAATCGATTTTCCAGGCGCGCCGCCAGCGCTTCAAGTTTCTTTCCCGCTGCGCGGCCTGTCTGACGTCCTCGTGCGCTTCAAAGTAAACCAGCTTCTTGACGTTGTACTTTTTCGTGAAACCATCGGCTAAGCGCTGCCTGTGCTCGTATGCGCGGCGCACGAGATCGTTCGTCATGCCCGCGTAGAGAGTGCCGTTCTTCCGGCTGGCGAGGATATAAACGTAATACGGCATCGCTCTGTCTGGAGAAGGCATGGATGCTCGGGTCAAGCCCGAGCATGACAAAATAAGATAATCGAACCGCTTTGGGCACTTAAATACCGACCGTCACGAACCGCCCGAGCCCGCGGTAGGAAAGAAAAGCTGTTCGCCGTTCACGCGGAAGGCGGCGATGGCGGCTTGGCCCGCGGGGGAAACCAGCCAGTCGATGAAAGTCTGGCCGTCGGCGGATTTCACGTGCGGGTGGCGCGCCGGGTCGACCAGGATCACGCCGTAGGGATTGCGCAGGCGCGCATCGCCCTCGGCGAGGATCTCCAGCTCTCCCTTGTTGGCGAAGGCGACCCAGGTGGCGCGGTCGGCGAGCGCGTAGGCGTTCATGGCCGAGGCGGTATTCAGCGTCGCGCCCATGCCCGAGCCGGTCTCGCGGTACCAGCGCGGCTTCGCGCGCGCCGGATCGAACCCGGCGGCGCGCCACAGGCTCAGCTCCTTCTTGTGCGTGCCGCTGTCGTCGCCGCGCGAGGCGAAAAGCGATTCCGACGCGGCGATGTTTCGCAGGGCAGTCGCCGCATCGCCCAACCCGCGAACG
>JAZGBC010000128.1:0-29725 GCA_036444495.1 Kiloniellales bacterium
CCGCGCCCAGGGGAGATATCTTCGTCACCGCCACGGGCAACATCGACGTCATCACCATCGACCACATGCGCGCCATGAAGGACCGCGCCATCGTCTGCAACATCGGTCACTTCGACAGCGAGATTCAGATCGATGCGTTGCGCAACATGAAGTGGATCAACATCAAGCCCCAGGTCGACGAGGTGGAGTTCCCCGACGGCAAGCGCATTATTCTCCTCGCCGAGGGCCGCCTGGTGAACCTGGGCTGCGCCACCGGACATCCGAGCTTTGTGATGAGCGCCTCTTTCACCAACCAGGTGCTGGCCCAAATCGAGTTGTGGAACAATCACGCCGATTACGAGCGCAAGGTCTACGTTCTGCCCAAGCACCTGGACGAGAAGGTGGCGGCACTGCACCTGGAGAAGGTGGGCGCGAAGCTGACCAAGCTGAGCGAGGAGCAGGCCGCCTACATCGGCGTGGCCACCGACGGCCCCTTCAAGCCCGAGCAATACCGCTACTGAGCGGCGCCGGCTTTCCCGGCCCACCGCCCCTGCCTCGCTTGTTCGGCGCGGGCGAAACCCTTAGACTCGTACTCGCCGAGTTCGGACAACAAGGGACCGAACAGCCGTGCCTCGATCGCTAGGCGCGCCCCGGCGCTTGGGCCGCGGCGGCGCGCAAGGACAGTTCCTTCGGACGGGTCGTTGATTCCGATGCAGGCCGCGACCATAGCGGTGATCGTGCTTGCCGGCCTCGCTTTGGCCCTGGGCGTGCTCGCGCTCCAGTCCCGACGCCGCTGGAAGGCGGCCGAGGCGACGGCGGCGCGCGCCGGACAGCGGACCGCGGCACTCGAGGCACGGTTGCACGCCGCCCCACTCGGCTGCCTGACCTTCGCGCAGGACGAGCAGGAAATTTTCGGCGCCCCGGCGCTCGGCGAAGCGCTGGGACTGGACCTCAGCAACGGTGTTGACCTTCCCGCCTTGCTCGGCGCCTTTGCCGAGGAGGAAGCCGAACGCCTGGCGCGCGGTCTGGAGGAATTGCGCCGGGAGGGCGTGGGCTTCGCGCTACGCCTCAAGCGCAAGGACGGGGCGCGTGTTTTCGAGGTGAAGGGCGGCCGGGCCAATTCCACGACCGAGGCGGCGGCGGCCGATCTCCTCTGGCTTAGCGACGTGACCGATCTGGCCCAGGCCGCCGAGCGCGCCGAGGCCGAGCGGGACTCCGTCTCCCATATCCTCGACGGCCTGCCCCTGCCGGTCTGGCGGCGCGATCCGGATCTGAGTCTCGTTTACTGCAACCAGGCCTATGCCCGGGCCGTGGATGCCGCGCCGGGCGAGGCCCTGAGTCAGGCCGTGGAGATTCTGGGCAAGGCCAAGTCCGAGGCCGGCCGGGCCATCGGCGCCCGCGCGCTGGAGAGCGGCGAAGATCAGACCGAATCGCACCACGTGGTGGTCGAGGGCGCGCGCCGCCTGCTCGAGGTGAGCGAGCACCCCCTGGCGGACGGCTCGCTGCTCGGCCATGCGGTGGACCGGACCGACGCGGAAGATCTGCGCGGCGAGCTGTCGCGCCGTTCCAACGCGCACGCCGATGTGCTGGAGAACCTGCGCAGCGGCATCGCCATCTTCGGGCCCGAACTCAAGCTGCGCTTCTTCAACTCCGCCTACGCGGAGATCTGGGGCCTGGAGGAGGACTTCCTGCGCGGCGAGCCGGAGTTCGGCGACGTGCTCGAGGCGCTGCGCGAGGCGCGCCGCCTGCCCGAGCAAGCGAATTTCCCGGAATACAAGCGGCAGTTCGCGCGTAACCTGCAAACTCTCATCAACCCGACCGAGGAGCTGATCCATCTGCCTGACGGCACGACCCTGCTCTCCGTGGCCAGCCCCCATCCCTTTGGTGGCGTGCTGCTTACCTACGAGGATGTGACCGACCGCCTGTCGCTCGAAAGCTCCTACCACACCTTGATCGAGGTGCAGCGCGAGACCCTGAACAACCTGTACGAAGGGATCGCGGTCTATGGCGCCGATGGCCGGCTCAGGCTGTCCAACCCCGCTTTCGCGCGTATTTGGAAGCTGCCCAAGGAGCTGCTCGAGACAGAACCCCACGTGCGCGAGCTCGCGGCGCAGGTGCGTGGCTTCTTCACGGTCGGCGATGCGGAGTGGGAAAAGCTGGCCGAGGCCATCGTGGCCCGCGCCACCGAGCCCGAGGCGCGCAGTGGCCGGCACGAGCGGGCCGATGGCACGATCATCGACTGGTCCCAGGTGCCCCTGCCCGATGGCGCCTCGCTGTTCACCTTCATGGATGTGACCGATTCCATTCGCGTCGAGCGCGCCCTGCGCGAGCGCGCCGAGGCGCTGGAGACCGCCGACCGGCTCAAATCCGAATTCATCGCCAATGTCTCCTACGAGTTGCGCACGCCCTTGAACGCCATCGTCGGCTTCGCCGAGATACTGGAAAAACAGTTCTTCGGCGAGTTGAACGAGCGCCAACTGGAATACAGCCGCGGCATCGTGGAATCCTCGGAGAAGCTGATCGCGCTCATCAACGACATCTTGGATTTGGCGACCATCGAGGCGGGCTACCTGGAGCTGGAGGTGGAGCCTGTCGAGGTGCGCGATCTGCTGAATAGCGTCCGGAACCTGGGCCAGGAACGCGCGCGCACGCAAAACATCGAACTCAAGCTGGATTGCCCGAAGGATATCGGCGAGATCACGGTGGACAAGCGGCGCCTGCGCCAGGCGCTGTTCAATTTGCTGTCCAACGCCTTCAAGTTCACGCCCGAGGGCGGCCGGGTCACCGTTTCGGCACGCCGCGGTGAGTCGGAAGTGTCGCTCACCGTCACCGATACGGGCATCGGTATCCGCGAAGAGGACCTGGAGCGCGTCTTCGGCAAATTCGAGCGCGGCACCGGGCAAAGCGGCCAGAGCGGCGCCGGCCTCGGCCTGTCCCTGGTCAAGAGCCTGGTCGAACTTCACGGCGGGCGGGTGGCGCTGGAATCGATGCCCGACAGCGGGACCCGCGTCACCTGTTTCATTCCCGCCGACCCGGCCTTCGCCGGACCGGCGGCGGACGAGGACTAGGTCCAGGTTTTGCCCTGGATGCCCGGTCCGGACAGCCGCGCTGCTTGTCGCTCTACCGCCCGCCCGGTACAACCTCGCCCCATGGCCGCGCCTCACCCAAGCGCCCCGGAGATAACGCTGGAGCTGCCCGACGAGGCGGCCACCGCCGCCCTGGCGCGCCGGCTGGCAGGACTGGCCCGGGCCGGTGACGTGATCGCCCTTTCCGGCGACCTGGGCACGGGCAAGACCGCTTTCGCGCGCGCTTTCATCAACGCCTTGCCGCGTCCTGCGGGTGCGGAAGGTGGCGAGGAGCCTGAGGAAGTGCCCAGCCCTACCTTCACCCTGTTGCAGATCTACGAACGGGCGCCCGCGCCGGTCTGGCATTTCGATCTCTACCGCCTGGAGCGGCCGGAGGAAGTCTACGAGCTGGGCCTGGAGGAGGCGCTGCAGCTCGCCATTAGCCTGATCGAATGGCCCGAGCGCCTGGGCCCGCTGCTGCCCGCCGAGCGGCTCGACCTCCTGCTCGAATACGCCGCGTCGCCCGGTGCGCGGCGCGCCCGGCTGAGCGCCATGGACGCCTGGGCCAGGCGGCTGGAAACCCTCCATGACTGATCGCACGCACCTCATCGGGAATTTTCTCGCCCGCGCCGGCTGGGACGGGGCGGAGCGCAAATTGATCGCCGCGGACGCTTCCTTCCGCCGCTACGAACGGCTGCGGCGCGATGGGGCGAGCGTGGTGCTCATGGACGCGCCGCCTCCGCAGGAAAACGTGCAGGCCTTCTGCCGCGTGGCGCAGGCGCTGATCGGCCTGGGCCTGAGCGCGCCAAAGCCCCTGGAGGTGGACGAAGCCGAGGGGCTCCTGTTGCTGGAGGACCTGGGCGACCGCACCTTCACCCGCGCGCTTGCAGAGGGTGAGGACGAGGGCCTGCTCTACCGCCTGGCCACCGACGCCCTGATTGCCTTGCACCGGCGCTGGGCCGCTAGTAGCGATCGGGACGCCGGCGAGTCACTGCCGCCCTACGACGATACGCTCCTGCTGGATGAGGCGGCGCTGCTGCCCGACTGGACCCTGCCCGCCCTGCGCGGCGCTCCGTCCACGGCGAAGATGCGCGAATCCTATCTTGCGGCCTGGCGCGAGGTGCTGCCGCGGGCGCGCCAGGTGCCCGATTGCCTGGTGCTGCGCGACTATCACGTGGACAACCTCATGCTGCTCGACGGCCGCGAGGGCGTGGCGGCCTGCGGCCTGCTCGATTTCCAGGACGCGGTCATCGGTCCGATCGCCTACGACCTGGTGTCCCTGCTCGAGGACGCGCGCCGCGACATCGCGCCCGGGGTCGTGGCCGAGATGCTGGGACGCTACTTCGACGCTTTTCCCGAACTCGATCAGGAAGCCTTCGCCGAATCCTACGCGATCCTCGGCGCGCAGCGCGCGGCCAAGATCATCGGCATCTTCACGCGGCTGAGCTGGCGCGACGGCAAGGACCAATATCTGCGCCACATCCCGCGCCTCTGGGGCCTTCTGGAGACCGGGCTGGCCCATCCGGCGCTGGCGCCGGTCAGGGACTGGTTCGAGCGCGAGGTGCCGCCCGCCGAGCGCGTCACCCCGCCACCGGGAGGCAAGGCGTGAGCGCCGGCACAAAATCCGCGGCGACTCGAATGCCGCAGCGCGCCATGGTGCTGGCCGCGGGTCTGGGCGAGCGCCTGCGCCCCCTGACCGATTCCAGGCCCAAGCCGCTCATCGAGCTGCACGGCCGCACGCTGCTCGACCGCATACTCGACCGCCTGGAGGCGGCTGGAGTCTCCGAAGCGGTGATCAACCTGTATTACCTGGGCGAGATGATCGAAGCGCACTTGGCCGCCCGGAAAGAGCCGCGCATCACCTTTTCGCGCGAGGCGGAACGCCTGGAAACCGGCGGTGGCGTGCGCCACGCGCTGCCGCTTCTGGGTAAGGCGCCCTTCTTCGTCATCAACGGCGATGTCTGCTGGCTCGATGGCTGCACGCCCGCGCTGGAACGCTTGGCCGCCGCCTGGGACGAGACGGCCATGGACGCGCTTCTGCTGCTGCAGCCCACCTCCTTCGCGGTGGGCTACGAGGGGATGGGCGATTTCACTCTCTCGCCTCTGGGTCGTGTGCGGCGGCGCGCCGAAGGTCAGGTCGCACCCTACGTTTTCGCGGGGCTTCAGATCCTCGATCCGCGCCTCTTCGTGGGTGCGCCGGAGGGGCCGTTTTCCCTCAACCGGCTTTACGACAAGGCGCTTGAGACCGAGCGGCTTTGGGGCCTGCGCCATGACGGCGAATGGTTCCACATCGGCACGCCCGAGGGACTCGAGGAGGTCGAGGAGGCGCTCCATCCCCTGGCCTCCCATGCGGTGCAGCGATGACACCCGCTTGCCGTGGGCGGTGAGCGATGAGCGGCGCGGTCTCCAAGCTCTACACGATCCCGCCCGGCGCCTCCTTCGTCGATGCCCTGGCGCGCGGCTTGTTGCGGCGTTTCGGGGACGATCCCCTGGCGCTCTCCCGCGCGACCGTCCTACTGCCCACGCGGCGCGCCTGCCGCGCCTTGCAGGAGGCCTTCCTGCGCGCCTCGAACGGGCGGGCGTTGCTCCTGCCGCGCCTCCTGCCCCTGGGCGATCTCGATGCCGAGGAGCTTCTGCTGTCGGGCGAGGGCCTGGGCGCGGGCGACGACCTGACGCTGCTGCCGCCCATCCCGGCGCTCAAGCGTCAGCTGCTGCTGGCGCAACTCATCCTGCATTGGGGCAAGGTGCGCGGCCAAGCACCGAACGAGGATCAGGCCGTTCGCCTGGCCGGCGAGCTGGCCCGCCTGCTGGATCAGGTGGAGACCGAGGGGCTGGACCTTAACCGGCTGCATGAGCTGGTGCCCGAGGACTACGCGGCGCACTGGCAGAAAACGCTCAAGTTCCTCGCCATCCTGACCGAGCATTGGCCGGGGATCCAAGCCGGCGAGGGCTGCATCGGCCCGGCCGAGCGCCGCCGTCTGCTGCTCGAAGCCCAAGCCCGGGCCTGGCGCGGCAAGCCGCCCGAGGAGCCGGTAATCGCCGCGGGCTCCACCGGTTCCATACCGGCGACGGCGGAACTGATCTCGGTGGTGGCCGGCCTGCCACAGGGCATGGTGGTGCTGCCGGGTCTCGACAGGAACGCGGACGAGACCACCTGGGCCGCGATCCGCGACGACCCCTGCCACCCGCAACACGGGCTGGCGCTCTTGCTGGCGCGCTTGGATGTGGCGCGCGACGCGGTCCAGCCCTGGCCGGATGTGGGGCTGCCGGCCAGCGATCCCGCGCGCGCCCGGCTGATCGGCCAGACCCTCGCGCCCGCCATAGCGACGGCCGCTTGGCGCTCCCTGTCCGAAACGGAGGACGGCGATTTCGCCTGCGCGCTCGAGGGCGTGACGCGCATCGACTGTCCGGGCCCGGGCGAGGAGGCGCGGGTCATCGCGCTGCTCCTGCGCCGGGCGTTGGATGAGGAAGGCGCGCGCGCGGCTCTCGTCACCCCGGACCGGGACTTGGCACGCCGGGTCGCGGCGGAACTCAGGCGCTGGGGCCTGCAGGTGGACGATTCGGCGGGCAGTCCGCTTGGCGATAGCCCGCCGGGCGCCTTCCTGCGCCTGACCGCGGAGCTGGCGGCGGGCGGGCTTGCGCCGCTCGCGCTCCTGGCCGCGCTCAAGCATCCCCTCGCCGCGGGCGGCCAGTCGCCCGGCGCCTTCCGCGCCCGGGTGCGCGCGCTCGAGGTGGCCGTACTGCGCGGACCCCGCCCGGCGGCCGGCTTTCCGGGCCTGAAGCGGGCGCTCAGGGGCGCCAAGGCCCCTAAGGAGCTGCGCGACTGGTTGGCCGCGCTGGAGAAAAGCGCGAAACCCTTCCTGAGTGTGCTCCGGCGCGGCAAAAGGCTCGGCCAGATACTCGACGCCCACATCGCTTTTGCCGAAGCCCTGGCCGCGACCCGCGAGGACAGCGGCGCGGCGCGCCTCTGGGCCGGCGAGGCGGGTTCGGTCTTGGCCGAGGTTATCGCGGAGTTGCGCGACGCGGCGCAGGACGCGCCGGCGGTCAAGGGCGTGCGCTACCCCGCGCTGCTCACCTCGTTGCTGGCCGGTCAGGTGGTGCGTCCGCGCTACGGCAGCCACCCGCGCCTGGCCATCTGGGGGCCCCTCGAGGCGCGGTTGCAGCAGGTGGACCTCTTGGTGCTCGGCGGGTTGAACGAGGGAACCTGGCCGGCCGAGACCGACCCCGGCCCCTGGCTCAGCCGGCCCATGCGCCGGGACTTCGGCCTGCCCTCGCCGGAGAGGCGCATCGGCCTGGCCGCCCACGACTTCGCGCAAGCTTTCTCAGCCCCGCGTGTCTGTCTGACGCGCGCCACGCGGGTCGAGGGCACGCCCACCGTGCCTTCGCGCTGGCTGTTGCGCCTGGATGCCGTGCTGAGCGCGCTGGAGATCAAGGACTCGCTTACGTTGGATGCCCAGCCCTGGCTTGATTGGGCAGAGTTGATCGACCGGCCCGCGCAGCCGATACAGGCCGCCCCCCCAGCGCCAACGCCGCCGCTCAAGGCCCGGCCGCGCGGGCTTTCGGTGACGCGCATCGAAACCTGGATGCGCGATCCCTACGATATCTATGCCCGGCATATTCTGAGGCTCAAACCCTTCGATGCGTTGGATGCCGACCCGGGCGCCGCCGAGTTGGGCACCTTGGTTCACAAGGCGCTGGAGAAGTTTGTCCGCAGATTTCCCGAGGCGCTGCCGGACGATCCGGAAGCCGCGCTTGTCGAGATCGGCTGGGAGCTCTTCAGCCGCGACGAGGTGCGGCCCGGCGTGCGGGCGCTGTGGTGGCCGCGCTTCCGGCGCCTCGCCGCCTGGTTCGCAAGGACCGAAGGGGAACAGCGCGCCGGCTTGGCACGTTCCTACAGCGAAGTCTCCGGCGAGCTGCGGCTCGATGCACCGGGCGGTCCCTTCGATCTGACCGCGAAAGCGGACCGGATCGACGTCTTGAACGACGGCTCGCTCGCGATCCTGGACTACAAGACCGGAACCTTGCCGACTCTCAAGGAGGTGGATCTTGGTTTCGCGCCGCAGTTGCCCCTGGAGGCCGCCATTGCGCTCGCGGGCGGTTTTAAGGGCGTGCCGCCCGGCCCTGTCGCGCGCCTCGAATACTGGCGGGTTTCGGGCGGCGTGGACCCGGGCAAGGTAAAGCCGCTCAAAAAGGACAGGGACCCCGGCGAGCGGGCCGAAGAGGCGCTGGAGGGGCTGGGTCACCTGATCGCCCGCTTCGACCGCTTGGAAACGCCTTATCACGCCATGCCGCGGCCCGAATGGGCCGGGCGCTACAGCGATTACCGGCACCTGGCGCGGATCAAGGAATGGACCACGGGCCCCGGCGGGGACGGCGAGTCATGAGCGCGGCGGCGGACAAGGCCCGGGCCCAGGCCTCGCGCGCCCAGCAACCGGCCGCCGATCCGACGAGTTCCGTCTGGGTCGCGGCCTCCGCCGGCACGGGCAAGACCAAGGTACTGACCGACCGGGTGCTCAGCCTCATGCTGCACGGCACGGCGCCGGCGCGCATCCTCTGCCTCACCTTCACCAAGGCGGCGGCGGCGGAGATGTCCAACCGCCTGGCCCAGCGTCTGGCCTTTTGGGCGACCATGGAAGACGAGGAGCTGAACGCCGAGCTCGAAGGCCTGCTGGGCCGCGCGCCGGACGAGGCCCCGCGGGAAGAGGCGCGCCGCCTCTTCGCCCGGGTGCTCGATGCGCCCGGCGGCATGAAGATCCAGACCATCCATTCCTTTTGCCAGTCGCTGCTCGGGCGCTTTCCCTTGGAGGCGGAGATCGCGCCCCACTTCCAGGCGCTCGACGAGCGCTCGGCGGATGAGCTGCTGCAAGAGGCGCGCGAGGAGCTGCTTGCCATGGCCTGGGATGATAACGGCGGTGGGGAAGCGCCCGCCACGCCTCTTGCCGCCGCCATCGCCGAGGTTTCCGTGCAGACCCACGAGCAGGGCTTCCGGGAGCTTCTGATCGATCTGGTCAAGCAGCGCGCGCGCCTTTCGCGTTTGCTGCGGCGTCACGGCGGGATCGAGGGGTTGGAGGCGGCGGTCTTTGTGGCGCTCGGGATCGAGCCCGGCGAAACCATGGGGGAGGTACTCTCTACCGCCTGTGCCGACGATGCATTCGACCATATGGGTCTGCGGTTGGCTGCCGGGGTTATGGCGGATGGAAGTAAGACCGATCAGGCGCACGGCGCGCGCATCGCCGCCTGGCTCGAACAGCCAGACCAACGTCAACCCCAGTTCGCGGAATACCTGAAGGCCTTCTTTACGAAGGACGGCGAAGGCGATGTGTTCAAGACCTTGGTTCACAAGGACGCCTTGGCGGCGGCGCCCGGTATCGACGACGTGCTCGCCGGTGAGGCGATGCGCCTTACAGCGGTGCGCGCGCGCATCAATGCCATCACCGTGGCCCGCGCCACGGCCGCCCTGCTGCGTCTGGGCGATGCGATTCTCGATCTCTACAAGCAGCGCAAGGCCGCCCGGGCGGTGCTCGACTACGACGATCTTATCCTCGGGGCGCGCGACCTCTTGCAGGGCCAGGGGTCGGCCTCCTGGGTTCTCTACAAGCTGGACGGCGGGCTCGACCACATCTTGATCGACGAGGCCCAGGACACCAACCCGGAGCAGTGGGAGGTGATCCAGTACCTGGCCGAGGAGTTTTTCACCGGCGAGGGCGCGCAGGAAGAAACGCGCACGGTTTTCGCTGTGGGCGACGCCAAGCAGTCGATCTACAGCTTTCAGCGCGCCGACCCGGACTCCTTCGACCGCATGCGCGCGCATTTCGCCGCGCGCGCGGCGCAGGCCGGGCAACGCCTCGATGCCATTGGCCTGCAGCATTCTTTCCGCTCCAGCGCCGCCGTGCTGCAAGCCGTCGATGCGGTCTTCGCGCGGGAAGCCGCCCAGCCCGGCGTGCTCTTCGGCGAAGGTCCGCTCGAACATTCGCCCGTGCGTCTGGGGCAGGCGGGCCTGGTGGAACTATGGCCGCCCGCGGGCCCGCCCGAGGAGGTTTCCGTGGAAGCCTGGGAGCCGCCGGTCGCGCGCCGCCAGGCCGCGCCCACGCGCACGCGTCTGGCGAAACTCATCGCGCGGAAGATCGAGCACTGGACGCGCGAACCGCTCGGCAAGAAGAAGTTGCAAGACAGTGACGCCTGGCTCGAGACCAGGCAACGACGGGTGCGGCCCGGCGACATCCTGGTGCTGGTGCGCCGGCGCAACGAGTTCGTCGAGGAACTGGTGCGCGAGCTCAAACGCCTGGAGGTTCCCGTGGCCGGGGTGGACCGCATGGTGCTGCGCGACCAGATCGCGGTCATGGATCTTGTCGCGCTCGGCCGCGTGCTGCTACTGCCCGAAGACGATCTCACCCTCGCCACCGTGCTCAAGGGGCCGCTCGTGGGCTTACGCGAGGAACAACTCTTTACGCTCGCCTACAAGCGAAAGGGCAGCCTCTGGGCCTCGCTCGCCAGGCAGGCCAAGGGTGATGCCGCCTTCGCCGCCGCGCGGACGCAGCTCGCCGATCTTATGGCGCGCGCCGATTTCGTGCCGCCCTACGAGCTCTTTGCCGAGATCCTGGAGCGCGACTGGGGCCGGGGCCGGGGCCGGGAACTTCTGTTGGCGCGTCTCGGCCTGGATGCGGGCGATCCCATCGAAGAATTTCTCTCCCTCGCGCTCGCCTACGAGCGGGAGCACGCGCCCTCGCTCGAAGGCTTCCTGCATTGGCTTGAGGCCGGCGCCCAGGTGGTCAAGCGCGACATGGAGCACGGGCAGGATTCGGTACGCGTCATGACGGTGCACGGCGCCAAGGGCCTGCAGGCGCCCATCGTCATCCTGCCCGATACCATGCAGAATCCGAAAACGCCCAGCGGCCTGTTCTGGCCGGCGGAGGAAGAGGAGGCCATCGCCCTTTGGCCCCTGCGCGTGTCTTGCGACGGCCCCTTGGCGGCAAGGCTGCGCGCCGAGGCCCAGGCGCGCCAGGCGCGCGAATACCGGCGCCTGCTATACGTGGCGCTGACCCGGGCCGAGGACCGGCTCTACGTCTGCGGCTGGGACGCCAAGACCAAACCGCCGGAGGATTGCTGGTACAAGCTGGTCGAGGACGCGCTCGCCGGCGTGGCCGAGGCCGTGGACTTCGATTTCACCAAGGAGGGGGAGGAAAACGGCTGGCGCGGCCCCGGCCGGCGGCTTTCGACCGCACAGACGGCGGCGGCCGACAAGATCGAAACAGACGAGCCCGTGCCGGCACCGGAGAAGGGCCCGCCGCTGCCCGATTGGACCCAGACGCAGCCCACGCCCGAACCCGCTCCGCCCCGCCCGCTCGCGCCCTCCCGTCCCGCAGGCGCGGAGCCGCCGCTGCGCTCACCGCTCGGCGAAGATGGGGGTGCGGGCTTCCAGCGCGGGCGCCTGATCCACCGTCTTTTGCAGTCCCTGCCGGGCCTGCCGCGCGAGGCGCGTGCCGCCGCCGCGGCGCGCTTCCTGGAAAGTCCCGTACATGGGCTTTCCAAGGCCGCGCGCGCAGAGATCGCCCGGGTCACGCTCGACGTCCTCGATCATCCGGACTTCGCGGCGCTCTTCGGTCCCGGCAGCCGGGCCGAGGTGCCGGTCACCGGGCTGATCGAGTGCGACTCGGGTCCCGAGGTGGTTTCCGGCCAGATCGACCGGCTACTCGTGGCGCCAGGCCATGTGCTGATTGTGGATTACAAGACGCAGCGCCCGGCGCCGGCGGCGGAGACCGATATACCCACAATATATATAAGGCAAATGGCGGTTTACCGCGCGATTCTTAAGGGAGTCTATCCGGGTCGGCCGGTAACTTGCGCGCTGCTCTGGACCGACGGTCCGCGTCTCATGCAACTCAGTTCTGCCACCCTTGCGCAGCACGCACCTTGACGCTCCCGCTAGCGGCTCCCTACATTAAACGAGAGAGATAGGCCGCCGGCCATACCGGCCCGGCCTGAACTGGTCGGGGAGCTATTGCATGTCCATGGTCCACGTCAGCGACGACAGCTTCGATGCCGACGTACTCAAGGCCGAAGGCGCCGTGCTGGTCGATTTCTGGGCTGAGTGGTGCGGCCCCTGCAAGATAATCGCGCCGGCGCTCGAGGACATCTCGAAGGAGATGAACGGCCGGATAACGATCGCGAAATTGAACATCGACGACAATCCGCTCACCCCGCAGAAATACGGCGTGCGCGGCATCCCCACCCTGATGCTGTTCAAGAACGGTGAGGTGGCCGCCACCAAGGTGGGCGCGCTCGCGAAGAAGCAACTTCAGGATTGGGTCGAGTCGGTGCTTTGACCGCGAGCGGCCCCGGCAATCACGGAACGACCGAACCCCGCCACACCCGGCGGGGTTCTTCTTTTCACGCGGGCAATTCGCGTTAGCCGCTCTCCGCCAGCACCTGCCCCGCGAGATAGAGCGAGCCGCAGATGAGGATGCGCCCGGGTGTACCGGCCGCGACGATGTCGCCGAGCGCCGCTTCGACGCTCTCACTGGCGCGCGCGTCGAGGCCGGCGTTTGTGGCGTGGGCGGCGGCTTCCCCGGCGCTCAGGGAGGCGGCTTCACCGGGAATGGCGACCGCGTACAGCTTGGCGGTATAAGGCGCGAGCGGCGTCAGGAAGTCCGCCGCGGCTTTCGTGTTGAGCATGCCGTAGATCAGGTGCAGCGGCCGCTCGTCCCAGCCCGCCACGACCTGCGCCAGCGCGCGGCCGGCGGCCCCGTTGTGTCCGCCGTCGAGCCACAGCTCCCAGCCCTCGGGCAGCCGCCCGGCCAAAGGCCCGCGCGTCAGGAGTTGCAGGCGGCCGGGCCAGTCGGCGCGCAGGAGGCCCGTGCTTTGCGCCGTCTCGTCCAGGGCGAACCCGTCCAGCTGCGCTGCGCAGGCGAGCGCGATGCCGGCGTTTTCCATCTGATAGGCGCCGGGGAGCGCGGGTGCGGGATAATCTTGCTGCGCGCCGCCGGCCTCGAAGTGCAATCGGCCGTCTTCGTCCCAGGCGCGCCAGTCCCGGCCGGCGCAAAAAAGCGGCGCGCCCACCGCCTCGGCTTGTTTCTCGATCGCGGTGAGCGCCGCTTCGGGCTGCGGACCGATCACGGCGGTGACATCGGCCTTGAGGATACCGGCCTTCTCGAAGGCGATGCCCTCCAGGGTCTCGCCCAGGTACTGCACGTGGTCGATGGAGACGGGCGTGATCACGCACAGCCGCGGGCGAGGGATCACATTGGTGGCGTCCAGGCGCCCGCCCAGACCCGTCTCCAATAACAGGACATCGGCGGGATCCTCCGCGCAGGCGAGGAAGGCCGCCGCCGTGGTGATCTCGAAGAAGGTGATGGGGCTTTCGCCGTTGGCCGCTTCGCAGGTTTCGAGATGGGCCAGCAGTTCCGCCTCGTCGATCAGGCCGTGGCTCAGGCGGATGCGTTCGTGAAAGCGCACCAGGTGCGGCGAGGTATAGGCCTGCACGCGGGCTCCGCCGGCCTCCAGCATGGCGCGCAGAAAGGCGATCACCGAGCCCTTGCCGTTGGTGCCCGCCACATGCACCACGGGCGGCAGGCGCGCTTCCGGGTGATCCAGGCGTTCGAGCAGGCGTGTCACCCGCCCGAGCGAGAGGTCGATGATCTTGGGATGCAGCCGGGTCAGGCGGTCGAGGACCGCGTCACTCCGCCGGTTCACCACTGGACTCGCCGGCTTGCCCGCCGGCCTCGGCCTTGGCCTGGCTAGCTTCAGTACCGCCCTGGGGCAGGGTTACGACCTCCGCCGACGGCGTCTTTTCGCGCAGCAGCTTGAGCAGGCGGATCAGCGTCTCGCGCAGCTCGCGCCGGTGCACCACCATGTCCACCATGCCGTGCTCCAGCAGGTACTCGGCGCGCTGGAAGCCTTCGGGCAGGGTCTCGTGGATGGTTTCCTCGATTACCCGCCGGCCGGCGAAGCCGATGATGGCGCCCGGCTCGGCAATGGCGAAGTCCCCCAGCATGGCGAAAGAGGCCGACACCCCGCCCGTGGTGGGATCGGTCAGCAGCACGATATAGGGCAGGCCCGCCTCCTTGACCTGCTCCACCGCGATTACCGAGCGCGGCAACTGCATGAGCGAAAGAATGCCCTCCTGCATGCGCGCGCCGCCCGAGGCCGAGGCGACGATCAGCGGTGCCTCCTGCAGGACCGCGAGGCGCGCGGCGGCGAGCAATCCCTCGCCCACGGCGAGGCCCATGGAGCCGCCCATGAAGGAGAAGTCGAAGGCGGCGATCACCGCCGGCTGGCCGCCCAACTTGCCGTGGGCGACCAGGATGGCCTCCTTCGCCTCGGTCTTGCTCTGCGCCTCCTTCAGGCGCTCGGTATAGCGCCGGCGGTCGCGGAACTTGAGCGGATCGATCGCGGTCTCGGGCAGTTCGATTTGCTTGTACTCGCCGTCGTCGAAAAGCAGTTCCAGACGCCGCTTGGCGCTAATGCGCAAGTGGTGGCCGCAGTGCGGGCAGACCAGGAGGTTCGCCTCCAGCTCGCGGTGGAAGATCATCTGCGCGCAGGAGGGGCACTTCTGCCAAAGGTTCTCCGGCACCTCGCGGTTGACGAGCGCGCGAATCTTCGGCCGGACGTAGTTGGAAATCCAGTTCATCGGGGTCCGATCGCAACAGCCTCACCCTTCGTCCCTCGACAGGCTCGGGATGAGGATGCTCAGGGTGAGGTCCTCATGCTGAGCTTGTCGAAGCACGAGGGCCGAAATCCTCCATACAAGTATATCTGTACCAATAGGTTAACCGCTGCGGGTGCCGCGCACACCTTCAGCCAGGGAGGCCACGAAGTCCAGCACCTCCTTGGCCAGCCCGGGGGTGGCGCGGTTGTCTTCGTCGAGGCCGGCCTTGATCTTGTCGACGATCGCGGAGCCCACCACGGCGGCATCCGCGATGCCGGCCACCTCGGCGGCCTGTTGCGGCGTCTTGATGCCGAAGCCCACCGCGACCGGCAGGTTGGTGTGGCGCTTGAGGCGCTCGGTGGCTTCCCGCACCACCTCGGCGCTGGCCGAGCGCGTGCCGGTGATGCCCAGGATCGAGACGTAGTAGAGGAAGCCGCTGGTGTTGGTCAGCACCGTGGGCAGGCGCGCCTCGTCGGTCGTGGGCGTGGCCAGGCGGATCCAGTGCAGCCCGGCGTCCAAGGCCGGCTGGCACAGCTCCTCGTCCTCCTCGGGCGGCAGATCGACGATGATGAGACCATCCACCCCGGCCGCCGTCGCATCGGCCAGGAAGAGATCGACGCCGTAGCTGTAGATCGGGTTGTAGTAGCCCATGAGGATGATGGGCGTGTCGCCGTCCTGCGCGCGGAAACGGGTAACCAGGTCCAGGGTGCCCTTGAGCGTCATGCCCGCCTCGAGCGCCCGCAGGCTGGAGGCCTGGATCGCCGGTCCATCGGCCATGGGATCGGAGAAGGGCATGCCCAGCTCGATGATGTCGGCCCCCGCCGCGGGCAGGCCGGAAAGAATCTCGAAGCAGGTCTCCGCATCCGGATCGCCCGCCGTGGTGAAGGTGATCAGCCCGCCGCGGCCCTCGGCCTGGAGCGCCGCAAAGCACCGCTCGACGCGGCTCGCGCCAGCGGCCGTCTCCCTTGCGCTCATGGGGTTCAAATCTCCACGCCCAGCGCGTCGGCGACGCTGAACACGTCCTTGTCGCCGCGCCCGCACATGTTCATGACGATCAGATGGTCCTTGGGCAGGGTAGGGGCGAGCTTCGTCACATAGGCGAGCGCGTGCGCCGGCTCCAGCGCCGGGATAATGCCTTCGAGCTTGGAACAGAGCTGAAAGGCGTCCAAGGCCTCTCGATCGGTCGCCGAGACGTATTCCGCCCGGCCCGTCTCGTGCAGCCAGGAATGCTCCGGCCCGATGCCCGGATAGTCGAGGCCGGCGGAGATCGAGTGGGCGTCGACGATCTGTCCGTCGTCGGTCTGCAGCAGGTAGGTGCGGTTGCCGTGCAGGACGCCGGCGCGCCCGCCGGCCAGCGAGGCCGCATGCTCGCCCGTCTCGATGCCGCGACCCGCCGCCTCGACGCCGACGATACGCACGTCCTTATCGTCCAGGAAGGGGTGGAACAGGCCCATGGCGTTGGAGCCGCCGCCGATGCAGGCGACCAGCGTGTCCGGCAGGCGGCCCTCGGCCTCCATGATCTGCTCGCGCACCTCATTGCCGATGACCGATTGGAAGTCGCGCACCATGGCCGGATAGGGGTGGGGGCCGGCCACCGTGCCGATGATGTAGAAGGTGGACTCCACGTTGGCGACCCAGTCGCGCAGGGCGTCGTTCATGGCGTCTTTCAGGGTGCCGGTGCCGCTGGTGACCGGCACCACCTCCGCGCCCAGGAGTTTCATGCGGAACACGTTCGGCGACTGCCGCGCGATGTCGGTCTCGCCCATGTAGACGACACAGGGCAGCTCGAAGCGCGCGCAGACCGTGGCCACGGCGACGCCGTGCTGGCCGGCGCCGGTCTCGGCGATGATTCGGGCCTTGCCCATGCGCCGGGCCAGCAGGATCTGGCCCATGCAGTTGTTGATCTTGTGGGAGCCGGTGTGGTTCAGCTCGTCGCGTTTGAAGTAGAGCTTGGCGCCCTTGTCCCCCTTGGCGAAGTGCCCAGTCAGGCGCTCGGCGAAGTAGAGCGGGCTGGGCCGGCCCACGTAGTGCTTGGCGAAGGCGTCGATCTCGGCCTGGAACCCGGGGTCGCTCTTCGCCGCCGCGTAGGCGCGCTCCACCTCCAGGATGAGCGGCATGAGCGTCTCGGCCACGTAGCGGCCGCCATAGATGCCGAAATGGCCCCGCTCGTCGGGCCCGCCCCGGTATGTATTGAGCGCTTCCATGACGCTGGTCTGCTCCCGGATTTAAGAGGGCGCACTCTGCCCCAGAACGCCCTCTGCCGCAATGCCGGGCGGGTCTATCCGGTCCCGCGCGAGCCTCCCGCCCAGGGCATGGCTGACCTACGAAAATCGCGGTTTTCCGGGTACAATGCACTGCTTAGGTGATCTTCGTACAAGTCATCTTGAAAGGAGTTTGGGCCATGAAACGTCTCTATCCGGGTGCGATCGCCGCCTTGACCGCGCTGGCCGCGCCCGCGCTCGTCTGGGCCGATGGGGCGCACCAGGGCGCCGGAGAAGTTGGGCACATGTGGGGCGGCGGCTGGGGCTGGATGGTCGGCGGGCCGCTCATGATGATCCTGTTCGTCGCGCTCATCGTCGCGCTCGTGGTGCTCGTGGTGCGCTGGCTGGGTGGCGTGGGCGGCGGCACGGCCCGGGGCCCCAGGGAGAAGACGCCGCTCGATATCCTGGAAGAGCGCTTCGCGCGCGGTGAGATCGAGCGGGAAGAGTTCGAACAGCGCCGCCAGACCCTGCGCGGCTAGCTACAGCGCCTTGGCCGCGGCGATGAAGGCGCGGATCTTGTCCGGGTTCTTCACACCCGGCTTGTCCTCGATGCCGGAGGAGACATCCACGGCGCGTGCGCCCGAGGTCCGGACCGCCTCGGCCAGGTTCTCCGCGTCCAGCCCGCCCGAGAGCATCCAGGGCAGGGGCCAGCTCCGCCCCGCCAGCAATTCCCAGTCGAAGGCGAGCGCGTTGCCGCCGGGCATGAGGTTTTTGATGTCCTTGGGCGGCTTGGCGTCGAACAGCAGGCGCTCGGCTGCGGCGCAGTAATTCTCTGCCCCGGCCACGTCGTCCTCACCCGCGATCTTGATCGCCTTCATGACCGGCAGGCCGAAGCGCGCCCGGACCTCGCTCACCCGTGCCGGGCTTTCGGCTCCGTGGAGCTGCAGGATGTCGAGATCGACGGTGGCCAGCACCTCGGCGATGGTCTCGTTGTCCACATCGACGAACAGCCCCACTTTGCGCAGGCGCGGCGGCGCGGCGGCGGCCAGCGTGGCGGCCTGGTCAGGGGTTACGGCGCGCGGGCTGGGCGGATAGAAGTTGAGGCCCATGTAATCCGCGCCCGCCTCCACCGCGGCGCGCAGCGCCTCGGGCGAATTGATGCCGCAAATCTTGACCTCGATGGGCAAGGGTCAGTCCTCTTCCGTGCCTCGTATCACCGCCCCGCCCACACCCGGCACCCAGCCGGTGCAATCGCGGAACGAGATCGAGATGGCCGAAAGCATGAGCGCCATCAGGACGTAATTCAGCGCCACGATAACGATCTGTGACAGCGCGAGGAGCGGCGCGCTGACAGGGGGTTCGGCGCCCGGTACCTCCGCCGTACCCATGGCCCCCGGATCGGCCGGAAAGAGCAGGGTGTCAAAGAACAATCCCACCATCCAGATCAACAGGACGAAGGGCAGCGCCGTCAGCAGGAGCGCGGCCAGCAGACGCAAACCTTGGCCCTTGGTGTGCCGCCAGGCGTGGGCCAGCCGGTATTCCTCATCCACGGAGACCGCGGGGAAGACGAAGCAAAAGCGCACCGCGACGTAGGCCATGATAAACGCGATGGCGGCGACCATGCTTAAGGCGAAGAGTGACTGGTCTTCGGCGCTCTGCGGCGCGAAGATGACCGCGACCGACATGATCGTGACCGCCATGCCGTTGCTGATCAGCGTGACAGCGATCAGGTAGCCGAGGAAGCGCCAGTGCCGCCGCTCCCAGGGCACAACTAGGGGCGGCCGGCCCGCCTGCGGCCCCAGCAGGGTCACGCGGTGCCAGGTCACGCCGAAGATCGTGTAGGGCGCCAGGCCCAGGATCGCGACCAGCCCGGCCATGACCGGTTGCGCGCGGCCCAGGACCGCCAAGGCCACCAGGAAGAACGAGAGACAGAAGGGAAAGGCCGCGGCGCGGGCGAGGAGCTCCGGATTGCCGAACACCCGCCCATAAGCCTCGAACATCGTCTGCACGACCGGCAGCTTGCGGATCGCGGCGGGGGGTGGGGAGGTCTGGCTCATGATGCGGCTTCCGCGTGGGCCGCGATCTCCTCGGCGATGCGCCGGGCGGCGGCCAGGGGATCGGACTGGGCCGTGATCGGCCGCCCGATGACCAGGTAATCCGCGCCCTTGGCTACTGCCTCGGCGGGAGTCATGACGCGCTTCTGATCGCCGGCCGCGGCCCAGTCGGGCCGGATGCCGGGCACGGCCAAGATGAAGCCCGGGCCGCAGTCGGCGCGTAAGTGTTCGATCTCCCACGGGCTGCAGACCACGCCGTCCAGCCCGTTCTCGCGCGCGAGGCCCGCCAAACGCCGGACCTGTCCGGCCACCGGGCCCTGCTGGCCCACGGCGTCGAGGTCCGCTTCGTCCAGGCTGGTCAGCACCGTGATGCCCAGAAGCAGGGGGCGCGGGGCGGCGGCGTCCTCGGCGGCCTCCCGCGCGGCCTCGGCGGCGGCCTGCATCATGACCGGGCCGCCCGCGGCGTGCAGCGTGAGCAGGAAGGGGCGCAGGCGCACCGCGGCACGTACCGCGCCGGCGACGGTGTTGGGGATGTCGTGGAACTTGAGATCGAGGAACAGGCGCTCGCCCCCGGCCACCGCGCGCACGCCGTCGGGCCCCTGGGCGGTAAAGAACTCCTTGCCCAGCTTGACACCGCCCACTGCCCCGCGCAGCCCGGCGGCGAGCTGGGCCGCGCGCGCCACATCGGGCGTGTCGAGCGCGACGAAGATGCGGTCCTTGGGCTCGGGGCTGCTCATGGCGCGGGGTATAGCAGAGCGCGCGGAAAGCGTCACGCGGGGCGCCGGACACCAGGCGCGGGGTTCGCGAGACCCTGGCTGCTCCTCAAACCCGCTCCACGGCGAGCTGGGCCGCGGCCAGGTCCTCGATCGCCGTGCCGACCGACTTGAACAGGGTGATCTGGTCGTAGAAGCGCCGCCCGGCGCGCTCGCCGCGGGTCAGCTCGAAGAGGTCGGCGGCGATGTCGTCCGGCGTCAGCACCCCCGATTCCAGGGGCTGGACGATGTCGCCCCCCTCCTTGCAGGCGCCAGCCCGGGTGTCGACGAAGACCCGGGCGCGCCTGATCGCGGTGTCGTCCGTCTCGCGCATGTCGGGCCGGAAGGCGCCCACCAGGTCCAGGTGCTGACCGTTCTGCAGCCACTCCCCCTTGACCAGGGGGTCGTTGCTCAGGGTGGCGCAGGAGATGATGTGCGCGCCGCGCACGGCGGCCTCCAGGTCGGTCGTGTGCTCGACGCGGAATTCGGGCCGGTCGAGACTTTTGGCCAGCTTGGCGGCCTTGTCCTCGCTGCGGCCCCAGATGAGCACGTTGCAGATGGGCCGTACCGAGGCGTGCGCCAGAATGAGATGCGGCGCGAGCACGCCGGTGCCCACCATGAGCAGGCGCTCGCAGTCGGGCCGCGACAGGTAGCTGGAGGCCAGCGCCGAGGCCGCGGCGGTGCGCCGGGCCGTCAGCGTGGGCCCGTCGATGAGCGCGAGCGGCGAGCCGGTCTTGCCGTCGAGCAGCAGATAGGCGCCCATGACCGCGGGCAGGTCCTTATCCGCGTTCGCCGGGAAGACGGTGACGATCTTGACCCCGATGTGGCGGCCCGCCTGCCAGGCGGGCATGAGCAGCAGCGTGGCTTCGGGGCCCTCGCCGGTTTCGATTTCATGGTGATGACGCACGGGTACGGCGATGTCGCGGCGGAAAGCCTGGCGCAGGCGCTCCACCAGGCTCTCGTAGTCGAGAGCCGCCTCTACCTCCGCCGCCGAAATAATCCGCATGGGCTTTGCGCGGGCTCAGGAACCGCTGGAGGGCAGCCTGGGGCGTTCGCCGGCGCCGGGTTCGTCGGTGACCGGCGGAAGGGCTTGCCCGGCCGCACCGCCGGCGGCCATACCCGCTTCACGTTTCAGACGCGCGATCTCGCGCTCCAGTTCGGCCGCCCGGCGCTCGGCGCGCCGCCGCGCGAGTCCTGCCCGGCCGGCGGACAGCCATGCGATCAGGCCGCCGACGAGCAGCCCCAGGAACAGGCTGCCCAAAATCGCCACGAAGAGCGGCAGGGTGACCGTCTGATCGAGGGGCCAAAGGTCGAAAGTCACTGCTTTTCGATTGGCGACGGCGAAGACGACGGCCGCCAGGGTAATCGGAAGGGAGATGATCCAGGACAGCCGTTTCACATCTGCCGCGCTGTGCGTCGCCTATGATCCCGGGTACTAGGGGGATTGCGGGTCGCTGTCGTTCAGACGCTCGCGGAGCAGCTTTCCCGTCTTGAAGAAGGGAACGCGCTTTGCCGCCACCTGAACCGCGGCGCCGGTACGCGGGTTGCGCCCGATGCGGGCATCGCGCCGCTTGACCGAAAAAGCGCCGAATCCTCTGAGTTCGACCCGGTCTCCACGGCCCAGCGCCTCGGAGATCTCGTCAAAGATCGTGGTGACGATACGCTCCACGTCGCGGTGATAGAGATGCGGATTGATCTCGGCGATGCGTTGGATGAGTTCGGACTTCGTCATGGCGTCGCTTCCCCAAGAAGTGCCCGGTCCCGGCTAGGACAAATGGGGGTGCCGTTCTGCCGCACGCGAGCAGGAGACACGGTCCGGCTGCCTCCCCCACCCATTTTCGTGCTCACAACTATTATTGTCCGGGTCCGGAACCGCAACGCAAGCGTGCCAGAGTCCTGCCAGGGCGTCAAGTGTAAGTCTTTCAGAACAAACAGGTTTTCCGCACTGCACCAAGGGGGCTCCGAGGCCGGAGAAAAGGACGGCCCGGAGTCTTGGCTCCGGGCCGTTCGCTTGCTCGGGGGCGGGGTTTTTTGGCCTGCCTACTCGGCCTTGTCCTTGCCCTCCTCGGCTGTCTCGGCGGGCGCCTCCGGCGCCTCGGAATCGGCTGCACTCTCTTCGGATTCCTTCTTGGCTACGGCTTTTTTCTTGGTCGCTTTTTTCTTGGCCGTTTTGTCCTTGGCGGCAGTTTTCTTGGGTTTCTTCTCTTTCTCGGGCTCTTTCCCGTCCTCGGCCGTTTTGTCCTTGGCGGTCTTGGATTTGGTTGCCTTAGCCTTGGGCTTCTCGTCCTCCGCCTTACCGTCCGACCCCTTAAGCCTGGCGGCCATCGAGATCGCGGCACCCAGGATATCGCCCAGGCTGGCCCCGGATTCGGCGGAGCCGTAGTCCTTCATGGCCTTCTTTTCCTCGTCCACCTCGCGCGCCTTGATGGACAGGGAAATCTTACGGCTCTTGCTGTCGATGGAGGTGATCTTGGCGTCGACCTTTTCGCCCACGGCGAAGCGGTCGGGCCGCTGTTCGCTGCGCTCGCGCGAGAGGTCGGCCTTGCGGATGAAGCCAATGGCCCCCCCGCCGACCCTCACCTCGATGCCGTTATCGACTACCTTATGCACCGTACAGGTCACCACCGCCCCCTTCTTGAATTCCTTGAGCGAGCTCTTGAAGGGATCGTCTCCGAGCTGCTTGATGCCCAGGCTGATGCGCTCCTTAACGGTATCGATGTCCAGGATCTTCACCTTGATGGTGTCGCCCTTGCTGTACTTCTTCACCGCCTCCTCGCCCGGCAAGGCCCAATCCAGGTCGGAGAAATGGACCATGCCGTCGATTTCGCCGGGCAGGCCGACGAACAGACCGAATTCGGTGATGTTTTTGATGTCGCCCTCGATCTCGGAGTTCACCGGGTAGTCCTCCTTGAAGGCCTCCCAGGGGTTCGACCCGCACTGCTTGAGGCCCAGGCTGATCCGGCGCCTCTGTTCGTCCACGTCCAGCACCATCACCTCGACCTCCTGACTGGTCGAGATAATCTTGCCCGGGTGCACGTTCTTCTTGGTCCAACTCATTTCCGACACGTGGACCAGGCCCTCGACGCCGGCCTCCAACTCGACGAAGGCGCCGTAATCGGTGATGTTGGTGACCCGGCCGGTGAACTTGGTGCCGATCGGATATTTGGTCGCCACTCCCTCCCAGGGGTCGGCCTCGAGTTGCTTCATGCCCAGGCTGATGCGCTGGGTTTCCGCATTGAAGCGGATGACCTGGACCTTGACCTGCTGGCCGATGGAGAGTGCCTCGGTGGGGTGATTGATGCGCTTCCACGAGATGTCGGTCACGTGCAGCAGGCCATCGACTCCGCCCAGGTCCACGAAAGCGCCGTAGTCGGTGATGTTCTTGACCACGCCGTCGAGCGTCTGTCCTTCCTTCAGGCCGGCGATTAGTTCCGTACGCTGCTCGGCCCGAGTCTCCTCCAGCACCGCGCGGCGCGAGACCACGATGTTCCCGCGCGAACGGTCCATCTTGAGGATCTGGAAGGGCTGCGGGGTGCCCATGAGCGGGCCTACGTCGCGCACCGGGCGGATGTCCACCTGGCTGCCCGGCAGGAAGGCCGTGGCGCCGGAGAGGTCCACCGTGAAGCCGCCCTTGACCCGGCCAAAGATGATGCCGGTGACGCGATCGTTCGCGGTGAAGGATTTTTCGAGCTGGGTCCAGGCCTCCTCGCGCTTTGCCTTCTCGCGCGACAGCATGGCCTCGCCGTGCTTGTTCTCCATGCGCTCGAGGTAGACCTCGACCTCGTCGCCCACCTTGATCTCAGCCGGCTGGCCGGCCTCGCTGAATTCCTTGATGGCAACGCGGCCCTCGGATTTCAGGCCGACGTCCACCAGGGCCATATCGCCCTCGATGGAGATGACGGTGCCTTTGAGAACCGTGCCCTCGAGTTCGTCCACCGTGCCGAGGGACTCCTCGAGCAGGGCGGCGAAGCTCTCCTTCTCGGCCTTGGGGCTGCTGGTGCCGGGTTCGGCCATAGATGTAATCCTTTCAGTCTTGACGGTTTCGGGCCAACCGGTTGGGTCCGGTGGTCTTCCTGGGACTTAAGGCGCCCAGGCGTCGCCTTGGTTGCCGCTTAGGCCGGGGCGGCGGGACGCTTGGATGCGACGATGCCGAGCGCGGCCTGGAAGGCCTCCTCGGCATCCATGTCCGTGGTGTCGAGAATGACCGCATCCGGGGCGGGCCTCAAGGGCGCCGCCGCGCGGTCTCTGTCGCGGTTGTCCCGCTCGCGCATTTCCTGCACGACGCGCGCGTATATACTCGCCTCGCCACGCTCTAGCAACTCCTTATGACGGCGCTCGGCGCGCACCTCGGGGCTGGCGGTGACGAAGATCTTCACCTGGGCCTCGGGGCAGACCACCGTGCCGATATCGCGCCCGTCGATCACCGCCCCCGCCTTGCCCTCCGGCGGCTGCTCGGCGAAGCGCCGCTGCAGCTCCAGAAGGGCCGCGCGGACGGCGGGAATCGTGGCCACCTGGGAGGCGGCCTGGCCGACCTCCTCGCCGCGCAGGCCGGGGCGGTCGAGTCTTTCCAAGGCCAGTGTCTTGGCGGTCCTCACGGCGGCCTCCGCCTCGGAGGGGCCGGCGCCCCTGGCCAGCAACTCCGCGGCTACGGCGCGGTACAGGAGCCCGCTCTCCAGATGGGCAAATTCCAGCTCCTCGGCCAGCCGGCGCGCGAGCGTCCCCTTGCCGGCCGCGCTCGGCCCGTCGAGCGCGATGATCATGGGCCCTCGGTCTCCGCGTCCATCTGCGCGCCCAGGCCGCGCATGACCTCGGCGAAGCCGGGGAAGCTCGTGTCGATGGGTCCGGCGTCGTCCAGCGTGACGGGCTGCTCGGAAACCAGCCCGAGCACCAGGAAGCTCATGGCGATGCGGTGGTCGAGCCGGCTTTCGATCCTGGCCCCGCCCGGCGGCCGCCCGCCCGTGCCGTGGACCACCAGGCTGTCCTCGCCCTCCTCGACCTCGACGCCGCAGGCCGCCAGGCCCGCCGCCATGGCGGCCAGGCGGTCGCTCTCCTTGACCCGGAGCTCGCCCAGGCCCCGCATCACGGTAGTGCCCTCGGCGCAGGCCGCGGCCACGGCCAGGATGGGATATTCGTCGATCATGGAAGCTGCGCGTTCGGCCGGCACCTCCACGCCCTGGAGCCTGGCGCCGGTCACGACCAGATCGGCGACCGGCTCACCCGCCTCCTCGCGCTGGTTTTCCCGGCGCAGGGTCGCGCCCATCTCTTCGAGCGTCTCATAGAGCCCCGTGCGATGCGGGTTGAGGCCGACCCCGGGTATCCGAACCTCGGAGCCCGGCAGCAGCAGGGCGGCGGTCACCGCGAAGGCCGCGGAAGAGGGATCGGCCGGAACCTCGAGGGCCCGGGCGGCGAGTTCGGGCTGGCCGGTGAGGGTGATGGCGCGCCCCTCCTCGCTGTCCGCGACGGCGATCTCGGCCCCGAAATGGCCGAGCATCAATTCGCTGTGGTCGCGCGTGGGGCGGGGCTCGATCACCGTGGTCTTGCCGGGCGCGTTCAGGCCGGCCAGGAGGATCGCGGATTTCACCTGGGCCGAGGCGACCGGCAGGCGGTAGCGGATCGGCAGGGGAGTTCCCGTCCCGATCACGGTGAGCGGCAGGCGGCCGCCGTTCGCCGCGATCACCCGGGCCCCCATCTCCTCGAGGGGAGCTATGACCCGGCCCATGGGCCGGGCCCGCAGGCTGGCGTCTCCGGTCATGATACCGGTTACCGGGTGCCCGGCCAGGAGCCCCATGATAAGGCGTGCCCCGGTGCCCGAGTTGCCCATGTCCAGCACCCCGGCGGGCTCCGTCAGGCCGCCGATGCCCCGGCCCCAGACATGCCAGAGCCCGGTCTCGTCACGCTCCACCTCCGCCCCCATGGCCCGCATGGCCTGGGCGGTGCGCAGCACGTCGTCGCCTTCCAGCAGGCCCCCGATCCGGGTTTCGCCCACGGCGAGCGCGCCCATGATCAGGGCGCGGTGGGAGATGGACTTGTCGCCCGGCACGTGGGCCGTGCCATGAAGGGCGTCGGTTGGCCTTGCGGTGAGTGCTTGCACGAGGATTCGGGCCGGGCCTGTTGGTCGGGGAGATAACGTCTCTATCATAGCGCGTCGAGAGGGCAAGGGCATGCCCCGGTCCGTGAATTACCTTTTGACAGGGCGCGCCGAACATGGCAATTGGCTCGCCCTGTGGCGCGCGCTCAGCATTGTGGAGGACTGCAGGTGGTCAAAGCGGAATGGGGCACCAAGCGTATCTGCCAGAGTTGCGCGACCAAGTTCTACGATCTTCGCCGTCAGCCGATCGCCTGCCCCGAATGCGGCAAAACCTTCGATCCCGAAGCGCTGCTCAAGTCTCGCCGCAGCCGCCCGGCGCCGGCCAAGCGGGCGGCGCCGGCGAAGCAGCCGGCCCTAGCCACCGGTGGGAAGGATGATAAGGCGTTGGGTGGGGACCCGGATACCGATCTTGGCAAGGAGGGCGGCGACCTGGCCGAGGGTGCCGAGGCTGCCGATGCCAACGATGACGATGATTCGGTAGTCAAGAACGCCCCGGAACTGGGCGGGGACGACGAGGACATAGCGGAGGTCGTGGTCACCAGAGACAGCAAAGAGGACTGACAGGCCGCCCCGGCCCGCTGCGATTTTTCACTTGCGCGGATGGGGCCGCCTACCTAACTTCCGCCCCGTCGTCGAACCGGCGAGACCTGTGCGATCCGTGGGGCCGTAGCTCAGTTGGGAGAGCGCTACAATGGCATTGTAGAGGTCTGGGGTTCGATTCCCCACGGCTCCACCACCCTACGCTTCCGGCTTCGGGTGGCAGGCCACCCAGTGGACTGATACCCGAAGGCGCTTAGGCGTAGGAGTGTCTCCCGAAGCTCCAGCAGGAGCGAAGGGAGACTGTCGCCCGCGTGTGGTATGTCTATTTCTTACGCCTCTGGCTTGCCTACACCGCCGAAGCAGCCGTTTCGGCTGCGACCTGCCTACGCGAAGCCGGGGCTCCGCCCCGGCGAAGGCAGGAGGCCGGGCGGGCGGCAGGCCACCCTGTGGACTGACCCCCGAAGGCGCTTAGGCGGACGGAGACAGGTTCGCTCCATACTGCCCGCATCGCCAATTCAAACTGGCAATCCGTTCGCGATGAGACATGGCTTGGTCAGGATGGGTCCGCGACCGCAAGGTAAGGGTTTGTACACCATAACAACGTTGGTTCATGTTTTGTTCGACTCTCTATTATCGGCGCCGCTCCTCGAAAATCCTAACCCAAGACCGTGGTCCTCTCCGGCGCCCCGGCTATCCTGTCCATGTATTGGACCGCCCGGCCAAGATATGAATTGCATTTGATGTAATTTTCGAAGTCGATTTTCGTTAGATTCAAATGGATTCCGGTGGCATTGATGGCACGCCATCTAACTGGGACAGTAGGGACAGCCAAATACTGTTCCGCCGAACGGACCGTGGCAGGCACCAAAAAATTTTCGACTGGCGATTACCCGAATCACCGGTTTTGAGTCAGGTAAAACCACCCGTATTTGGTAACCCTTTCTTAAATCTGTCCCTTTACACCAACTACTGACGGTGGTGTCACCGTCATTGCTTTTTCTGGATTTGTGAGGATTGGACTATGGCCACCAAGAAGAGAAAGCGGAAGACTTCGCGTCGGGCCAAGACCCCCGCGACGATCGCCCGCGATGTCAAGAGCGCTCAGAAGGCCGTTCGCTCTTGTCAGAAGAAGATCAACGCTGCCAAGCGCCTTGTGAAGAAGTACATGGCTGCGAAGAAGGCCGCGATGAAGAAGGTTGCCGCGAAGAAGAAGTTCCTGAAGAAGGCGAAGATTCGCGTTCTGAAGGCCAAGAAGATCGCGGCCAAGAAGAAAATCGCCAAGAAGGGCACGAGCAAGCGTCGTACGGCCAAGCGCCGCACGAGCAAGCGTCGTTCCTCCAAGCGTCACGTCGCGAAGCGTCGTACGACCAAGCGTCGTTCGGCCAAGCGTCGTGCGGGCGCCAAGCGTCGTGTCGTGCGCCGGTCTCGTCCGGCTGCGTGGCGCAACGGTGCTGCGGCGGCGATGTAAGTCAATTTGACTTGCGTTTCGAAGAAGACGGGGGCCTAACCCAGGCTCCCGTCTTTTTTCGTGCTGAAATGCCGGGGCGGGGCCGCCCGCCCGGCCGGGCGAGCGGCTTGATTGCGCCGGGAAGCGGCCCCACATAGATAACAGGCGGTGCCATAGCCAGAGGACCGCCATGAGCCCCCGGGCGCCCGACCATGCGGGTCCGGGAACCTTCGAAACAGCAGCCCTTGCTCATGGACGAGGAGGATGCTGAGAGATGACCCGACTGTCCCTGTTCAGTAGCCCCCTGTTGCTCGGATTCGAGCAGTTCGAGCAGGCGCTCGAGCGTGTATCCAAGGCCTCGGCCGACGGTTACCCGCCTTACAATGTGGAGCAGTTAGGCGAGCACCGCCTGCGCATCTCCCTGGCTGTGGCCGGCTTCGAGGCCGGGGACTTGCAGGTCCAGATCCAGAACAACCAGCTGGTCATCCGGGGCAAGCAGGCCGAGGAGGGGGAGAAGGTCTACCTGCACCGGGGCATCGCCACCCGCCAGTTCCAGCGCAGCTTCGTGCTGGCCGACGGCATCGAGGTGACGAGCGCTTCGCTCGACAGCGGCCTGCTCCATATCGATCTGGAACGGCCGGTCAAAGAGCCTCAGGTCCGCAACATCAGGATCGAGACGGCGGCCGGGGAGGACGCCGAGGTTCCGGAGATTCAGGTCGAGGCCGAGGATGTGGCTGAAGAGGGCCGTCAGGAGGAGAGAGCGAAATGACCCAGGTTGAACATCACTCGGAGATATCCCCCCGGGAGTTGATGCTTCTCGGGCTGGAACAGCTTGCCTACGTCAAGCCGGTCGAGGTGGATGGAAAGCGGCGCTTTGCCGTCCATGCCGCCGATGGCACGGAGATCGCGGTTCTGCGCGGACGCTCCCTCGCCTTCGCCGCCGTGCGCCAGAACGACCTCGAGCCCGTCAGCGTCCACTAATCATTCCAGGTAGTGCCATGGCCTTGCTCCTGCGCGGAGTGGGCCCGAAGCTCAGGCGGCGTGGCTGGCCGCCGATTCGGTGAGCAGGGCGTGCAGGGCCTCGGCGCCGTCGGTGCCCCTCAACTTCTCGCAGATCGCCCGGTCGCGCAGCAGGCGCGAGACCCGGGCCAGCGCCTTCAGGTGATCGGCGCCCGCGGACTCGGGGGCCAAGAGCACGCAGATGAGGTCGACCGGCTGCTCGTCGATGGCGTCGAAATCGATCGGCGTCTCCAGGCGGGCGAAGAGCGCATGAAGCCGGTCCAGCTCGGGCAGCTTGCCGTGCGGGATGGCGATCCCGTTGCCGACCCCCGTGGTGCCCAGGCGCTCACGTTCGATCAACACCTCGAAGATCGCCCGTTCCGGCTGCCCAGTGAGTTCGGCGGCCCGCTTGGCGAGTTTTTGAAGCGCCTGCTTCTTGCTGGTCGCCCGCAGTTTCGCCACGACGGCATTGGGACCTATCAATTCGTCGATTTCCATAGCCGTTTCTCGATATTTCCGGCTTATTCGCCGCGATTGCCGCGAGGATCGATCCAGCCGATATTTCCGTCCGTCCGGCGATAGATCATGTTGAGCCCGCTGTGCGATGAGTTGCGAAACATCAGTGCGGGCTGGTCCGCCAGGTCCATGCGCATGACCGCCTCGCTCACGGTCAGGCTAGGAATCTCGGTGGTCATCTCGGCGACCACCGCGGGTTGGCCCTGGCCCACGTCCTCGGCGGCTTCCTCTTCGTCGTCGCCGGCCAGTATATACTGTTGGGCCAGCAGCGTTTCGGCCTTGGGGCCGCTATCCTTGTGGTGATCGCGCAGCCGGCCCTTGTAGCGGCGCAGCCGTTTGGCCAGGTGCTCGGCGGCGGTATCGAAGGCCGGATAGGGCTCCTCCGCGGCGCCCTGGGCCTGTACCTGGATACCGCGCCCGACATGAGCCGCCACCACCGC
>JAZGBC010000129.1:0-10583 GCA_036444495.1 Kiloniellales bacterium
ATCATCCCGCTCGAGTCAGACCGCAACTCCTACGACGAGCACGAAAACATCCGCCTCGAGCTTTTGGACTCGCTTCGCGCCAAGACCAAGGAGGCGGGGCTGTGGGCGCCGCAGATGCCGCGCGAGCGGGGCGGGCTGGGGCTGTCGGTCGCGGGCATGGCGGTCTGCTACGAGGAGATGGGCCGGTCCATTTTCGGGCCCGCCGCGTTCAACTGCGCCGCGCCCGACGACGGCAACATGATCCTGCTGAACAAGGTCGCCAGCGAGGCGCAGAAGGAGCGCTGGCTGCAGCCAATTATCGACGGCCGGGTGCGTTCCGCCTTCGCCATGACCGAGCCGGCGCCGGGCGCGGGCTCCGACCCCTCGGCCATGCTGACCCGCGCGGAGAAAAAGGGAGATAGCTGGCGCATCAACGGCCGCAAGTGGTTCATCACCGGGGCCGCGGCCGCCCAGCACGCGATCCTGATCGCGCGCACCTCGGAGGATAAGCGCAAGGGCCTGACCGCATTTCTCGTGGACCGCGAACAGCCCGGCTGGCGCGTCAGCCGGCGCATTCCCATCATGGGGCCCCAGGAGCACGGCGGGCACTGCGAAATCGAGATCGAAAACCTGGAGGTCGCCGACGAGAACCGCCTGATGGAGGTGGGCGACGGCCTGAAGGTGACCCAGATTCGCCTGGGCACGGCGCGGCTGACCCACTGCATGCGCTGGCTCGGCATGGCCAAGCGCGCCTTGGAGATCGCCGCCCCCTACATCGCCGAGCGCGAAAGCTTCGGCATGAAGCTGGAGCAGCACGAGGGCGTGCAGTGGATGCTGGGCGAGGCGGCCATGGCGGTGGAACTGGGCCGGCTGCTCACCATGAAGGCGGCACTCAAGCTGGACAGCGGTGACTTCGCGCGCAAGGAAGTCTCCATGGCCAAGGTGCAGGTGGCGGATACCCTGCACAAGGCGGTGGACACGGCGATCCAGCTCTGCGGCGCCCTCGGCTATTCGGGCGACACGCCGCTCGAATGGATGTACCGCTACGCGCGCCAGGCACGACTGGTGGACGGCGCCTCCGAGGTGCACAAGATGGTGCTGGCGCGCCATTTCCTGGATCAGGGTCTGGATTTCTGGAGCTGGCCGTGAGCCCCACTTTCGCGGCGGAACGCCTGGCAGAGTTGCGTCCCCGCCTGGCGGCCTTTCTGGCCGAAAGCGCGGGCGCAAAGCATGCCCGTCTCGACGCGATCACGCCGATCACCGAAGGGGCGATCCAGGAGAACTGGCTTACCGAGATCACCTTCGATGGGGGCGCTTTCGACGGCTTGCAAGTGCTGGTCCTGCGCAGCGATGCGCCCACGGGGGTGGCGGCGAGTCACAGCCGGGCCCGCGAGTTCGCCCTGCTGCGCGCGGCCTGGGATGCGGACGTTACGGTGCCGGAGCCGCTCTGGCTGTGCGAGGACGAAGCGGTTATCGGCAAGCCCTTCTTCGTCATGCGCCGGGTCGAGGGCGTGGCGCGCGGCTACGAGGTCGTCAAGGACACAGGCTTGGGCGGGGACCGGGCCGCGTTGGCCGGACGCCTGGGCGAGGAACTGGCCAAGATCCACCGCATCATGCCGCCCCGGGCGGAGCTGGACTTTCTGGAACTGCCCGAACCCGACCCGGCGCGCCATGCCGTGACGCTTTACCGGAAGTATCTGGACGCCATGGGGGAACCGTGCCCCGGGCTCGAATGGGGTCTGCGCTGGTGCGAGCTGCACGCCCCGCCGCCGGGCGAGATCACGCTGGTGCACCAGGACTTCCGCAGCGGCAACTACATGGTGGACGCGCGGGGCCTGGTCGCGGTGCTCGACTGGGAGTTCTGCGCCTGGGGCGATCCCATGAGCGATCTCGGGTGGTTCTGCGCCAAATGCTGGCGCTACAGCCGCCCGGATCTGGAAGCCGGCGGCATCGCACCGCGGGAGCCCTTCTACCGCGCCTACGAGCAAGCCTCCGGCCGCAAGGTCGACCCGGATGCCGTGGCCTTCTGGGAGGTCATGGCGCACCTGCGCTGGGCGGTGGTGGCGCGCCAGCAAGGCGCCCGCACGCTGGCCGGCGGGCAGCCCTCGCTGGATCTCGCGCTCACTGGACGCATCTATCCGCCGGAGCTGGAGTACGAAGCCCTGAAAATGACTCCGCCCGCGCGTTGGAGGGCGGCCTGATGCCGGATCGGCCGGACGGGGTGGCGCTGCTGGAGTTGGCCCGCGGGCAGCTGCTGGAAGAGTTGCTGCCGGAACTGCCCGAGGGTAAACGCCTCGGCGCCCGCTTGGTCGCCAACGCCATGGCGATCGCCGCACGCGAGCTTAAGGCCGGCGATCGGCCTGGGCGCGCCGAGCTGGCGGCGCTGGCCACGCTTTATGGGGAAGCGGCCGGCAAGGATGGGCCGCGTGACCCTGTCGAGCGGGTCAGCGAAGCTATCCAACGCCTCTCTTGGCGCCTGGCTTCAGAAATCCGCGGCGGGAAGCTGGACGGCAATCCGGAAGTCTACGACCTGCTGCGCTTTGGCACAGAATCCCGGCTGCGCCTGACCAATCCCAAAGCGGTCGGCGAAGACGATCCGGAGCAAGGATAGGCGGGGTCGGGGGGCGGGGACGCCAGCCCTCAGTTCAGCGCTTCGCCGATCTTGCGCATGCTTTCCTGGATATCCGGGTTCTTGCGCCAATGGCGAATCAGCGACTGGGCACCGTCGGGCGTGGTGTGGTCATAGTATTTGACCGCGTTGGTCATCTCGTCTTCGATCAGCTGCATCTCTCCCAGACGCCCCTGGCGGAAGCGGATCAGGATCGAAACGAAGGTGTGCTTGTCCAGTCCAATAGCCTTGCACAACACGGCCAGCGCCGTGCCGCCGGGCTCGAACAGAATCTTGCGTACGGTTTGCAGGGGGAGCTTGCTCGCCAAGGTGATCCAGTCGAGAAACACCGCCACATCGCCGCCGCGCAGGAGCTTGAGCAAGGCATGCTCCTCGCCGTCCGCCGGCTCTTCGAGGAAGCGGGGCGGTACCTCCACCTCCCTGGCCGCGCCAATCTCCCAGTCCACGACATCCACGAGCGCCGTTTCCAGGGTCCGGTCGAGCTTGGCAGGATCGATGTCGTAGTTCTCGACGATCTGCTCGCGCAGGGCCTGCGAGACGAACCCGTAAAGCTTTCGCACTAAATCGGCCGACAGATCGGGGCGCCGGGCAAGTGGCTCCCGGTAGCTTTCGATCTGCCGTGCGTCGCGCACCAGACGGCCCATGGTCTGCTCTGATATTCGCGCGCCCCTGTTCGCCAGCAGGGAGGAGACGACCTTCTCTTCTCCGGTCTCCACCAAGGCATCGGAGACTTGCGGGCTCACATAGTTCCGCGCGGCGACGGCCACGCGGTGCTCCATGGTGCGGTAGCGGATGATATCGAGCAGTTCCGCGTCCTTCAGGACCTCGCTTTGCAGCAGAACGGTTTGCGCGACGCTGAACTCGTCGTTGGCCAAGGCGAGGACCAGGTCCTTGGGGGCATCCGCCAGGCCGGCGATGTGTTCGGCCAGGTTCTGGCGCACCGAAATTTCCACGCTGTGCACCAGCTTGTGCATGATGTCGGCCATCATGGCCCGGTCCTGCCGGGTCAACTGCCGGTCCTGGTCGGCATAGAGGTCCTTGATCGCGGTTACGAGCGCGGAGCGGCCGCCTCGCGACTTGTCGTTCGCCAGATCGAGCAGATGGGAGATTTGGGTCGTTCGATCCATCGCGGGGTCCGAGAATCCTCTGCCGTTCCCCCAAAACACGAGCGGCGCGCCCTTCGGCTAGGCCGAGCCAATCGTTAGTGCCGGGCCCAAAAATACCCACAATTAATATAGGTAGAATTTCTAAAAGCCCGGCTCTACCTAAGAAATATGGTCCTCATAATTTACAAATTCGTAAACGAACGAGGGCCTCTGCGGCCTAATAGACCGCCCGCCCGCCCGAGAGGTCGAAGACCGCCCCGGCGCAGAAGGAACAGTCCTCCGAGGCGAGCCAGGCGATGAGCGCGGCGGCTTCCGCCGGCTGGCCAAGGCGGCCGATGGGCATCCTGGCGAGGACCACCGTATCGAGATATTCCCGGGTTACATCGGCAAGCAGTTCGGTCTCGATGCCCGAGGGCGCCACGCAGTTGGCGATCACCCCGGTTTTCGCCAACTCCTTGCCGAGGGCCTTGGTGTAGCCGATAGCGCCGGCCTTGGCGGCGGTGTAGGCGGCGTTGGTCGGCGCGCCCTCCAAACCCGCGATGGAGGAAACCACCACGATGCGCCCATAGCCACGTTCGAGCATGTGCGGCACCACCGCCCGGCAGCAGAGGAACACGCTGGTCAGATCCTCGACGATCAGCCGGTCCCATTCCTCCAGGCTGTAGTCCCAGGCGCTCTTGATGATGCCCGCGATCCCGGCATTGGCGATCATGGCGTCGATCGCGGGACAGGCCTCCAGGGTCGCATCCATGGCCACGGACACCGCCTCCGCATCGGTCACATCCACCGTGACGGCCCGGACCCGGCCTTTGGCCGAAAGGTCACTTTTCGCCTTCTCAAGCCGCGGCGCGTCCCTGTCCCAAAGGACCACGGCCGCCCCTGACCCGAGCAGACGTTCGGCGGTGGCATAGCCGATGCCCTTCGCGCCCCCGGTGACGATCGCGGTCCGGCCCTCGAAGTCCAACTTGTTCATTAATTACGCTCCGGCACGGTGGATTTCGCTGCTCCCCTCGGGAGAGCGCGCCAACCTAACCGGAATGGGCGGGCTGGAAAACCGGAGTCGGGGGTAAGCGGGGGTAAGCGGGGGTAGGGGAGGTCAGTGGCGGGTTCAGGGCGCGACCTTGGAAGAGACATCGCCGCCCGAGTCGTCCAAGAGTTCGAGGCAGTAGGCGATGACATCGAGAGCCTGCGCTGAGAGATCGAACTCGATGCCGAGAACCCCGGGCTCCGACCAGCAGCGGTTGGCATAGACATAGCCTGCGGCCGGGTGTTCGATCCGGACTTCCAGGTTGCGCGGCGTTTCGCCCTCGAGCCGCAGCTTGGCGCCGCCGAGGGAGATGTCTTCGATCCTGCAGCCACGGCTCTGTCCATCCGCGATCAAGACGAAGGCGGCATGCTCGCCAAGCCGGTAGCGTGGCCAGCGGCGCCGGTCGCTCTCTTTCAGGCTGCGGACGCTTTCCGGTGATGTCATGACGTATCGCATCCAAACCTATCCAAGCCGGTTACTTCGCCGTGATACGACCAAATTGGTTAACCGATCCTTTACCTTGGACCCTCGATCCGGCCCTTGCCCTGGCCCGCCTGGCGGGAGAAGCCAGGGTCCCCCGGCCAGCAGGGTCGGACGGGCAGTCCGCCCCCCTTGGCTATTAGCAATGCCTTATCCAATCCGGCCGATAATGCTGGGACGGAAAACCCTTTGGCCTGACTTGCGGCAGGCGCCTTTGGAGGGGCCTGGCCATGCACGAAGAGGACTACGACTGGGAAGACCGCCTGTCCCGGGCCCGGGGCGGCAGCACGATCTGGCCGTTGCTGCGCAACGCCGGTTTCATGCTGGCCGCCCTCGTCATCCTGATCGTGGGGATGCCCCGGATGTTCAACGCCATTGCGCCGGAGCCACAGGTGACCGGCGAGATCGCCCAACCCGGCGACCGGCCGGAGGAGGACGTCGATGGCGTCGAGGGTGGTTACGAGATAGTCGTGCCGGCGACCAGCGGCGGACATTTCCTGGTGGAGGCGGAGATCGACGGCGTGGCGATCGAGTTCCTGGTCGACACCGGCTCCAGCATGGTGGTCCTGAGCGAAGACGACGCCGAATTGCTGGGCCTGCGCGCGGAGGAGCTGGACTTCACCGAGCGGTATCAGACCGCCAACGGCATCATCGAAGGCGCGCCCGTCGTCCTCGATCGCATGCGGATCGGGGATCTCGAACTCGAGGATGTGCGCTCCACCGTGATACGGGCTCCCCTGGATAGATCCCTGCTTGGCATGAGCTTTCTAAGCCGGCTCGAAGGCTATGAAGTAGAGCGGGACCGCCTGATCCTGCGCTGGTAGAGCGGTAGGCGGCAAGAGCCGCGGGGCGGCTCACGGGCCAGAGGCGCGAACAGGCGCCTGGTCCTAATTCGCCCCCCAGATAGGCATATCCCCCCCTAATAATGGTAGAAGCATAACTTTGTTACGACGCGAAGATATTAAGTAAAAATTAAGTAAAAAATTTCAACTTGTAGTTTCCTCTTTGATAACCAATATAAATATGGTATCGTATATTTGCGATGTATTGGAGTAGGGCTGAATGATAACAATCGGGGCCTGCCTAGTTTATTATGCCATAGCTCTCTTGGTCTTCCAGATCTATGCCTGGATCAGCGATGGGGTCTGGACTCCCTATCATGTGAGCACGGCCTGGCAGTCGTTCTTCGACCAGCCCTCGGTGAGCTGGCCGGTCGTGGATGTGGCTGTCGCCTGGTTCATGGATTGGCCCCTGACGCTGGCCCTGATCGTCCTGGGGCTCGGTCTGATCGGGACCAAGCTGGGGGTCCGGCACCTGCGCGCGGAGCGTCAGGGGCAAGTCCGGCGCAAGTGGGTCGCTGAGCAATGCAATGCTGCGGGCTTTCAACCCTGGCTCATCCCCTCGCTGGTGGCCAAATTCGAGCGGCGCACCAAACAGGACTCGCGGATCATCGGCGGAGGCCGCTGAGGCTGCGGCCGTGCCTGCGGCGGCTGCCTAGCCTCCGCCGTCAAGAGAGCAAGCGAAAATAACGGGGCCTATCTTGGCGTTTCCCGATCTGGGAGAATGGCGCTATCATAAGCCTGTCGCGGGATTGATTGTTACGCGTCGGGCGAAACGGCCCCAGTAGGTATACATTCTCTTCCGGGGCTAGGCCGACCGCTGGAGGGAGGGTGATTTCATGAAAGTCCGGGCGATGATTGAGGCAAAGGGCGACAAGGTCGCGACCACGCGGCCCGACACCCCCATCGCTACAGTCATCCATAAGCTGAAACTGGAGGGTATCGGCGCCCTGGTCGTGACCGACGAAGCCGACCGTCTGGCCGGTATCGTTTCCGAGCGGGACATCGTGCGCGCGTTGGTGACCCACGGTGGGGAACTCTTGTCCATGCCGGTCTCGCAGATCATGACCCGCTCGGTCAAGACCTGCACGCCGGAGCACGACAGCAATGACGTGATGACGGAAATGACCAACAGCCGCTTTCGCCACCTGCCCGTGCTGGACGAGGGCCGCCTGTGCGGCATCATCAGCATCGGCGATGTGGTCAAGAGCCGCCTGGAGGAGCTGGAGACCGAGACCAGCGTCCTGCGGGAATATATCTCCGGGCGCAGTTGAGGCCTTCCGGGCAGCGTCTCTGAAGCCCATCCAGCCGTACCTCGGGGATACTGGTCTGTTTCCGCCTTTTCCTCGTGCCATGGCTGCGGCTCATACCCGAGGGGCGAGAGGAGCGTCTAACTCATTCCTACATAATTTGGGGATAGCATCCCTTGTTGGAGCCACGCGAGGAATCGAATCATGCCTGTCACGACCAAGAAATCCGCTTTCCGAACGCGGCTGCGCAAAAGTCTCGTGGTGGCGCTGCTGGCCGTCTGTGTGGCGGTCTGGAGCGCGCCGCTCGCGGCCGACCCGCCGCCCTGGGCCCCGGCTTGGGGTTACCGTTTCAAGGGTAAAGCTAAGGGCAAGGGCAAGAACAAGTTCAAACACGTCGGCGTCGCCCCCTTCGGCATCAACCTGGGCAGATGCAACCGGGACGTTCTGGGCGGAGTCCTCGGCGCGGCCGCCGGCGGGTTCCTCGGCTCCAAGGTGGGTGATGGGCGGGGACAACTGGCGGCGGTGGCCGGGGGCACCCTGCTCGGGCTTCTGATCGGCGGGAGCATCGGGCGCATGATGGACGAGGTGGACCAGAACTGCATCGGCCAGGCGCTGGAACATGGCGAGGACGGCCAGAAGATCACCTGGAACAACACGGCGACGAATACCCAATATCAGGTGGTTCCGACCAAGACGACGAAACGGGCCGACGGGCGCTATTGCCGCGAGTACACGACGACCGCCACCATAGGCGGCAAGGAGCAGCAGCTCTACGGCACCGCCTGCCGCCAGCCGGACGGGGCCTGGGAACTCCAACGCTGATCGTATCGCCCGGTACCAAGACCTGAGCGCGCTGCTGTCCCGGCCTCAGGCGGCTGGGCGCCGGCTTCGCCGGTTAACCTCTATTTCAGCTTTTGCTTGCACCGTAGGGTCGTGCGGCACCTTCCTTCGCCAGGGCCGCAAAAAGCCGTCGTCGCTGAGGAAGTCAGCAAGCCTGCAGCCATGCGTGTCCTTGCCTTCGTTTCAGACCTGCCGGGCTCCGGCAAGACCCTCTTGGCCGGCCACGTCGCCGTCCAGGCGGACGCGGATGGGATCGGACCGGTGGTCGTGCTGGATGCCGATCCGGGGCAGGGGCTGTCAGGCTGGTGGCGGGACCGCAGGGCCGAGAATCCGATCCTCGGTGTCTGGGACCAGAGCTTTACGCCCGCCGCATTCGAGCAGATGGCCTCCGCCGGTGTGGAACTGGTCGTCATCGATACGCCTTCCGTGCGTCCCGACATCCAGGGGCAACTGCTCCCCTTTGCCGACCTCGTCGTCATCCCGGTCCGTCCCAATTCAAATGAGCTGAAGGTCGTTGGCAACACCGTGGACCGCGTGGAGGCCTTGGGTCTGCCCTTCGTGTTCCTGATCAATCACGCCAAGGACGACGGCGAGATACCCTCTGCCGCCGTCATCGCCCTGGCTCAGCACGGCACGGTCTGTCCCGTGATCGTGCCTTGGCGGGCAGATTTCGCCCAGGCCTGGAAGACTGGCTGTACGGTTATGGACCTGGATCCGGGGTCGGTTTCGAGCGGCGACACTAGCCGTCTGTGGGACTATCTCGAGGATTTCATGAGCCGTCTGCCAAGACCCGCGGCGGCCCATGCCACAGAGGCACTAAAGGACCGGCGGCACCATCCAAGGTATTCCTACGATCAAGCCGCGACTTTCAAGCATGATGACAACGTATTTCCCTGCCAGATCGATGACATCTCGGCCTGTGGCATCGCCATCTGGTCGGCCGAGCCGCTGCCGGAAGGGGCGCAGGCCGTGCTGCACGTTCCCTATCTCGGCGAATTCACGGTCCAGGTCGTACGCTGCAGTGGCGAACGAATTGCCATGGAATTCCTGATCGAAGAGGGTGAGCAGGCCAAGCTCGTCGAGCAGCTCTCGGCGTTGCTGCACACCAAAAGGTTGAGCCAGGACGGGCCTGCCCCCAAGGCCGCAACCGGCTAACGTCCTTCGCCCCCGCCCGGAACCCTAGTCCATGGTGCCCATGGCCTCGGTCAGCGCCGTGCCGTAAGCAAAAACGGCGGGCGTACCGCCGGTATGAAGAAAGAGCAGATCGCCGCGGGCATCGGGCGCGCGCACACGCTGCAGGAAGCCGGCCATGGCCTTGCCGCTGTACACCGGATCCAGGACCAGGGCCTCTGTGCGCGCGGCCAATTCCATGGCCTGGACCGTGGCATCGTTCAGCTGGCCGTAACCCGGGCCCAGGAACTCATCGCTCAACTCGATATCGCTATCGCCGACCAGCGGCTCCAGGCCCAAAAGCCCGGCGATCTCATGGCAACGGGATTTTATGCGTTCGAACTGTAGTGCCGCCGAACGCCGCACACAGATACCGCTGACGCGAACCGGGCAGCCAAGGGCACGCAGACCGAAAAGCAGACCCGCATGGGTATTGCCGCTGCCCGAGGGAACGACGATCTCGCCGAGGGAAATGTCCGCAGCCTCGGTCTGCGCCATAATCTCCTGCGCCGCTACGACGTAGCCCAGTGCGCCAAGAGGCGTGTGGCCGGGCGCCAGCGGGATGATGTAGGGGCGGCGGCCCTGGGACTCCAGCTCGCCCGCAATCTCGGTCAGGCGCCGGTCGGCGCCTGCCTCGTCTTCCCCTTCGGGGTAGGAGTGGATCGTTGCCCCCAGGAGGCGGTCCAGGAGCACGTTGCCCGAATTCCGGTAAACCGGGTCCGTTTTGGGGACACGCTCTTCGAGTTGAAGGTGACAGTCCATGCCCAGCTTGCGGGCCGCCGCCGCCGCGAGCCGGACGAAATTGGATTGGACCGCGCCCGTGATCAGGATCGTATCGGCCCCGCGGGATTGTGCCTCGCCCAGATAAAACTCGAGCTGGCGCACCTTGTTGCCGCCGAAGGCCAGACCCGTACAGTCGTCCCGTTTGACGTGAAGCCCGGCACGCCCGATCCGGGCGCCCAGGTTGGGCATCGCCTCGATCGGCGTCGGCGCGTGGCACAGGCGGGCTCTCGGGAAATCCCCGAGGCGTCCCAAACCCTCAGCCATGCTTGTGACCCCAGTGAACGGCATGCGGCCCTCCTTGACCTCGCGCGAGAAGATTGAATTCTACTACCGGCTCGGGGCTTTCGTGCTGAAATTTCTGCGCGCCACGGCCATCCAAGAAGCGGATGGCGGTGCGGGTAGTCTGGAGCGAACCCGTCTCTGTAGGCTGGGGCGGCCATTTCCCTGTTAAACAGGGAAAAAACAGGGAATTTTTGCGAA
>JAZGBC010000130.1:0-2928 GCA_036444495.1 Kiloniellales bacterium
ATCTCCGGTCTTTGCCGCGCCAATCACGGTTCTATAGGGCAGGACGTTCAGCGTATCAAGCCCGCAGGGCCCCGCGATGCTTGTTGGACGACACAGAGGTCACCGAGCCGGCACAGCGAGCATAGCCACGGTCGAGTACTTCGTGGTCGAGTGGCAGCCTAGTCCGGCGGTCTGTGAGCCGGAAGCAGCTCTCAGTGCGGACTGAGGCCATGTCTGCTTAGGGTCAGAAGCGGACATCCCGCAGCCAAGTGTAGTCGAGCGCTACGGTCTGGGGGCGGGCTGAGTTGGCGACCCTCCATCCCCAGACTGCACACGCGTTTTCGAAATTGCCTTCCAAAGGCCCTCGGCCTTTGGTGGGGTCGAGGGGCAAAACCCCTCGCACTTGAGATCAGGCCCGCCGCGCCGCCAGACCGGCAAGATAGGTGTCGACCAGATCATCGGCCATGACCTCCGCCGGGAGCTGGGCCAGGGGATCCAGCTTCCGGGCGAGCGCCAGCGAGGAGATGCCCTGGAGCGCCGACCAGAGTACCCGGGCGGAGCGGTGGCAGGCCTCCTCGCCGCCAGGCCCGAAGAGCGGGGCCAGCACCTCCTCGGCCAACCGGAAAAGCCGCGTGATGCGCCCCTCGTACCAGTCGGGAAGCGGCCGGCCCTCGCCCAGCTGGTGCTCGAACAGGGCGTTCCAGAGGCCGGGTTCGGCCCGGGCGCAGTCCATGTAGGCGCGGGCCATGGCCCGGAGCGCCGCCGGGGCGTCCGGCTGGCTGGCCAGCGCCGCGGCCAAGCGTCCATGGAGTTCGTCCAGGAGCCCCGCGTTGACCCTGAGCGCGACCTCGTCGAGGTTCTCGAACATGTTGTAGAGGGTGCCGGGAGAATAGCCGATCTCCCGGGCCAAGCGCCGCGCGGTCAGCCCGCGCACGCCCTCGGCCGCCATGATGCGCCGCGCCGCGGCCAGGGCGAGGGTGCGCAGGTCTTCGCGCTTATGATCGTTACGGCGTCCCACAGCGGACGACTCCAAGTAATTGAACGGTGTTAAAAAAACGCTTGACAGGGCCTTTGTGTCAACCTAAATTGAGAATTGAACATTGTTCAGTTTCTCGGCTCCGCCGACTTTTTTTGGATCTGATAATGAACATTGTTCAATTGATCCCTTTCAAGGAGATTCGACATGTCCACCCATTTCGCAAATGCCTTACGCAAGACGGTCCTGATCGCCCTTGTCGCGGCTTTGGCGGTCCTGGGCTCTGCTCAGGCCCAGGCCGCCGGCCTGCTCAGTCCGTCCGACGGGCGCCTGCCGGCGCTCGAGATCCGCGACCACGAGGTGAGCGTCGTGATCGAGGACGGCTACGCGGTGACCACGATCGACCAGGTCTTCGAGAACCCGCACGACCGCGAGCTGGAGGCCATCTATTCCTTCCCGGTGCCCGAGAAGGGCGCGGTCTCCGAGTTCACCTACTGGATCGACGGCCAGCCGGTCACCGGCGAGGTGCTGCCCAAACCCGAGGCGCGCCAGGTCTACGAAGACCAGAAGGCCGCCGGCGAGACCGCGGGGCTGGCCGAGCAGGACAGCCACAAGACCTTCGACATCTCGGTCTGGCCGGTCCCGGCCAGGGGCGAAGTACGGATCCGCCTGGCGTACATACAGCCGGCGCCCGTGGACACCGGCATCGGTCGCTACGTCTATCCCCTGGAAGAAGGCGGGGTCGATGAAGAGCGGCTGGCCTTCTGGACCGCGGGCGAGACGGTCACCGGCCGCTTCGCCTTCGACCTGACGCTGCGCTCCGCCCATCCCGTCGAGGCCATCCGCCTGCCCGCCCACCCGCAGGCGCTCGTCACCCGCACGGACGACCACAACTGGCGGGTCCGCATTGACGGACCCGGCAACGCCGGGCCGGGACAAGTGGAGGAGAGCGGGGTCATCAAGACCGCGGCATCGGCCGCAGGGGACGGCTTCGGGCCGATGGAGGCCGCCCGGCTCGACCAGGACATCGTGATCTACTGGCGCCACGCCCAGGGCTTGCCGGCCAGCGTCGATCTGGTCGCCTACAAGCCGGCGCCGGACAAGCGCGGCAGCTTCATGCTGGTCCTAACGCCGGCCGACGACCTGAAGCCCATCACCGAGGGCAGCGACTGGGTCTTCGTGCTCGACAAGTCCGGCTCCATGTCCGGCAAGTGGCACAGCCTGATCGAAGGCGTGACCCGGGGGCTGGAGAAGCTGCGTCCGGAGGATCGCTTCCGCGTCGTCGTGTTCGACCGCGCGGCCCACGAGCTGTCGCCCGCGATGCAGCCGGCCACGGCCGCCAACGTCCGCCGGACCATCGATGCGCTGCGCGGCATTCAGCCCGACAACGGGACCAACCTCTACGCCGGGCTGGACCTGGGGCTGAAGGGGCTGGACGCCGACCGCACGGCCGCCGTGCTGCTAGTCACCGACGGCGTGGCCAACGTCGGCGAAACCCGCCAGCGCGCCTTCCTCGAGCGGGTCGGCCGGCAGGACGTGCGCCTCTTCACCTTCATCATGGGCAACAGCGCCAACCGCCCCCTGCTGGAGGCCATGACCCGCGAATCCGGCGGCACGGCGATTGCCATCTCCAACAGCGACGACGTGGTGGGCGCGGTGCTGACGGCCACCTCCAAGGTCACCCACGAGGCCATGCACGGGGTGCACCTGGAGATCGACGGCCTCCGGGTCGCCGACCTGACCCCCGGCACCCCCGGCAGCCTCTACCGCGGCCAACAGCTCGTCGTCTTCGGGCATTACTGGCAGGCCGGCCCCGCCGAGGTGACCCTGAAGGCGCGAATCTCCGGCCAGCCGGTCGTCTACCGGACCCGCTTCGACTTCCCGGAGGTCGCCACCGCCAACCCGGAGGTGGAGCGCCTCTGGGCCTACGCGGCCATCGAGGAGCGCCTGCAGGAGCTGGAGGACTTCGGTGC
>JAZGBC010000131.1:0-8259 GCA_036444495.1 Kiloniellales bacterium
ATGCGCCGGGCCACGTCGGCCCAGGCCGCCTTGCGCTGGGCCGAAAGCAGTTCCGTGATGTCGTCAAAGGTAACCACGAAACCGATGATCTTTCGCTTGTCCAGTTCCGCCGCCACGCGCACCAGCAGGCTGCGCGCCGTGCCGTCGGAACGCAGCAGGGAAATGGTGCGCTGGCTCAGCCGCCTGGGCCGCTTGCGCACCTCATCCACCAGCTCACCCATTTCCGCAACCACATCGGCCATCTTTCTGCCGCGCAGCTTCTCCGGGCTGCTGGACAACAGCTCGCAGGCCGAGCGGTTGGGCAGCGTGATTTCGCCCGAACGGTCCAGGCCGATGACACCGGCCGAAACCCCGCCGAGGACGGCCTCGATGAATCGGCTGCGGTAATCGAGCTGGCGGTTGGCTTCAAGCAATTCGTGCCGCTGGCTCTGCAGTTCGCTGGTCATGCTGTTAAAGGCTTCGGACAAGGTACCGATCTCGTCCGAGCTATCGGTGGTATCCACCCGAGCGCTTAGGTCGCCCGAGCCGACCTTCTGGGCCGCGGCGATGAGCTGGCCGATGGGGTGGGTGAGCCGGTTGGCGAAGGCCAGTCCGACCCAGACCGCGGCCAAGAGCAACATCAAGGCGACGACGACAAAGATCAGCGCGAAGGTGATCTGCAGCTCGGAGCGCTGACCTTCCAGTTCTTTGTAAAGCTTGGCCGCGTTCTCGGACGTGTCGATGTGGCTTAGCACGCGCGGATCGATTAGGCGGCCGACGTAGAGATAGGCGTTCGCGAAACCGTCGAGACGCAACAAGGCGCGCACCCGATCCTCGGTCTCGGCGGTCAGGATCACCACCTCGCCGCCCTGGGCCCGGCGCATCGCCCACTCGGGAATCTGCGGATCGAAATCGAGCTGGAGGCTGAACCCGGCCCGGCCGAGCACGCGCCCCGCGCCGTCGAAGACCACGGCCTCGGTGAGCGACCGCACCCCCACATGGGCCTCCAAGAACTGGCTGAAGCGCTGCGGATTGAGCGTGAGCGACACGCCCTGGCGGTTCAGGGCCTGGGCCATGGCCAAGGCGTCCGAGTTGATGCTCTCACGGTGCTCCTGGAGGTAAGCCTGGGCCACGGCGAGAGATTCCCCGACCGCCGTGCTCACCCGGTCGCTGAACCAGCCCTGCAGGCCGAAATTGAACAGCATGACCGAAAAGGTCGCTACCACGATGGTCGGGGTCACCGCGATCAGGCTGAACAGGGCCACCAGGCGGGCGTGCAGACGGGCGCCGGCCAAGCCTTTCTTACGCGCGGTCCAGAGGATCACGAGACGCCGGGCAACGATCGCGCTCAGGACCAAGAGCAGGATCAGGTCCAGATTGAGCAACAGCAGCACGGTCCAGGGATCCACGGCCACAGGCAGATTCCCGGTCATTGCGGCAAAAGTGACCGTGCCCGAGCCGACGGTCGCGACCAGGAGTCCGATGGCCAGTTTGCGTTCCAGGTTGACCCGCTGAGCCCAGGCGGCGCAGCGCGCGAACAGGCCCCGAGGCAGGGCGCTGGCGGCATCGAGGCTCAGGGGGGATTGGCTGATGGATTTCATGCCGGCGCGGGCTCGTCAGGCTGTTGTAATTTTGCCACAGTCATTTAAGGCCGCGAATCACCTGAATGTCCAGTTCCCGAATCTTTTTTCTGAGGGTATTTCGGTTGATTCCGAGCAATTTTGCCGCCCGGATCTGATTCCCCCGGGTCGCGGCCAGGGATAACTCGATGAGCGGGCGCTCGACCTCGCGCAGGACCCGGTCGTAAAGGCCCGAGGCCGGCAGCCCGTCCTCGTGTGCGAAGAAGTAGTCCCTGAGACGGCGCTCCACCGCGTTGCCCAGGGATTCGCCCTCCGGTGCGGCGGCCGGCGGCGCGGCCGGGGCCTCGGTCAGCTCGGCCAGGATCACGTCCCGGCCGATTACCTCCTGGCTGTAAAGCACCGCCAGGCGGCGCACCAGGTTCTCCAGCTCGCGCACGTTGCCCGGCCAGGTATAGGCCTTGAGTTCGGTCAGGGCATCGGCCTCCAGAACCTTGGCCGGCAGGCCCTCGTCGCGGATCCGCGTCAGGAAATGCTGCACCAGCTCCGGGATATCCGTGCTGCGCTCGCGCAGCGGCGGCAGGCGGATCGGCACCACGTTGAGCCGGTAATAGAGGTCCTCCCGGAAAAGGCCCTGGCGCACCAGCTGCCGCAAGTCCCGGTGCGTAGCGGCGATAATGCGCGCATCGGCCCGGATCGCCGTGCGCCCGCCGACGCTCGTATACTCGCCCTCCTGGAGCACGCGCAGCAGGCGGGTCTGGGCCTCGAGCGGCATGTCGCCGATCTCGTCAAGGAACAGGGTGCCGCCCCCGGCCTGCTCGAAGCGGCCGGTGGAGCGGGCGGTGGCCCCGGTGAAGGCGCCCTTCTCGTGGCCGAACAGCTCGCTCTCGATCAGCTCCCTCGGGATGGCCGCCATGTTGATGGCGACGAAAGGTCCATGCCGGCGCTTGCCGTAGTCGTGCAGGGCACGCGCCACCAGCTCCTTGCCGGTACCCGATTCGCCGTAGATCGTGACCGTCAGATCGGTGCTCATGAGCCGCGCCAGGCTGCGGTAAATCTCCTGCATGGCCGGCGAGCGGCCGATGAGCGGCAGACGCCCCTCCTCGGGCCGCACACCCGCCTCCACCGCCCCCGCGCCCGGCAGGGGCTCGGACAGTGCGCGCCCGACCACGGCGGTCAGCTCGCGCAGATCGAAGGGTTTGGGCAGATACTCGAAGGCGCCGCGCTCGGTCGCCTTGACGGCGGTGAGCAGCGTGGTCTGGGCGCTCATCACGATGATGCGCAGGTTGGGCCGCAGCTTCTGGATGCGCGGGATGAGGTCCAGCCCGTTCTCGTCGGGCATGACCACGTCGGTGACCACCAGGTCCCCCTCGCCCGCCTCGATCCACTGCCAGAGCCCGGCGGCCGTGCCCGTGGTGCGCACCTCGTAGCCTTCACGGCCCAAGGCCTGGCTCAACACCGTGCGGATGGCGCGGTCGTCGTCGGCGATCAGGATCGTGCCCTTGGTCATGGAACCGCGGCCTCCTTCGGGGCCATGGGCAGCATCATGCGCATGACCGTGCGCCGCGGCTCGCTGTCGAACTCGATGACGCCGCCGTGGTCGTCGACGATCTTGGCGACCAACGCCAGACCGAGCCCCTTGCCGCCCGCCTTTGTGGTGACGAAGGGATCGAACAACTGGTCGCGCAACTGCTCCGGAATGCCCGGGCCGTTGTCCTGCACAGAGATGCAGAGCGGCAACTCCACCCGGCTGTCCAGCCCCGGCACCGCCAGGCGGCGCACGCCCTGGCGGTAGCGCGTCGTCAGCACGATCTCGCCGCCCCGCTCGGGCGCGGCCTCGGCGGCGTTCTTGACCAGGTTGAGCAGCGCCTGGACCAGCAGATCGCGCTTGCCGTAGACAGGTGGGAGCGAGGGATCGTAGACCTCGACGAAGCGCAGGTGGCGCGCGAAGCCGCTCTCGGCCAGGCGGCGCACGTGATCCAATACCTCGTGGATGTTGACCGGCTCGCGCTCGAGCGGCTGGCCGTCGGAGAACATCTCCATGTGATCGACCAGCGCGACGATGCGGTCGGTCTCGTCGCATATGAGGCGCGTCAGGTTCCGGTCCTCGGGCTGGGCGTTTTGCTCCAGGAGCTGCGCCGCGCCGCGGATGCCCGAGAGCGGGTTCTTCACCTCGTGCGCCAGCATGGCCGCCATGGCGGTCACGGAGCGCGCCGCGTTGCGATGGACGAGCTGGCCGTCGAGCTTGCGCGCGAGGGAGCGCTCCTGAACCGAGACCACCACCCCGCCCGGCAGATCGCCGAGCGCCGAGACGCCAACCGACACGAAATGCGATCCGATCCTGGGGCTCTCCAGGGTGATGCCGAATTCGAAGACCGAATGCCCGCCCTTGCCTACCTGTTCTATCAGGCCGAAGACCGGACTGTCGGCGGGCAGGAAGCGATCCAGGCCGCGCCCGATAAGGGCCGAGGCGCCGCTGCGGAAGAACTGCTCGGCGGCCGGGTTGACGTAAGCGACCTTCCCTTGCGCGTCGAGGGCGAAGACCGGCTCGGGCAAGGCGTTCAGGATCGCCCCCGCATCGCCGGCAAACCCGGGCGGATCCATGACGATTTCGGCGGCGGCCTTGGCCATCACGCCGCCCGCCGTTCGATCTGCCGCCCATAGAAGGCGCGCAGCATGTCGGTGACCTGCTTGGGCTCTTCCGCGCGATTGATCGCGGCGCGGAATTCGGCCGCGCCGGGCATGCCCTTGACGTACCAGGCGAGATGCTTGCGCGCGTGCCGAACGCCACGGTGCAGGCCGTGGTGGCTCAGCATGGCCTCGTAGTGCTCCAGGACCAGGGCCAACTGGTCGGCCAGCGGCGGATCGGGCCGGCGTTTACCGCTCTTGAGGAAATCCATGACCTGGCGCAGGAACCAGGGACGGCCATAGGCCCCGCGCCCGATCATGATGCCGTCGGCGCCGGACAGCTCGAGCGCCCGGACGGCCTGCTCCAGGCCCGTGATATCGCCGTTGGCGATGACCGGCACCGCGACCGCCTGCTTGACCTTGCGCAGGAAGGCCCAGTCGGCCTCGCCCCTATAGAGCTGGGCGCGCGTGCGCCCGTGCACCGTGATCATGCGGATGCCGCAATCCTCCGCGATGCGCGCCAGCTCGGGCGCGTTGCGGTTCTCCGCGTTCCAGCCCGTGCGCATCTTGAGCGTGACCGGTACCTCCACCGCCTTGACCGTGGCCTCGAGAATGCGCGCCGCCAGGCGCGGCTCGCGCATGAGCGCGGAACCCGCCTCCTTGTTGACCACCTTCTTGACCGGGCAGCCGAAGTTGATGTCGATGAGCGCCGCGCCCCGGTCCTGGTTCAGGCGCGCGGCTTCGGCCATGACCTGGGGCTCGCAGCCGGCCAGCTGCACGGCCATGGGAAATTCCTCCGGCGCATGGCTAGCCATCTTCAACGATTGCCGCGTGTGGCGGATCATGGCCTGGCTGGCGATCATCTCGGAGACCACGAGCCCCGCCCCGCTGCGCTTCACCAGGCGGCGGAACGGCAGGTCCGTCACCCCCGACATGGGGGCGAGCAGTACCGGGTCTTCGATGGAGACCGATCCAACTTGAATGCCCATAATTTGGGCAGCTCCCCGAATTGCCTATTTTCTGCGCTTTTTGTAGCGCGGCCCGGCTCGAAGGCAAGGGAAATCGGCGGCGGTGGCCGGGCGGCCCCGGGGTCTGGACTCAACCCAGAAGCACGTCGGTGACGAACTTGACCCCCGGATAGGCCAGGGTGAGCAGCAGGTAGGCGACCAGGATGAGGCGCGCGGCGCGCTGGCCGCGCAGGCCCGTGCGCCGATGAAGGATGAGCAGCAGGCCGATCAGCAGGAAAGCCAGGATGCTGAGCAGGGTCTTATGATCGAAGGCCAGAAGCTGGCCGCTGGAGAGGTAGTTCCGGGCCATGCCGGTGGCGATCCCGAAGGCCAGCACCAGCTCGCCGGCGCCCAGCAGGCGCAACTGGAGGCGCGTGGCGTCGGCGATCGAGGGCAGCTTGTGGGTGAGTCCCGTCGGTTTCTTGCGTTTCAGGGCCCGCTCCTGAAAGAAGACCGCCGCGGCCGCCACGGCCGCCAGCGTGCAGAGGCCGTAGGTGGCCACCGAGAGCGCGATATGCACGCTGAGCCAGGTATCGGGGGCCGCCGGGGCATGGCGCGACGGCACGCGGGCCCAGACCGTGGCCAGGACCCCGAGCAGCAGCAGATAGGGCAGTAGCAGCGGCGTGAGCCGCCAGGCCTCGCGGCTCAGCGCCACGAGCCCGGTGAAGAGAAGCAGGGAGGCCGCGACCGAGACCCAGAGCGTGGCCGAGAAACCGGTCTGCCAGGGGCCGCCCAAGATCAGCAGCGCGACCACCGCGGGGCCGGCCAGGGCCACCAGCAGAACCGCCCAGAAAGCAGCGTCCGGCCGCTCCGCCTCGCGCCGGTAGGACAGGATCGCGGCGGGCAGCAGGGCGACGAGCGCCGAGAGGTTGAGCAGCAGCGAGTTCGCCATCCCGGCCTTATACATCACCCGGGCGGACAGGTGTACATCGCCTCTTGGCCCGCGCGGGCGAGATCACTAGAGCAGCATCCCTTCAGATGGAATCGCTTTCAGCGATCCAACTGAATGGATAAAGCTGCTCTACCTATTGAAAAGTAGAGCAATTTTATCCGAACGGATGGAACCGGACTGGTTCCATCCGTTCGGATATTGCTCTAGGCTCGCGCCCGACGATTCAGCGAGAAAGGAGCGGAACATGGGCGGGGCGGTGGCCCTCGTGGTGGCGGCGGGACGCGGCAGCCGCTTCGGCGGCGAGTTGCCCAAACAGTACGCCCCGCTCGGCGGGCGGCCCCTGCTCGGCCATTCCCTGGCCGCCTTCGCCGCTCATTCGCGCATCGAGGCGGTGCGCGCGGTGATCCACCCCGACGACAGGGCACTCTACGACGAGGCGGCGGCGGGGCTGGCGCTCGCCGAACCCGTGCCGGGCGGCGCCACGCGCCAGGACTCGGTTCGCCTCGGGCTGGAGAGCCTGGAGGCCCTGGCGCCCGATGCGGTGCTCATCCACGACGGCGCCCGGCCATTCATCAGCGCCGCGGTGATCGATCGGGTGCTGGACGGGCTGGGATCGGCCGCGGGCGCCATCGCCGCCCTGCCGGTCACCGACACCCTGAAGCGGGGCGAGACGGGCCTCGTCACGCAGACGGTGACGCGCGAGGGCCTGTGGCGGGCACAGACGCCCCAGGGCTTCCGTTACGCGGAAATCCTGGCCGCGCACCGTACCGCGGCCGGCGAGGAGCTGACCGATGACGCCGCGGTGGCCGAGCGCGCGGGCCTGCCGGTCGCGCTGGTCGAGGGCGCAGCCGAGAACATCAAGGTGACGACCCAGGAAGACCTGGCGCGCGCCGCGCGCTGGCTCGGCGGCAGCGGCGGCGAGACCCGCGTCGGCCAGGGTTTCGACGTGCACCGTTTCGCCGAGGGCGATCACGTCATGCTGTGCGGCGTGCGCATCGCCCACGAGCGCGGCCTGGCGGGGCACTCCGACGCGGACGTGGGGCTGCACGCCCTGACCGATGCGATCCTGGGGGCGCTGGGCGCCGGCGACATCGGCAGCCATTTCCCGCCGTCCGAGGCGCGCTGGAAAGACGCGGACTCGGCCCTCTTCGTCGAGCATGCGCGCGATCTCGTGATGGCACGCGGCGGGCGCGTCTGCCACGTGGACGTGACGCTGATCTGCGAACATCCCAAGATCGGCCCGCTTCGCGCCGCCATGGTCACGCGCATCGCGGAACTGCTGCGACTTGGTCCCGATCAAGTCAGCGTCAAGGCCACCACCACCGAGGGCCTGGGCTTCACCGGGCGCGGCGAGGGCATCGCCGCCCAGGCGACCGCGACGCTGCTCCTGCCGGGACTGCGCAGGTGACCGCGCCGCCCCTTCCCTTCTGGCATCCGGCATCGCTGCTCGCCACCTGGTGCGGCGCCGGCCTGCTGCCCAAGGCGCCGGGCACCTGGGGCTCGCTGGCGGCGCTGCCCTGCGCCTTTGTGATCGTCTGGGCCGGCGGCCCCTGGGCGCTTGCCGCCGCGGCGTTCCTGGTTTTCCTCATCGGGCTCTGGGCGAGCTCGGTCTACGCCGAGAAAAGCGGCGCCGAGGACCCGCAAGCCGTCGTGATCGACGAGGTGGCCGGACAGTGGATCGCGCTCCTGCCCGCGGCGCTCGACCTGCGCCTTTACGCGCTCGCCTTCCTGGCGTTCCGGTTTTTCGACATCGTCAAGGTCTGGCCGGCGCGGCCCATCGACCGGCGCCTGCCGGGCGCCTGGGGCATCATGCTGGACGACGTGGTGGCCGGGCTCTATGCCGCCGCCGTCGTCTACGCCGCGTCCTACCTGTTCGAGTAGCGCCGGTGTTCGATAAGCATCTCTTGGCACAAGCGGAAACGCTGCTCGACCTCTACCGCCGGGCGAACCTGCGCATCGCCACCGCCGAATCCTGTACCGGAGGCTTGATCGCCGGATTACTGACCGAGATTCCGGGCTCTTCCGACGTGCTGGAGCGCGGCTTCGTGGCCTATTCGAACCAGGCCAAGAGCGATCTCCTGGGCGTGCCCGCAAAGCTTATTCAGGCCCACGGTGCGGTCAGCGCCGAAGTGGCGCAGGCCATGGCGGCGGGCGCCCTCGATAATTCCCCAGCGGA
>JAZGBC010000132.1:0-7315 GCA_036444495.1 Kiloniellales bacterium
CGAGCGGCGTGGAATCCTGGGCCGCGATGTGAATCCCGGCGCTGGCGTTGGTCGCGCCCGGCCCGCGCGTGACCATGCAGACGCCCGGCTTGCCGGTCAGCTTGCCGTAGGCGTCCGCCATCATGGCGGCGCCGCCCTCCTGGCGGCAGGTGATATAGCGGACGGGCGCGTCGTGCAGGGCGTCGAGCACGGTCAGATAGCTCTCGCCCGGCACGCCGAAGGCGAACTCGGTGCCGTGGATGCAGAGCTGATCCACCAGGATCTGCCCGCCGCTTCTCAGGTTGCCGCTTCTGCTCATGCCGCGTCCTGTCCGCAAACCAAATCGATTGCCTTGGGATCGTTCTTTTAGCGCCTGTGTCCGGGCTTGTCCCGCCCGCAGTTGGCCGCATCGGGGCTTGCCGCTTGCCGATACGCCCGGCAACATCCGAGACCCGATCACGCGAAAGGTTCGTCATGGCCAGCGCGACCCAGCGATCGCTCGCCGTCTTTCCGGCCGGCTCCAACGGCGAGTTCGACCTGCCGGAAGAGCTTTCCATCGTCATCGCCCGTGGCGAGGGCTGCCGGCTGTGGGATTCCCAGGGGCGCGAGTTCCTGGATTTCTCCATGGGCTGGGGCTCGGTCCTCGTTGGCCACGCGCGGCCCGAGGTGGTGGCGGCGGTCAGCGCCCAGGCGCCCATGGGGTCCAACTACGCCTATGTGACGGAGCAGTCGCTGGCGCTGGCCGAGGAGATCCTGCGCCTCTCGCCGGCCTGCGAAAGGTTGCGCTTCTGCGCCTCGGGCACCGAGGCCACCATGTACTGCCAGCGCCTGGCGCGCGCCCATACGGGCAAGCCGAAGATCCTGAAGTTCGAGGGCGCCTATCACGGCGCCAACGAGGTGGGCGTCACAAGCCTGTTCCCGAGCGATCCGCCGGACTTCCCCGAGCCCGACCCCACCGGCGGCGGTATCGCCCACATGGTCAAGCGCGACGTGCTGGTGGCGCCCTACAACGACCTGGCGGCGACGCGCGCGATCATCGCCGAGCACAGGCAAGAGATCGCCGGGGTCATCGTCGAGCCGTTGCAGCGCTGCACGCCGCCCGAAGAGGGGTTCCTGGAGGGCCTGCGCGCGGCAGCCACGGAGGCGGGCGTGCTGCTGATTTACGACGAGGTCGTGACCGGCTTCCGCCTCGCCTACGGCGGGGCGATAGCCTACTACGGCGTGGTGCCGGACCTCGTGGCCTACGGCAAGGCGCTGGGCGGCGGCTATCCCATCGGCGCTTTCGGGGGGCTACGCGAGATCATGGAGATCGTGCGCGAGGAGCGTTTGGGGGACCCGGATTACGTCTGGGTCGCCTCCACGCTCGGCGGCAATCCCGTCTCCACGGCGGCGGCCACCGCGGCGCTCGGTGTCTTCCGCCAGCCCGGCACCTACGAGCGGCTGCACGGGCTCGGCCATTACCTGCGCGAGGGCCTGCGCGGGCGCCTGCGCGAGCGCCAGGTGACCGCCCAGGTGATCGGCGACGGGCCGCTGGCCCAGGTGGTGTTCTCCGGCGAGCCGGTGCGCGATTACCGCTCGACCCAGAAGGGCGACAAGGCCAAGGGACGCGCGCTCATGCTGGGCCTGTTCCGGCGCGGCGTCTTCCTCAATCCCATGGGCACCAAGCTGTATCTCTCGCTCGCGCACGACGAGGCCGTGTGCGACGATTTCCTGACGCGCTTCGACGCGGCGCTCGAAGAGGCCGTGTGAGTGTTGGGCGGCAGCCCCCTCACCCAGCTCCGGCTAAGGCTCGGCTGTAAGCCTCGCCAAGCCTTTGCAACCCTCTCCCTGGGGAGAGGGAAGAGGGAGCGTAGCGACCGAGGGTGAGGGGGACTGCCGACGCGTAAAACTAAACGGAGAATGCTCTAGGACTCGAAATCCGGCACCACCTTGCCCGGGTTCATGATGTTCTCCGGGTCGAGCGCGCGTTTCACCCGCTGCATCAGTTCGATCTCGATGGCCGATTTGTAGTGGACGTTCTCTTCGAGCTTCAGGCGCCCGATGCCGTGCTCGGCGCTGATCGAACCGCCCAGGCCCATCACGATGTCGTACACGATCCGGTTCACCTCGTCCCAGCGCGCCAGATAGGCCTCGGGGTCCGCGCCTTCCGGCTGGGTCAGGTTGAAGTGGATGTTGCCGTCGCCCAGGTGGCCGAAGACGATCGGGCGGATGCCGGGGATCAGCGCCTCGACCGCCGCGCTGGCGCGGGCGACGAACTCGGCCACGGCCGAGATGGGCACGGCGATGTCCTGCTTGATGGAGGCGCCCTCGAACTTCTGGCTCTCGACGATGCCCTCGCGCGCCTGCCACAGGGCGGCGGCCTGGGCCTCGCTGGCGGCGATGGCTGCGTCGCGCACCAGGCCGTCGCCGTGGGCCGTGGCGAGGGTGGCTTCGAGCGCGGCCTTGAGCCCGCTCTGCGCCGCGCCGCTCCAGAGCTCCACCAGGACGTACCAGACGTGCGGCTCCGACAGGGGGTCCTGGACGCCGGGCACGTGCTTCATGCCGAACTCGATGCCCCGGCGTGGGATCAGCTCGAAACTGGTCAGGGTCTCGCCGACCGCCGCGCGCAGGCGCCCCAGAAGGTCCACCGCCGCCGGCACGCCGGCCACGGCGGCAAACGCGGTTATCGTCTCCCTGGGCCGGGGGAAGAGGCGCAGCACCGCGGCGGTGATGATGCCAAGCGTGCCCTCCGCGCCGATGAAAAGCTGCTTCAGGTCATAGCCCGTGTTGTCCTTGCGCAAAGACCGCAGGCCGTCCCAGACCCGGCCGTCGGCTAGAACGACCTCAAGGCCCAGCACCAGATCGCGGGCGTTGCCATAGCGCAGCACCTGGATGCCGCCGGCGTTGGTCGAGAGGTTGCCGCCGATCTGGCAGCTGCCCTGCGCGGTCAGGCTCAAGGGAAACAACCGGCCGGCCGCCTCGGCGGCTTCCTGGACCGCTTGCAGGATGCAGCCGGCCTCCACTGTGATGGTGTCGTTCGCCGCGTCGAGGGCGCGGATGCGGTTCATGCGCCCCAGGTTGACGACGATGGACTCTCCGTCCTCGGAAGGAATGCCGCCGGCGACCAGCCCCGTGTTGCCGCCTTGGGGCACGATGGCCACGCCGGCCGCGGCGCAGAGCTCGACTACCTGGGCCACCTCTTGCGTCGAGGCCGGCTTGACGATGCAAGGTGCTGTGCCCTGGAAGCGTCCGCGCCGGTCCTCCAGATGCGGCGCCATGTCGTGCGCGTCGGTGACCAGGCCCTTGGCGCCCACCACGGCTTCGAGCCGGCCGATCAGCTCGGCCATGCGGTCGCTTTTGCGGCGGGCCTCGGACATGGCGCCAAGATAGTGCCTGGGAGGGGGCAGCGCTAGGGCCGGCCGTGGGCTCTTTACCGCTTGTAAATCTCATTACCCTCTTAATGGAAATTGGCATCACGCCTAATAGTCGCCTGCAGTTTTGTAAGGGGCTTGAATTACAGGAAGTGGTGGACCCCCAGGGATACACGGCTGCCCGTAACGCCCTGGTAACTTGGAGGAAAAGCATTGTTGTCCGAATCCGTGCCCAAGAGGTCATACCTTTACGCGGTTAAGCTATCGTCCGAGACGCCCGTTGTGACCGGCCAGTTCGAGGCCGAAGACATGGAAATGGTCCGCGTCAGCCTGACTAAACTACTCGGTTGCCGCCGCCTCCCCAAAAAAACCATCATCATGGATAAGGCGGACGTCGATGAGGAAGGCGAAGAGGCCTGGCAATACGTTCGCATGATGCTCGGTGAGCCTGTTCGGCGTGCCGAGGAACGCGAGTCCCCCCTGCGCCCGGGCCGTGATCTCCGCAAGCCCACCGAACGCAGTGGCCCGGTCGAAAATGTGCATCCGAATTGGAGCCACGTTCTCCGCATCCTGACCCTTCATGATGAATGGCTGCGCGATCCCGGTACGGGGAAACGGGCCCATCTTACGGGGATGAATCTGACCGGTATCGACCTAAGCGGCCGCGAGTTGAGTCAAGCCAACCTATCCCACACCGATCTCTCGGGGGCCGACCTCAGAGGGGCGATCATGACTGGTGTCAACTTGGCCGGGGCTAACCTGCGCGGCGCAAACTTGCAGGGTGCCAATCTCGAAGATGCCGACCTCAGCGAGGCCGATCTACGCGACACCGTGTTGCTCGATGCTAACTTGAAGGGGACCGACCTATGGCGGACCAACATCAAGGGTATCGTCATCAAGGCGCAGGCCCTGCATAAGGCGTTCGAGTGCCGTACCAAGTGATGCTGGCGGGCCTTTAACAAATCGCGCCAAGCGGGTGACGGCTTCGACCTCTGGCATCGCGAACTTCTATGGCTATAGGCAGACCTAGTAGCCGCCGCCAACCGGCGGCCGGTTTCATGCTCCAAGCCGTCATTTGACGCCGTTTTGCGCTTTCAGCGCATCGAAGTTCAAACTCAGACACTAGCCAGCGGAGGCGTTAATCCCCGCGCGGGCTCGCGGCGCGGCGCAGGCGGTCGTTGATCGCCGCCCCCAGGCCGTCTTCGGGGATGGGCATGACCGCGATGGCGGCGAATTCGGGCCTATCGAGCGCATGCAGCGCGGCGAAGAGCCCGGCCGCGGCCTCCGTGAGGTCGCCGGCTTCGCTCAGATTGACGGTTTCCGCCGCCCCCGGCAGGGGATCGGGCCCGAAGGCGACGAGAGCCTCGTCCGATGCCACGTCCCGCGCCTCCAGGCGCAGGGGGCGGCTGGGCGCGTAGTGGGTGGCGAGCATGCCGGGCGACTTGATCTCCGTATCCTCGTCCGCGTGCGCCAACGGCCCCACGACGGATTCCAACTCTTCCGCCGTCACCCCGCCGGGACGCAGGAGGGCGGGTGTTTCCCTACTCAAGTCGAGCACCGTGGATTCCAGACCCACCGGGCAGGGCCCCCCGTCGAGGATGAGCGGCACCTTGGCACCGAGAGATGCGGCGACGTGGGCGGCCGTGGTCGGGCTGACGACGCCCGAAGCATTGGCGCTGGGCGCCGCGAGCGGCAAGCCGGCCACCTCCATGAGCGTCTGGCCGACGGCATGCCTCGGCACGCGCACGGCCAGCGTTTCGAGCCCGGCGCTGCACAAGAGCGAGATGCGGCAGTCGGGCGCGCGCGGCAGCACCAGGGTGAGCGGCCCGGGCCAGAAGCGATCGGTGAGCGCGCGCGCGCGCGCGTCGAAGACGACCTCGGTTGCCGCGGCGTCCGCGTCGGGGAAATGCACGATCAGCGGATTGAAACGCGGCCGGTCCTTGGCCTCGAAGATGGCGGCTACCGCGTGGTCGTTGGTCGCATCCGCGCCGAGGCCGTAGACCGTCTCGGTGGGGAAGGCGACAAGGCCGCCGGCGCGTAAGATTTCCGCGGCCTCGGCGTCGGCCGTGGCGTCGGGCGCGCAGACGCGCGCAGCCGCAACTTGCGTGCTGTCGCTCATGGCGGCTCAGTTTAATGGAAAGCCGCCGGACTGTTCCGTAAAATCGTGAGTCGGGCTTCATGCTTCGACAAGCTCAGCATGAGGGTGATTCTTAAAAGGCCCTCACCCTGAGCCTCCTCATCCCGAGCCTGTCGAGGGACGAAGGGTGCGCCTCCTCAGCACGAGGTTGGCTTGCTCAGGACGAGGGAACGGCGTCTCAAAGGACGAGGCGAGGAGCCGTAATAATGCCAGGAGCTACCACTACGGGCAGCTCCTGGACTTCAGCTCTCTTGATATCCGGCGCCATCCCACTCGCGATGATGAGATGCACACGGGAGTCACCGCACAGGCATTGCGGCGGCTAAATCGTCACCGGTTTGCACCGGCCACGTGAGGAAAATTCTGCGCCACCTTTTTTTTGCGGTCAAGCGAAGAACGCCGCTTTGCGGGTACACCGAGTGGTTTTCTCTATTGGGTGTGTCGCGCGGGAGTCATGCCGCGCAGGGCCCCACGTATTTCGTTTCTTACCAAACGCGGTTAAGAGCGGCGCGTAAAGGGAGAAACGAAAAATAAGAATCTGCTTTGCCTACTCTTGTTTCAGCTCAGATCCAATTCCTCGAGCAGATAAATGACGTCCAACGGCGGCGGATCGATGCCTTGCTGTGTGAGCATGGCGTGAATTTGGCCGCGATGGTGAGTCTGATGATTGTACAGCGTCAGCAGAATGTGATCGCGCCGAGTCGTGTGCGTGCCCTCGCCGGTGATGCGCCGGTAATCGACCATGCCTTGCAGCTCCGCCTCGCTCGACCCCTCGGCCAGCGCGACGAGATCCGCGTCCTCCTCGCGCCGCGCCGCCCAAAGCGACTCGAAATCATCGTAAAGAATCTGATCCAGGCCGCGGATGCCGTGGTCGGTGCCTTCGATCCGGTGTGTCCACAAGCGGTCCACCACCAGCAGGTGATTGAGCGTGTTGTGGATGGAGCCGAAATAGGCCTTGCGGTCCTCTCGATAGGCCTCGTCGGAGATGCCGGCGACGCAATCGTAGAGCCGCTCGTTGGCCCAGGCGTTGAAGCGGGCCATCAGCGCGATGTTGTGCATGGTGCCTATACCAACCCTCCCTTGCCGTTTCCGCCGGCTCGGGGCCGGTGTTGAATTTTTGTTCCGGTCAGTCCGCTAGTTTAGCCGTTCGAAGGTTTCGGTGTCAGGGTTCCAGATCTCGAGGGCTCCCTCGAAGATGTTGAGATACCAGCCGTGCAGGCTCAAATTGCCGGCCGCCATCGCCTGGCGGACGAACGGGAAGGTGGTCAGGTTATCGAGTGACAGCCGCACCGACTGACGTTCCGAGGCGCCCAGCAAGGCGTCGCCATCAAGCCCCGGATCGATCGCCAAGGCGCGTTCACGCGCCTCACGCAGCAGATCGGTCCAGGCTGTCATGAACTTGCCGCCGACATCGCCGCCTTCTTGCTTGCGGACCATGGCGGCGACGCCACCGCAGTGGGCATGACCGATGACGATGATATGCTCGACGCCCAGTCCCGTGACAGCGAATTCCAGCGCCGCGCTGGTGCCGTGATAGTGTCCGTCCTCCTCATAGGGCGGCACCAAGGCAGCGACGTTGCGCACGGCGAAAATGTCACCCAGCTCAGCCTGCAGGACGATCGCCGGATCGACCCGTGAATCCGAACAGGCCACTACCGCGAAGCGCGGGTTCTGGCCTTGGCTAAGCAGGTTTCGGTACAAGCCCGGAGCCTTCTCGAAATACATTTCGCGGAATTTTCGAAAGCCGTTCAGCAGGGTTTCTATTCCGCTCATGATCAAGGGCCTTTGGTGTAATATCCGGTTCGCCTGGGAAATGGGAGATTAGCAGTATAAACGCCTAGTCCTTGCC
>JAZGBC010000133.1:0-7035 GCA_036444495.1 Kiloniellales bacterium
ACCGGTGCAGCGTGATAGTTGTCGTTCGTGCAGTCCGCCACCCATTCCACCACATTGCCGTGCACGTCATGCAGACCGAAGGCATTAGCCGGAAACGACCCAACTATTGTAGTTTTTTTACGATACGCCCCCTTGCTGGAGCCGTTATAGGTATAGGTTCCGTTAAAATTTGCTTGATCCGTGGTGATAACCTGGCCTGTCGAGAAGGGTGTCGTGGTTCCGGCACGCGCCACGTATTCCCACTCCGCTTCCGAAGGCAGACGATAGGGTTGGCCCGTATTTTCGGACAGCCAATCCACGTAAGCCTTCGCATCGTCCCAGGAGATGAGGATGACCGGACTTCGACCACGACCCCAACCGCGATCGCCAAGTCTGTCGTCGTCGCAACCATCGGCCGCCACGCAAGCATCCCATTCGTCGAAGGTCACCTCGAATTTCCCAACGGCGAATGGATTTGCGATATTTACTTGGCGCGGCGGGCCTTCGTTTTTTCCACGAATCGGTTCGTCAGCCGGTGAACCCATCATGAAACTCCCCGCCGGAATGACCACCATCTCGGGGCATAGCTCGCAGTCCTTAAACGTTGAAAGCGTCTTGCGCAGCTCTTCGGCGGCAGCGGATTGCGCGAGCGCCACCAAGGCCAAGACGAAAGCGGCAACGACAGATCGGCATTTCATGGTCCCTCTCCCATGCACGGGCCTACACGAAATCACCTGCAAGCGTTTTGAATGAAGCTATCCTACCTTGCCGACCCAACCTCATCGACACAATTGCTTGATTACGGTCAGAAGCGAACTTCGGGAGGCCCAGGCCCAGGGCACCGACGACGGTGTCATAGATAAATATTGCTGGACGTGGCGGTCATCGATCCAAGCCGACGCCCCGGAAACGTGACCGGACAGTCAGAAGGGCGCCGATGTCGAGGAAGGGCCTGGGTGGAATCCAGGCGCCGGGCGCCGAGGCCAGGCAATCGTCGATCAGCGGTGACTGACCGCCACTGGCATAGTCCGCGAGCGCCGTACCGAAGGCCGTGCCCCGAGTGACGCCGGAACCGTTATAGCCGCCCGCGAGATAGATGTTGTCAGCTTGGCGGCCGAAAAAATTGGTGCCGTTGCGGCTGATCCCTTCGACACAGGACCAGGCATATTCGAACGGTACATGCGCCAGTTTCGGAAAGCGCTTCTCGAACCCGGCCCGATGGATGGATTGCCGGGCCGCCAATTGCCTGTCGGACAGCAAAGCGGCGCCGTTATATTCCGCCGCGTTGCGCAGGCACAATCGCCGATCCGCCGTCAAGCGCAGGGTCGCGCCGCCGCCGTGCAGCGAGAGACTCCCCCATTCTCTCAGGCTGCCGAGGCTGGCAAGCTCTTCATCGTTCAAGACCCGCGTGAAACTGCCCGACAGGGTGCTGCCGATCAGATAGCGGCTGAGATAACCAAGTTTCGCCGCCTCGTAGTTGGCCGCCAAAACAAGTTTATCGGTCCGCACTTCGCCATCTGGAAGCTTGAGGGTCAGCGGCGCGTCCTTCTCGATCCCGAGCACCGGGCTTCGTTCGTGGAGCCTGACATTGGCGGGCAAATTGTCCGCCAGTCCGCGCACCAAGGCCGCCGGTTGCAGGAGAACCCCCTGGTGGACGTGAACGCCGGCTCGGTAAAGCGCGGTGCCCAGACGCGCGTTCAAGGCCGACCCATCGAGCGGCGTATGCGCGATCTCCAACGCCTCGAGGTAGCGCAGGAAAGTGCCGCATTCTCGAATGGCCCGCCGATCGGCGGCGGTATGGTGAAAGCCGTCTTCCTGCCATTGGCAGTCGATCGCGGACGTGGCGACTTGCACCCGCAACAGATCCAGACCGGCCTGGTTGATGCGATTGATCCGGCGATAGTTCGCCATCTCGTCGGCATCGAGGCCGCCAGCGAAATGACTGACGGCGACGGCAAAACCGGAATTGCGCCCCGAGGCGCCTTGGCCAACCAAACGCGCTTCCAGCAGCATGATTTCCCGATCGGGATGCAACTCGGCCAGACGGCGGGCACAGGCGAGACCGGTCACTCCGGCCCCGATCACCGCCCAGGCGACCCTGTGAGCTCCACGTAAAGGCGGGCTCGCTTGCCGTTCCGGCAGGAGTTCCGCCCAGCCATGCCGATCCGTCGGAAAATCGCCGCTGCCTGATGTCATGGATAAAGCCGATATTTCCCGGATAACCATCGAATTCATGGCGATGGTAACCAGATTGCACCGCTGTTGGAAAAGGTTCCCTCCGCCGTCTCCGGTAGCCTCGCATGAAGGCAGTTATCAGTGCGCGTACTCGTCTTGTCCGTTAAAGTATGAAACTTGTAATTCGTGAGGAGCGCCCATGCCCCAGCCCTTCAAGGCCGCCTGCATCCAGAACAGCGCGGGTCCGGAGATCGTACCCAGCATGGCGGAGGCGAGCGATCTGCTGCGCGCGGCACAGGCGGAAGGCGCCGAGTTGATCTGCCTGCCCGAGTACTTCACCTGCCTGCAGGCGAGCGACGACCTCTTCGTCGTGGGCGCGCTCAGCGAAGACGAGCACCCGGGCCTGCCGCACTACCGGGACTTGGCGCAAGAGCTGGGCGTCTGGCTGCTGCTCGGCTCGCTCGCCATCAAGGCGGGCGCGGACAAGGTCACTAACCGCTCCTACATGATCGATCCCAAGGGCGGGATCGCCGCGCGCTACGACAAGATTCACATGTTCGACGTGGATCTGGCGGGCGGGGAGAGCTACCGGGAATCGGCCTACATCGAGCCCGGGAACGAGGCGGTGCTCGCCGATACGCCCTGGGGCAGCCTGGGTATGACGGTCTGCTACGACCTGCGCTTTCCCCAGCTCTACCGGAGCCTCGCCCAGGCCGGGGCCAGCTATCTCGTGGTGCCCGCGGCCTTCACCAAGACCACGGGCGAGGCCCATTGGCACCTCCTGCTGCGGGCGCGCGCCATCGAGACCGGCTGTTACGTTTTCGCGCCCTGCCAGTACGGCACACATGGCGGCGGGCGCGAGACCTACGGCCATTCGCTGATCGTCGATCCCTGGGGCCGGGTGCTGGCCGACGGCGGCGCGGACGCCGGATTCATCATCGCCGGGATCGACCCGGCCGAGGTGGCGAAAGCGCGCGCCATGATCCCCTCGCTGCAGCACGACCGGGACTTCGCCGTAGCGGAAGAAGAAACCCCCACGCCCGCCGTGCGTCGCGCCTGAGTCAGCACAGCCCCCCTAGAGTAAAGCCCATGGGTCAAACAAGCGGCGGCGAGGATTTGGGACAGGTCGTGCGCCTGGAGGCGGCGCAGGCCGCCCTGCGCGACCATTTCCTGGGCTGGCAATGCCGCCTGCGCCAGCTCGCGGTACGCGAGGCCGGCGGGCAGCCCACCTCGGGCATGCGCCCGGAAGTGGCGATCCAGGGCGCAGGCGACTCCCTCGGCCGCATCACCCTGCTCATCGTCAGGAGCGAGCCCGGCGAGACCACCGCCGAGTTCCGTCACCTGTTCCGGCGCACCCGGGACCCGGCGATCCGCTACAAGGACGCGGTCAAGACACTGTCCGCCACCTATTACCAGCATCCCCGGGACTTCTCCGACGAACTCACCGCGCTCTTCGGGCCGGACTCGGAGATCGCGGCGAAGCTGATTGAGGCGGGCGCCTGCTCTCTCGCCTTCGCGCAGTACAGCCAGAGCTACCGCCTGCCCTGCCGGTTGCGCGAGCTGCCCGAGGCGCACGCCGCCTACCAGGCGACCTATTGGCACAACGCCCTGTTCAACCCGGCGATCCCGGCGGGCGCGCGCGTGCTCGGCTTTCAGCCCGACTGGGCCCGCGCCGAGGCCGACCCGCCGGTCATCTAATACCAAGGAGCCGCCCCACATGTCCGATCCGGCCTACGAGACCCTTGTCACGGAACGGCGCGGGCCCGTGGGAATCATCAAGCTGAACCGGCCCGACCGCCTGAACGCCATCGACAAGACCATGGTGGCGGAAATCCCGGCGGCGCTCGGCGCGCTGGACGGCGACGAGGAGATACGCGCCATCGTCCTCTGCGGCGAGGGGCGCGCCTTCTGCGCCGGCTTCGACCTCAAGGAGGACGCCGCCGAGGCGCCCGAGGGCGAGGAAGCCTGGCGCGCGGTGCTCAAGGCCGACTTCGACATGATCATGGGCTTCTGGCACGCGCGGAAGCCGACCATCGCCGCCGTGCACGGCTACGCCGTCGCCGGGGGCTTCAACCTGGCCATGGCCTGCGACATGACCGTGGCCGCGGAGGGCACGCGCTTCGGCGAGCCGGAGCTCAAGTTCGGCAGCGCCTCGCTGGTCCTGCTCATGCCCTGGCTGGCGGGCCCGAAGCGGGCCAAGGAGTTCCTGCTCACCGGCGAGGACCGCATCGACGCCGGGGAGGCGCTCGCCATGGGCATGGTCAACCGCGTGGTGCCCCAGGGCCGGCACCTGAACGCGGCCTTGGAGCTGGCGCGCCGGATCGCGGTCATGGACCCGGAGACGGTGCGCCTCACCAAGCGCTCGGTGAACCGGACCTATGAAATGATGGGGCTCATGCAGGCGCTCGACATGGGCCTCGACACGGCGGTCGCCATCGAGATCCTGCAAAGCCCGGAACGCCGCGAGTTCAGCGAGATCGTGCGCAAGGAGAGCCTGAAGGCCGCGCTCGCCTGGCGCGAAGGCCGCTTCAGCGACCTGGGGGATTAGGTCCCGTTGGCCTGGCGCGGCCTGACCAGCCAGGCGCCGGCCAGGGTCAGGAGCGCGATCAGGGCCGAGCCCAGGGCGAACCAGCTACCCGCGGCCACCAGCGCGGCGGTGGCGGCCCAGAGGATGGACGAGAGCGCCTCCGCCACGGTTGCGATGCGCGAGGAGGTCTGCCGGCGCCAGAAGTTGCTGCGTTTCGCCTGGGCGCGGAACCAGATCTGGATCATGGTCCCCGAGGAGGCGGAGACGGCGACGCCGAGCAGCGCGACGGCGGCGATCATCGGCGCGGCGATGGCGATGGCGACGAGCAGCGGCGCGATCACGATGGCCACGGCGCCCAGCACCGCCTCGATCTTCGCCACGATAACGGCGCGCTCTGTAATCGGCGCCGAGGCCACCAGGTCCGGCGCGTCCTCGCCGGACACCGCGAGCCAGGCGAGCCCGCCCGCGAGCTGGCCCGAGGCCATGACGATGACCGGCACCAGGATCAGGAGGCCGCCCAGGTCGTCGCCGAAGTTGCGCCACAGGAGCAGGACCGGCGGCAGGAGATAGAGGATCTGCATCAGCGTCTGCGACATCAGCCAGGGGTCGCGGCGCAGCAGCATCCATTCCTTGCGCCGCAGGGCATGACCCGTGGAGGCCGGGCGGAACACGGCGAGGCGGTGTTGCTGTTTTTTGCTCTCGTAGGCCTCGCCCGATGCGGCGACGACGTGATCGCCGAAGTTCGCCGAGAAAACCAGGATCACCAGGGCGAGCAGGCTCAAGCCGATCCCCAGCATCACGGTGAGCGCGGTCACGTTCCCCATGGTGGCGCGGGCGGGCCACCAGAAGAAGTGGGCCGCCTCGGGAGCGCGCGCGAGAAAGTCCTCCGAGCGAAGGAAGTTAAAGCGCGAAATGCTGCCGGTGGAGATGATCGCCGCCGCCTGCGCCCCGATCACGAAGCCGGCGCCGACCACGGCGGAGACGATCTGGGAGATCAGCCGCGTCCGTTTGGGGCCCAGGCATCGGAACAGCGCCACCGTCACCGCGATGGCAAAGCCGGCCGAGAGAGCGCCCAGCGCCAGAATTACGCCGTAGGCGGCGAACCACCGGGAGCCGTCGTAGATCACCAGGGCGTTGATGAAGGGGCCGGCCAGCACCGTCGTCAACAGCGTGGTTGAAAGTGCGATCGCCATCATGCGCACGGCGAAGATGCGGCGGGCGGAGGCCGGCGAGGACAGGATGAGATCCAGGTCCGCCTGCGCATAGAAGGCCCGCGTCACCGATTCCATGGCCTGCGACAGCATGAGCGAGCAGGACAGAAACGCGGCCCCCGTCAAGACGACCAGCGTCGTCTTGTCCGGGCTTATGCCGGCTTCGGCGACCGGAGCGATGAGGTAATAGGCAAACAGGTGTATCAGCGCCACAAAGACCACGGCCACGACGGCGAGGATGGGCTCGCGGCTGCGTTTTCCCGCGGTCATCATGGAGATCCAGCGGCGCCAGAGCAGGCGCGTCTCGTGCCGGGCGAACCAGGTCAAGGTCGCCGGCTGGCTCACGCGGCGCTGCTCTGCTGCGCGACCAGGTCGAGAAAGACGTCCTCCAGGCTGCTGCCGCCGGCCCCGCCAGCTTGCCGGCGCAGCTCCTCGAGCGTGCCCTCGGCAATCAGACGCCCCTTGTCGATAACGCCGATGCGTTCGGCCATGCGCTCGGCGACCTCGAGAATATGGGTGGTCAGGATGACGGTGGCGCCGCCGCGCACGCGCTCCGTGAGCACATCCTTCACCTGGCGGGCCGAACCCGCGTCGAGCCCGGTCAGGGGCTCGTCCAGAATGAACAGGCGCGGCTCGTGCACCAGCGCACCGGCCAGCGCCACCTTCTGGCGCATGCCCTTGGAGAATCCCTGGCAACGCTCGTGGGCATGGGGCCCAAGGTCGAGCCACTCGATCAGCTCGCGCGCCCGCACCTCGGCGCTTGCCGGTTCCATGCTCCACAGCCCGGCAACGAATTCCAGATACTCGAAGGGCGTCAGCTTGTCGTAGATCATGGGCTCGTCGGAGACCCAGGCGATCAGACGCTTCGCCTCTACCGGGTTGCTCAGCGCGTCAATCCCGAGCACCGAGACGGAACCGGCGTCGGGCCGCAGAAGCCCGGCCACGATCCGCAAGGTAGTGGTCTTGCCCGCGCCGTTGGGGCCGAGCAGCGCGTAGAACTCCCCCGCGCGGACCGACAGATCGAGACCGTCCAGCCGCCGCCCTCGAGCTCAAGGGCCTCGTGAAGCACTTCGACCGGCCGTCGCTCGACGGCCTCGATCTGACGGTCCGCGCGGGGGAGTTCTACGCGCTGCTCGGACCCAA